>JACRDA010000374.1 GCA_016212965.1 Myxococcales bacterium
CGAGATGATACGTGCCGTCACGGGGCGTCACCGTTTCACCTGAAACGTGCCATCGGGGCGCACCTGGAGAACCGGCAACACTGCGAGTTCTCTGGGCTAATGGCTAACGGCTAACGGCTAATCGCTGCTTCTCGGCCTAGTACCGCGGCACAGCCGGCTGCGTCCGAGAAGCGGCAGAGCGCGCTCCGCGATGTTGCGGACCACGGACTCCGCCGCTCGGGCCAGCTGGTCGCCGCGGTCCGCGTGACCGCGGGGCGGTCAGGACGCGCGTCCACGGTTCGGCCGACCAAGTCCACGTAGACGTCGCCGTCAAGGTCCACGACCACGTCGACGTCAAGGTCAACGTCAACGCCAGCTCGGCTCGCAGCAGCAGTCGGGTTGGCGCCGGGGATCGACACGCGGGCGATGGCCCTTACGTTGCGGTCCGATGGCGAGACATCAGTCACGACCTCTGTGTCGAGGTACTCGTGCGCTGCCTCCGCCCTCGACCCCTCGACCCCTCGACCCCTTCCTAGTGCGACATCTCGTACGCCTTCTGGTGGACCTCCTTGCGCATGCGCAGGGAGGGCTCCGAGAGCTGCATCTCGGCTGCAGGCATGGGGGACACGAGCTCGTCGTCCGCGAAGTCGTAGCCGTTGACGGAGGAGGGAACCGGCGCGGGATCGGTCTCCGGCATGTCTGCCGCGACGCTCTCCATGTCGGCCGCGTGCTTCTCGAGCGCCGGGCTCGGCGTCTGCTTCGCCTGCGAGAGCGCCGCCTCGGCGCCTTCCTTCAGCAGCGCGCGGGCGCGTACGTATTGACCCTGCTTGGCGAGCCCGAGGGCCGTCAGCGTCGTCGTGCCCGCCTCGGCGAGCGCGGCCGCGAGCTCCACCTCGGCGTTGCGCGCCGCCGCGACCTTGGCGGCGTCCGAGCTCGTCATGGCCCCGAAGAAGACGCGTCGCTCGAGCCGCGCTCCCGTGCCGACCCCGTCCTGGAACGAGAGCACCGCGTCGAGGAGCTCGATCGGCACGTCCGCCTTGCGCGGCGTCACCTTCATGCGCACGACGACGTCGCGGCTGTCGCCGCGCGCGATGTCGCCGATGGGCACGTAGGCCTTGCCCCCGGAGGGCGGGTTGGGCGCACCGGCCACGGCCTCGAGGCGCACGCCCGGCCCGGCCGTCAACACGAGCGAGGCCCCGCGCGCGTACACGGTGTGCATGCGCAGCAGCTCCTCCTGGTAGAATGACGCGACCTTGTCCGCGCTCTCGACGTAGCGGTAGCGACCACCCGACAGCTCGGCGATCTTGCCCATCAGGATCTCGTCGTAGTCGAGGCCGAGCCCGAGCGAGGTGATGGCGATGCCGGCCTCGCCCGCGTCGCGGGCCGTCGGCTCGATCGACCGGGGGTCGTTGGGGATGCCGTCGCCGAGCAGCACCACGCGGTTCACCCCGTGCGGGTCGAAGTGGCCCCGCACCTCGCGCACGGCCGCGGCCAGGCCACCGCCGAGATCGGTCGTGCCGATGGCCTCGAGCGCCGCGACCTTGCGGTTCACCTCGGCGCGCACCTCGCGGTCGAGCTCGGTCGACGGCAGCACCACGACGGTCTCGGTGTGGAAGGCGACGACCGCGAGCCGGTCGCCGTCCGCGAGGGCGGCGATCATGGCGAGCGCCGCACGGCGCGACTCCTCGATGGGCGCGCCCATCATCGAGCCGGAGGTGTCGATGGCGAGCGCCACGTTGACCGGGCCGCGCGGCCGCTCGGGCAGCGCCTGGGTCTCGATGCGGATCCGCGCGTACACGGTGCGCTCGCTGCCCGCGAGCAGGAGCGGCGTCGCGAGCGCACCGCCCGCGAGGATGGCACCCGGATCCCGGGGCGGCTCGGGCGTCTTCGGCATGCAGCCCGGCACGAGAGCCAGAGCGAGGGCTGCCACAACGGTGACGAGCACGGCGCGCGCGCGCACTGCGACGGACATGGAAACCTCCGGCCCGGCGGGCACGCCGTTCGACGGGCGAGACCGCGGCGCCATTCAAAACGCGGCCGGGCCGCGGACCTTACAGGCCGTTTCGGGCTCAGCCCTCGCCGAGCCCGTAGCGCTTGATCTTGTAGAGCAGGGCGCGCCGGCTCATGCCGAGCGCCCGGGCCGCGTGGGTGCGATTGCCGTCGTGCGCGGCGAGCGTGTCGACGATGAGCTGGCGCTCGAGATCGTGCACGGTGCCCAAGCGCGGCGCCCGCGAGGGCTCGTCGGGCGGCGGCACCGAGGGGCTCGCGGCGCCGGGCGCGCCGAGGCCGACCGTCGGCGGCAGGTGCTCGGGGTGGATGATGCCGCCGCGCGCCAGGATGGTGGCGCGCTCGATCGCGTTCCGGAGCTCGCGCACGTTGCCGGGCCAGCGGTAGCGCCGGAGCAGCTCCTCGGTCTCGGGCGCGAGTCGGCGGCGCTCGTGTGGGGCGAGCTCGGCGATGAAATGGTGCGCGAGGGGCAGGATGTCCTCCGGACGCTCGCGCAGCGGGGGCAGCACCACCTCGAAGACGTTGAGCCGGAAGTAGAGATCCTCGCGGAAGCGCCCCGCGGCGATGGCCGCCTCGAGGTCGCGGTTCGTGGTGGCGAGGACGCGCACGTCCACGCGCCGCGTGCGCGAGCTGCCCACGCGCTCGAGCTCCTTCTCCTGCAGCACGCGCAGCAGCTTCGCCTGGAGCTCGGCCGCCAGCTCGCCGATCTCGTCGAGCAGGAGCGTGCCTCCTTCGGCCACCTCGAAGCGGCCCGGCCGGATCTTGTCGGCGCCCGTGAAGGCGCCCGCCTCGTGGCCGAACATCTCCGACTCGAGCAGCGAGGGCGCGATGGCCGCGCAGTTGACCTTCACGAAGGGCCCCGCGGCGCGCGGGCTGTGCGCGTGCACGAAGGCGGCAGCGAGCTCCTTGCCCGTGCCGCTCTCGCCGCGCAGCAGCACCGGCGCCGTCGACGCGGCCGCGGCCGCGCAGAGCTCGAGCGCCGCCACGAAGCGCGGACTCGCCGACACGATGCCGCCGAAGACCGGCGACGGCGGCCCCGGCTCGACCGCGTCGTCGCGCCCCGAGACCTCGCGCAGCAGCCGCCGCAGATCGGCGAGGTCGATCGGCTTCTCGAGAAAATCGAGGGCGCCGAGCTTCATGGCCGCGACCGCCGCGGGCACGTCGCCGTGGCCGGTGATGAGCGCCACCGCGAGCTCTCCGAAGCGCGCGCGCACCTCGCGCAGCGTCGCGAGACCGTCCATCGCCCCGGGCGCCATGCGCAGATCGAGCAGCACGAGGGCGGGCAGCTCCGCGCCCATGGCCGCGAGCGCAGCCTCGCCCGAGGCGACGCCGCGGGCCTCGAGCCCCGCCGCGCGCACCGCCGCCTCCAGCATGCGCCGGAACGGGGCGTCGTCGTCGACGATGAGCACGTGGGGCAAGGGGGGTCTCGCGCCCCGCGCCGCGGGGCTCAGGCGGAGGTGGGGATGAGCAGCGTCGCCGTCGTACCGCGCTCGAGCGCGCTGTCGATGTTCAGGGTGGCGCCGTGACCTTCCGCGATGCGCTTGGAGATCGCAAGGCCCAAGCCGCTGCCGTGGGCGCGGGTCGTGAAGTACGGCTCGAACACGCGCGGCAGATCCTCCGCCGGGATGCCGCGGCCGTCGTCCTCGACCGCGAGGGCGACCTCGGCCGTGCCTGCCCGCACGCGCAGGCGCACGCGGCCTCCTTCATGGCAGGCCTCGACCGCGTTGAGCGCGAGGTTGAGGAGCAGCTCCTTCAACTGCGCGGGGTCGCCCTCGACGACGACCTCGCCGGGCGCGGCCTCGACCGAGAGCTCGATGCCGGCCGCCTGCGCGTCCGGACCGAGCAGCGTCGCGACCTCGTCGCACAGGCGCCGCAGATCGACCGGCTGGCGCCGGACCTGGCGCGGCCGCGCGAAGGCGAGGAACTCCTCGAGCCGCTCGGACACGCGGTCGAGCTCGCTCAGCATGATCGCGGTCCGCTCGCGCGCCTCGCCCTCGGGCGACTGCTCGTGGGTGAGCTGCGCGAAGCCGCGGATGGCGCCGAGCGGGTTGCGGATCTCGTGGGCGAGGCCGGTCGCGAGCAGCCGCAGCGACTCGAGGCTCTCGGTCTTCTGCTGGGCGAGCTCCACGCGGCGCAGGAGGCGCTCGCGGTGGCGCGTGGAGCGCACGAGCGCCGTCGCGAAGCCCGCCGCGCACAGGAGCAGGACGAGGGCGATGCCCGCCTCGAGCAGGATGACCGAGCGCACCTCGGCGCCGGCGCTCGGGTCGAAGCGCAGCACGAGCTCGTAGGAGCCGGGCGGCATGGGTGCGCCCGGCCCGAGGTGCGCGCCGCAACCGCCGCCGCACGCCGAGTCGAGCTCGAAGCTCGTCGTGCGGACGAGCAGCCCGCTGTCGTCGCGCCCGGTGCTCGGGGCGCCGCCGTCGGCGCCGCGGCCGGCCGACACGGCGACCGCGCCGGCGCCGTCGCGCAGCACCACGGACACGACCTGTGGGTCGCGGGCGATCTCCTCGAGCACCGCCGCGATGCGCTCCTCCTTGTCGCGCCCGAAGCGCGCGACGCCGCGGATGGCGCTCACCATGGTGCGCTCGAGCGTCTCGGCCTTGTCCGTCGCGGCGCGCGCGACGTGCCCGAGCGCGTCGCCGGTCTGGACGGCGATGAGCGCCACGAGGCCGAGCGCCGTCGCCACCGAGAAGAGCAACAGGAGCTTCGGTCGCGATCGCATGACACCCTGCATGCGGTAGCCCGCCTGCGCTGTCACCGGTCTGGCCGACGCGGCGACCTCGTCACGGAGCGCCGGCGCCGCGCCGGTGCATGCAGCCGCCCTCGGCCGCGCGATCGCACACCCCGTCGCCGTTCGCGTCGACGAAGCCCTGGCCCATGCCGCAGCCCTCGTGCGGGGTCTCGCCCGAGCCGCCCATCATCCCGCCCTTGTGCGGGCACTCGCCCGCGCCGCCCATCATCCCGCCCTTGTGCGGGCACTCGCCCGCGCCGCCCATCTTGCCGCAGCCCGTGCCGGCGTGGTCGCACACGCCGTCGCCGTTCTCGTCGACGAACTTGCCGCAGCCGCCCTGGCCGGCGCGATCGCACATGCCGTCGCCGTCCTCGTCGACGAAGTTCCCGCAGCCACCCGGGCAGGCCCCCGAGGCGCGCAGATCGCACACGCCGTCGCCATCTTCGTCCACGAAACCCGGGCAGGGGCGGGCCGGGGTCGGGGTCGCGGGGCCGTCGCCGGGGGCGGCCGGCTGGGCGAGCGGCTGCTCGTTCGTGCCCGGCTTGGCGGTCTCGTCCGGCGTGGTGGCACAGCCGGAGGCACCGAGCAGAGCGGCGCCGGCGGCGAGGAGGAGGGTTCGGAGCTTCATGCCGCTCACCGTAGCAAGGTCCGTGCCCGCGCGCCGTCCGCGCGCATCACGCGGAACCGGCAGGCTCCGCACCGCGCTCCGCCGCCGAGGTGCGCACGACTTGCGCACCGGCCGGCCCGCACGCGCCGAGCGGGCAATTGCTGCGCAGGGGTATCGAGGACGGTCCCGTGGGCGCCGCCGCCCGACCCGCTAGAACCGCCCGCTCACGCCGCCTCGACCGAAGCCGAGCCAGGGCATCCACTCGACCGAGCCCGTCTTCGGCTCGGCGGCGGCGTCGCTGCCGGCGGCGACGAACATGCCGATGCCCGCGCCGAGCAGCACCCCGGCGCCGACGTAGAGGCCGATGGACACGTTGCCGAGCGTCGTCGCCTTCGCGTCGAGGTCGCGAACCGAGTCGGCGGGCGCGCCGAAGCACCCGACGCCGCAGGCGTCGAACTCGTCGTCGGCCTCGCCGCGGGTCTTCAGCGACACGACCGTGAGCGCCACGCCCGCCACGGCGGCCGCGCCGCCGAGCGCCATCATCGCGTAGGAGCCGGCGCGCAGGCCCGAGCCTCCGCTGCCACCGTCGTCACCGGGACCGGTCGGTCCCGGCGTCCCGTCGCCGGGCCCGGGGGCTTCGGGTCCCACACCGGCGCCGCCGGCGAGCGTGAGCTCCACGGTCTTCGTCTCGCCCTCCGCGAGGGTCACCTTGACCTCGGCGCGCGCACCCTTCGCCGTCGTCGCCGCGAAGACGTGCTTGCCCGGATCGAGCGGCCGCGCCATGCCCACGAGGGCCGCCGGCACGGGTGCGCCGTCGAGCGTGACGGTCGCCCCGTCGGCGCCCGGGCCGACGACGACGAGCGTGACCTCGGCGATCCGCGGCGTGAGGGCTTGGAGCTCGGTCGCCGCGCTCGCCTGCGCGCCCTTGAAGGCCGTGGGCGCCTTCGGATCGAGCGTCTCCCTCGTGACCTTGATGTAGGCCTCCTGGGCCTTCACGAGCTGCCCGAGCGCGACGTGGCAGCGGGCCTGCATGAGGACGTGCGTCGGCGCGTGGAGCAGCGCCTCGGCGCGCGTGAGGGCGTCGAGCGCCTCGGCGTACTTCTTCTCGTTGTAGAGCTTCGAGCCGCGCTCGGCGGCCGACCGTGCGGCCGCACGGTCCTCGGCCGTGGGATCGCCGGCGTAGGCCGGGCCGGTCATGCCGGCGAGCGCGGTGGCTGCGACCAGGGCGACGACGGCGGCGCGGAAGGTGCGGTGCATGGGACTCCTCGTCGAGCAGCGGGGCTGGGGCCCGGCCGGGGCGCGCTCGTGAGCTCGGCGGCGAGCGTATCACGCGCCCGCGGCGCGTGCTGTATCATGGCGGCCATCCTTCGCCCGACGGCGGCGAGCTCCGGAGGTCCACGTGTCGCCTTCCCGCACCGGCATCTTCCTCGGCCTCGGCGCCTGGCTCGCAATCGCCAGCGTCGCTCTGGTCGGGGCGTGCACGTCGCCCGAGCGCGCCTTCGGGACCGGCACGGGCGGCAGCGGGGGCGGCGGCGGCGGCGGGGCGAGCGCATCGGGAGGCAGCGGCACCGGGGGCGGCCCGGAGTGCGCGGTCCCGGCCGATTGCGAGGACCCGAACCCCTGCACCATCGACGTGTGCAGCGTGGGTGCGTGCGTCCACGGTCCCGTCGCGGACGGCCCGGCCCCGGAGCAGGTCGTCGGCGACTGCCAGGCGGTCTCGTGTACCGGAGGCGTGCCTTCCTCGCAGGCCGACGACAGCGACGTGCCCGACGACAGCAACGACTGCACGGCCGACGGCTGCAGCGGCGGCACGGTGGTGCTGACGAACCTGCCCGCGAGCACACCCTGCGGCGACCCGGCCACGCTGTTCTGCGACGGCAACGGCAACTGCGCCGGCTGCGCCAGCGCGAGCCAGTGCGGCGCCCCGCTCGCCTGTCAGGATCGCACCTGCACGGGCGGACAATGCGGGCTCGCCAACAAGCCGAACGGCACGAACTGCGCCGACGGCGTGTACTGCAACGGCCTGGACTCGTGCGTGGCGGGCGCCTGCACGGGCCACTCGGGCGACCCCTGCCTCGGGAACCTCGGCGACGCCGACGTCGACTGCAGCGAGTCGTGCGACGAGGGCGCGCAGAGCTGCACGGCCAACGACCCGAACGACGCGGCGTGCGACGACGCCACCTACTGCAACGGCGCGGACTCGTGCAACGCGGGCAACTGCACGAACCACCAGGGCAACCCGTGCCCGGGCCCGGACGGCGACGCGAACTGCGCCGAGTCGTGCAGCGAGCTCGCCGACTCCTGTTCGGGCGCCGACCCCAACGGCAGCGCGTGCGCGAACGGCGGCTCCTGCTCCGCCGGGACCTGCAAGTACCCGAACGGTGTCGCGTGCACGACGGGGGCCGACTGCGCCAGCACCTTCTGCGCCGACGGGTTCTGCTGCAACACGGCGTGCGCGGGCGTGTGCAACGCCTGCGACGGCTCGGGCCTCGATCCGGTTGGGACCTGCGACGCGCTCGACTGCTCGTTCATCTGCGCGCCCGGCAAGGTATGCAACGGCAGCGGCTCGTGCGTGAACGGCAGTCCCTGCTGAGCGCGCTCGCGCGCCGCGACGCGCCGCGGTGCCGTAGCGTCACGCGGTGGATCCCTGCGCTCCCTTCGTGAATGCGGCCTTGCGGGCTATACTGGGCTGAAGGTGTGCGTCTCGGCGGCTGTCCCCCCGGCCGGCGACCGGCCGCCCGGAGTGAGCCATGGCGCTCGTCGCAGGTCAGATCCTCGAGAACAAGTACCGCATCGAGCGGCCGCTCGCGCAGGGCGCCATGGGCGCCGTGTACGTCGCGGAGAACACGCTCATCCAGCGGCGCGTCGCCATCAAGGTCCTGCACGGCGAGGTCGCGTCGAACGAGACCTGGGTCAAGCGCTTCATCAACGAGGCGCAGGCAGCCGGGCAGATCGGCTCCGAGCACATCGTCGAGATCCTCGACGTCGGCATGCTCGCCGACGGCTCGCGCTTCATGGTGATGGAGTACCTCGAGGGCGAGACGCTGCGCGAGCACCTGAAGGCGCGCGGGCGCATGCGCCCCGAGGACGTCGTCGTCGTGCTCCTCGAGCTGCTCGACGGGCTCGGCGAGGCGCACAGCAAGGGCATCGTCCACCGCGATCTGAAGCCCGCGAACGTGTTCCTCCAGCGGCGCCGGGGCAAGCCTCCGCGCGTGAAGATCCTCGACTTCGGCATCTCGAAGTTCAGTCAGATGACGGGCGACGAGGCCCAGATGACCCGCACGGGCACCATGATGGGCACGCCCTATTACATGAGCCCCGAGCAGGTGCGCGCCTCGGCCTCGGTCGACGGCCGCGCCGACGTCTACGCGGTGGGCGTCATCCTCTTCGAGGCGCTGCTCGGCACGGTCCCCATCAGCGCGCCGACCCTGCCGGAGCTGATGTTCAAGATCTGCTTCGACGCGCAGCCGCACCCCCGTGCCCTGTTGCCCGAGCTCGATCCGGCCCTCGCCGACGTCATCGTCAAGGCCATGGCGCGCGATCCAGCGGCCCGCTTCCAGACCGCGGGCGAGATGCACCAGGCGCTCTCCGGGTGGCTCGCCTCGCGCTCGCAGCCCGCATGGGGCGCGATGTCGCTGGCGCACGCGCGCCCGTCGGCGCCACAGGGCTTCGGCGCCTCGCCGGGTCCAGGGACGGGCGGGTGGCACGCCTCCTCGCCGTCGCTCGCGGGCTCGCATCCGGGCGGCCCGCAGCTCGGGGCGTCGCCCGGCGCCATCTCTTACGGCGCGCCGCCCTTCCCCTCGCCGTCCTCGCAGGGGGCCGACGTGACCCACGGCAGCCTGGGCGCCTTCGCCACGGGCGCGTTCGGCGACGCGCCGAACGCCCGGCCGAAGAGCCGCATGCCCATCGTGCTCGCGGCCTTCGTCGCGCTCGGCATGGGCGGGGTCATCGCCGCCGTGGTCGTCGTCGGCAAATCGAGCGACGCCGCCACCGGACCGGCCGCGACCGCCGCCGCCGCGAGCCCCGGCGACTCGAGCACCGCGGTGCCCACGACCCCACGCACCGCGCGCGCGGACACGGCGAGCACCGCGGTCGCTGCCGGGACGAGCGAGCCGACCGGGTCGGGCACGGCGGAGGCCTCGGCGGCACCGACGGGCAAGGCCGCCGTTCCGCCGACGACCGTCGCCGCGAAGCCGACCGCGGTCGCCGCGACACCGCCGGCGGCGCCGACCCCACCGACCCCGACCGCCGCGGCGACGCCGAAGACGACGGCCGGCAAGGCCCTGTCCGACTTCGGGTACTGATCGACGGCCGGCAAGGCCCTGTCCGACTGCGGGTACCGATCGACGGCCGCTGTTGCTGCTGTGGGCTGCCGCTTCAGCCCACGCCGCCCCCGGCGAGCGCGTCGCGGTAGATATCCGCGACCTCGAGCTCGCACCCGAGGGTTGCGATGGCGACGCGCTCGCCCTCCACGGCGCGTTCCACGGTCCAGGAGTCGTCGGGCCCGCGGCGCCACACGTCGACCGCGCGCGCGTCGTGCGCGACGAGCACGCACTCCTGCAGCGACGGGATGCGGCGATAGTGGTCGAGCTTCTCGCCGCGGTCGTACTCCTCGGTGCTGGGGCTCAGCACCTCGACGAGCAAGGATGGGTTCACGACGGTGTTCGGGTCGGCAGGATCGGCCTCGAAGCGCCCGCACACGACCGTCACGTCCGGGTAGGTGGCGAGCCCCGTGGCGAGCACGCGCACGCGCAGATCGGAGCTGTAGACCGCGCAGCGCCGGCCCGCCGTGCGGTTGCCGAGCAGGCGCGACAGGCTCGCGGCGATGCGGGCGTGCTCGGGCGAGCCGCCGGCCATCGCGTAGATCCGGCCCTCGAGATACTCGTGCTTCACGTTGCTGGCGCGCTCGTGCGCGAGGTACTCGCGGTACTCGTAGCGGACGTTGTGCGCGGCCTGGGCCATCGGGTCGATCCTACTGCGTCGGGGGGGCGCGGGCACGTGCGGCGCCGGCGCGCGTCCCCGGCTCAGTCGTCCGCGTCGAGCGGCGGCAGTCCCCGGGCCTTTCGCTCGTTGCGTGCGTCGACCTCGGCCCGGAGGTGCGGCGGCAGCTCGCTGTACTGCCGCCCGCGCATCCAGCGCATGACCTGTGCGCCGAGGCCGGGCTGCTCGTCGACGCGCGCGAAGTCCCAGGAGCGCGTCAGCTCCACCTCGGACGGCAAGGCCTCCGTCCCGCAGGCGAGCGGCCAGGAGCGGGACACGTAGTCGTACGGCGTGTAGTCGGGCGTGGAGGTGAACATGTCGAGCGGCAGCCCGGCGTTCTTCACGGCCAGGTTGCCATAGGGCAGGCCGAGGACGTGCGCGAAGAGCTTGTGCACCGACGCGACGTCGATGTGCGTCTGCGACACGTAGCCGCGCTTGACCCAGGGCGAGACGAGCACGAGCGGCGTCCGGTGGTAGTCGACGTGGTCGCCGCCCTGCTGCGGATCGTCCTCGGTGATGACGATGAGCGACGAGGCCCAGAAGGGGCTGTGCGAGATGGCGTCGATGACCATGCCCGTGGCCTCGTCGTTGGTGGCGCACATCGTCTCGGGGGTCGGGGACTCGGGCGCCACGCCCTGCGTGTGGTCGTTCGGCAGCGTCATGTAGACGAAGGAGCCGAGGTCGCAGGCGACGCGCGCCCGCCCTGCGAAGTAGCAGGCCTTCTCGATGTCGCTGTAGCCGATGTTCTGGAAGGGGCCGCCCGGGTAGAAGACGTCGACCGGATTGAAGTCGGCCGGGGGCTCCTGGGGCACGCCGACGATCTCGCCGAGCAAGGCGTAGAGCTCGCCGCTCGCCTGCACGCGGTCGAAGAGCGAGCCCTCGTCCGGGCGGCCGACCGGGGTGATGCCGCAGAAGGGGATCGGCCGCTGCCCGGCCGCCCAAGTGCGCTCGCAGAAGTCGGTGGTGCGACCATAGGTGGTCCACTGGTGCCCCTGCACCGACGAGACCGCCAGGTTGTAGAAGTTGTCGGAGAGGGCGAAGGAGCGCCCGAGGTCGCGGAAGTTGCGCCAGATGCCCTCCATGTCGGCCGGGCTCGCCTTCAGCGTCAGGTTCGGATCGCCCTCGACGTTCGGCAGATCGCCGAGCAGGGCATCGAAGGTCTTGTTCTCGCGCACGATGAAGACGACGTGGCGGATGAGCGCGGATGGCGCGTCGTTGGTGGCCGGCACGGGGAAGTCGTCGACGCCGGGCGGGCACGCGACGGTGGGGTAGCCGGCGCGCTCGCCGACGGCGAGGGTCGCGGCCACGGCCGATTCACCCGCCGCGAGCTCCGCCGCGCCCGGCAGCGGGATCTGCTGGAGGCTCCCGCGCATCTGGCTGTCCTCGTCGTCCGAGCCCGACAGCAAGGCGCCGATGGGCTTGCCGCGCAGGTTCGTCACGGTGAGCGAGCCGTCGGGGTGCACGACGATGCCGCTCGGCCACCACGCCGTCGGCACCTGGCCGAGCGGCGTCAGGAGCGGCGGGCTCGCGGCGACGTCCACGTCCCACGCGGCGACGGCGTCGATGCCGGCGTAGAGCGCGTAGAGCCGCGCGCGCGGCTCGTCCCACGCGAGCTGCGACAGATCGAGCCCGCGCTCGACCGCGCCCGGCTCGACCGGCACGCTCGTCACCGTGCCGCTCACGCGGTCGACGAGCGCGAGGGTCTCGCCGTAGTCGTTGGCGACGACGAGCCAGCGGGCGTCGAGGAAGGCCAGGCCCTCGGGCGCGCTGCCCGTGACGAAGGTGCGCCCCTTCACGGGGGCCGTCGGGTCGCCGAGATCGATCTCGACGACGCGCGAGCCGCCCGAGAGCGTGACGTAGGCGAGCGCGCCCGTGGGGTCGTGCGGGTCGAAGGCGACGGCGAAGCCGTCGCCGTAGCCGAGCGCAACCGAGCCCAGCTGCGCGAGGTAGGTCGCAGAGGCCGGGTCGATGTCGAAGACGAGGAGCGTCTTCTCGAGGGCAGGCGCCGCGAGGAGGTAGCGGCCGTCGGGCGAGGCCGCCACGGACGCGACCGCCCAGGGGTTGCCCTCTCCGTCGAGCGGCAGCGGCAAAGAGGCCGTGTCGTCGCGGGCGAGCCCGCCGGTCGCCGGGTCGAAGGCGAGCGCCTGCACGACCCCGAAGGCCGTGGGCACGTACACCCGGCCGGGCGGCACGAAGGCGAGACCGCTGTCGAGCCAGTCGTGGCCGGTGAACGCGACGACCGCGGTGACGGGGTTGCCGACGCCGACGAGGCTCGTGTCGACGACCCGCACGGCGTGGTCGCGACTGCCGGTGTCGACCGTGAGCACGTAGCTCGTGCCCGGAACGGCCACGACGCCGCTCGTCATGCCGCCGACGAGACCCGGATCGTCGAAGACCCACACCGCGCCCGCCGGCTCGACGGCGCGCCCGTTGGGCAGGACCTGGACGCCCGGGTTTCCGGGGTCGGGGCCGGGGCGCAGGACGGCCGCGCCGCTCGGCACCGAGGCCGCGCACTGCCCCGCGACGGGCGCGGGATACAGCCCGTCCCACGCCGGACAGGCCGCCTCGTGCGGGAGCGCCCCCCAGTCGCCGAGCGCCGGGCACGCGTACGGCGTCTCGTTCTCCGCGCAGTCGAAGTTCGGGCAGAGGTACGCGCAGCTCTTCGGCGCCCGCAGAAACTCGGCCGGATCGAGGGGCGGCGGAAGCGGCGGCTCCGTCTCGTCGCCGGAGCCGCACTGCCAGAGGAGACAGGCGCCGAGCAGCACCCAGGGCACGCCCACGACCGAGCGACGCGGCATCGCAATCTCCTTCGGCTTTCGAGCCGCGAGCGTACCACCCGCGTCTCGCGCCCGGAACGTCGAAAGGCGGAGAGCCGGCAGCCACGTGAGGCAGCGCAACCCGCTGGCGCGATCGGGCCTTGCTCGTCTCCCTCACCGACGCGGTGGGGAGAGCCTGGCGCAACCGGACGGCGTCTTGCTGGAGGTGCCCGCGGGGGTGTCGGACGCGGCCGCCGCCACGCTGGCGCACAACGCCGACGAGCGCGCTCGGAGCCGCACCGCCCCGTCGCCCTGACTTGAGCCCGCGCGCAGGGCGGCGGTCGCCCGGCACCGATCCGGGCGGAAGCTCGCGCAGAGCCCGCACGCTCGGCTCGGTTGATCGGCACGGAGCCGCGCCCACCGCCTTACCGACTTACCTACCGCGGTCGCGGCGCCACCGCGCCTCCTCGGCGAACGCCCGCAGCTCGCGCGCCGCATAGGGCCCGAGGTGTTTTCGCACGATGGCCTCCGCGCGCACGAGGTCGGTCGCCTCGCGCAGCACGAGGACCTCGAGGTCGGCGATGTGCTTCGGGCGGCCGGCGGCGAGCTTCATGGCCACGAGGTGCTCGGTGCCGACCACGGGCAGCCCGCGGAGGGTCGTGGCCTCGGCGATCGCCTCGGCGTAGAGCGCCGCGTAGTCGTCGGTGCGAACGACGACATCGACCGGGATCCCGTTCGGGGCGCTCGTCTCCTCGCCACCGAAGGAGAGCGCCTTGCCCCGTGGCAGCGACGCGATGAGTGCGTCGGCGGCGATGTCGACGTCCGCGGTCAACCGATCGGAGCCGTGCGCCTGCATCGCGAGGCCGCCGATGACCGCCGCGCGCACGCCTTCGCGGCGAGCGGCTTCGATGACGAAGCCCGCCGCCGCGTCGAGCAGCTCCGGCGAGGCGAGAGCGCGGCGCTCGCTGCTCACGTCGGCTCCCGGTCGAGCGAGCATTCGACCGCGCGCCGTGCTCCATCTCGAAGCACCGAGCATGGCACTCCCTTCCCGACCTTGGGTCGCCGTCGCGACGCGCACGCACCGGACTTCTCCGAGCTCCGAGCGGCCATGCTCGAGCCTACCACGGCGCCCGCCCGCCCTCCGCGCGGCGCTCGACGCACCCCGCTCGACCTGCGACTCACTCCGCGATCCACCGCGGCAGCCAGTCCGCGCCGGGCGAGCTCGTGAGGGCCACGAGCTCCGAGCCATCGGCGCGCATGCGGTAGACTTCCACGTCACCCGAGCGATCGGAGGCCAAGGCCACGAAGGCGCCATCCGGCGACCATACGGGGGTCTGGTCGTGGGGTCCCTCGGTGTGCGCGAGCTCGACGCCGTCGGCGACGCGGATCACGCGCACGCTGGCCCGGCCGGTGCGGCGCTCGACGAGCGCGATGCGCGTCGCGTCCGGCGACCACACGAGCTCTTCGTGGGCGAGAAAGCCCGTCTCGGCGCCCTCGGCCGCGTCCGCTGCGCCGAGGAGCGGGCGCGGGTGGGCGCCGTCCGGACCCATCAGGTAGGCGCGAAAGGCGCCGCGCCGCAGGCTCGTGTACGCGATGGCCGAGCCGTCGGGCGCGAAGCGCGGGGTCGCGTCGTCGCCCTCGGACCAGGTGAGGCGCCGGAGCTCGCGGCTCCCGAGGTCCAGGCGGTAGAGCTCCGCGTCGCCGTCGCGGCTCGACGCGAAGGCGACGAAGGCGCCGCGCGGATCGACGCTCGGGTCGAAGGAGCCCGTGCGGTCGTCGGTGAGCCGCTCGGGCGCGCGCCCGTCGAGGGGCACGCGGTAGAGCGCCACGAAGCCGTCGCGGTCGCTCTCGGCGACGACCGCGCCGGCGTCGGGGAGCCAGACGGGGTTGCGCCAGCGGCCGCTCGGGCTCGTGAGCTCGCGCGCTTCGAAAACGGGGGGCGCCCCGCGCTCGCGCCCGCGCTCTCCCAAGACCACGAGGAGCTCGAGCCGCTCGCGATGGGCGCCGTCCGCTCGGGTCTCGGCGCGCACGGTGACGAGCGTGCGCCGGTCGGGCGACACGGCGGCGGGGTAGTCGTCGCCCGGCGCGGTCGTGAGCCGCTCGGCCGGCCCGCCCGCCGCGGGGACGAGGTAGACGTCGCGCTCGGGCTGCCGCTCGGAGACGAACGCGATGAAACCCGTGGGGCCGGGGCGCGCGGGGTCGGCGCGGGTCGCGCTCGACGCCACCGACGTGACGACTGCGCTCGCGGGCGGGGCTCCGGCGGCCGACGACGAGGTGGCGCCCGGTGCGTCGCGCGCCCCTCCCCGGCACGCGGCGACGCCGCAGACGCTGGCGACGAGCGCGCCCGTCGCGACGAGCCGCGCTGCCTTCAGGGCACGGCGCGCAGGCGCACGGCGTCCGCGACCACCACGTAGCCCGCCGTCGTCCAGCGCGAGAGCGCGACCACGTTCCAGCCCGCCGTCAGGTTGTACGTGCCGAGCGTCACCCATTTGCCGCCGTTCTGCTGCTGGTTCACGACCACGGTGTCGAGCTGGTTGCCGTTGCCATCGTAGATGATGAAGGGCGCCTCGGGCGCGCGGTCGCTCGCCGCCGGCCACCACGCGTCGACTGCCATCTTCTTGGCGCTCGGCAGGTAGGCCTTGAACTTCGCGAGGTCCGACGAGGCGCCGGTCGAGCGCCACCAGTAGCCGGTGTTGTAGTAGCCGGCGACGTTGCTGCTCGCGGTCCAGTTCGAGCCGACCTCGATCGCCGCGTTCGCGCCGTTCGCGGCCTGGTTCGAGTCGATGACGATCGTCGTGGCGTCGCCGGGCGGAGGCGGAGGCGGCGGCGGCGGCGGCACGGCGCCGCACTTCTGGCTCGCGAGGCCGAGGTACTGGGCCCAGGGCCAGTTCGCGCCCGGATCGACGCGGTTGTACGGCTGCAGCTGCCCGTGCCCGACCACGTGGTACTTGTCGAGCGGGATGGACTGGTCCTTCGTGATGTTGCAGACGAGCGCGGCCGAGGCGTCGAGCAGGCCCGCGTTCCACGAGGCCTGGCTCGCGTAGCCGGCGTGCTCGATGCCGATCGTGAAGTTGTTGGCGCCGTAGCCCGAGACGTCGCACTCCTTGCCGGAGTTGAGCGAGCAGTCGTAGGTGGCGCCGATGTGCCAGGCCTTCTTCGACTCGCGCACGAGCTCGGAGATCTCGCTCCCGGTCGAGTTGACGACGTAGTGGGCGCTCACGCTCGACGAGGGGTTCGTGAGCCAGCCCCAGCAGCCCGAGTACGCGCCCTCGCAGGTGTGGATGATCACCATCTGCGGCACGCCGGGATTGCCGGCCGCGCGCGACGAGTAGTTCGGCGAGGGGCGCCACACGCTGCCCGCGTAGTCCGGGCCCGGCGTCGGCGAGCCGTCCATGAGCGGGTAGGCCGGCAGGACGTCGCTCGCCTCGAGCGTGAAGCCCTCGATGGCGACGCCGTCGCGCAGCGTCGCGTACACCTCGTCGTGGACCCAGCCGATGCGCCCCTCGAGCGACTCGATGCCGCTCTGCGCCGCGACGACCGGAGCCCACGCCCCGAGGTTCGCGCGGTCGATGCCGAGCTCGTCCGCGAGCTCGCCGAGGAGCGCGGCCGCGGCGCGCACGTTCGGCTCGGGCTCGCTCTCGACCTCGGCCTCGCTCACGCCGACGAGCGCGGCGCCCCGCACCACCTGGTCGCCGCGCAGCGCCATCAGGCCGCGCGCCGGCGCCTGCCCCTCGTGCTCCTCCTCGCCCGCCACCATCTGCGCGTGCGTCTCGGCCCACGCGATCGCCTTCAAGAGGCTCTCGGGCACGTCGTGCTCCTGCGCGGCGCGACCGATGACGGCGTCGAGCGAGGTGCCCTCGGGCAGCGTCTCGACGGCGTCGCCCGGCGGCGCGTCGGAGCGGTCGGCCCCCGCGGCGCAACCGGCCGCACCGAGGAGCGAGAGGACGAGGAGCGAACGGAGCGTGGCGCGCGAGCTCATGCCCCGAAGCTAGCGGCCGGCTCCCTGACCAGATCTGAAATGGTCCCAAAGAATCTGAAGGACGGCGGCCCCGGGGCATGACGCAGCGCGCGACGGGCCCGCCCGAGGGCCCGCCTCGAGTCCCGAGCGGTCCTCGCCGTCTTCGCCTGGGTCCATGGGCCCGCGGACCCGAGCCCCCTTGGGCGAGCGCGAAGGGCAGGCTCAGCGCGGTGGAATCGAGCCGCGCGACGAGTCGGGCCCCTCGCCGCCGCGCACGAGCGGGACGTCGGCCGAGAGCAGGTAGCCGTCGTCGCGCCGCTCGAGCAGCTCGCGCAGGCCGAGCCGGCGCAGGGTCGCGACCGCGGCGTACACGCGCCCGGCCGCGGCGTCGGCGTGCATGCGCTCGCCGGGCCAGCCGAGCGCCACGAGCTCGTCGCGACCGAGCGCCACGCCGGGCGCCTGCTCGCGCCGGTCGGCGAGCGCCGCGAGGATGCGGCGCAAGGGACCGCGCGTCGCGATGTCCACGCGCTCGCCGCCCGGCAGCCGGAAGGCGCGACCCGACGCGCTCACCCACAGGATCTCGCTCGTCGCCCACGAGGGCGGGCCCGAGCCGGGCGCGGTCGGAGCCGCAGAGGGCGGGTCCGCCGCGAAGGACAGGCGCGGCGGATGCCGGTCGGTCGAGGGCGCGCCGGGCTCCTCCTGCGACGCCGGCCCCTCGGCCGCGAGCGAGGCGTCCGAGGCGTGCGAGGCGTGCGAACGCGCGAGCGACGGGAGCGACGGCGGCGGGATCGCCGGGCGGGCCGCGACCGTGGCGTGGGACGCCGAGAGCCCGTGCCCCGCGAGCGCCCGCTCGAGCGCCCGGAGCGCGAGCCGCACCTCGGCCGAGCCCCGGACGGCGCCCCGCACGCGCTCGCCGACGGCGACGGCCGCCCGGAAGTGCGTCGCGGCCTCGACCGCCGAGGGGGCGCGGCGCCCCGCGGCGAGCGCGAGGTGTGCGCCCGTGAGCTCGCCGACGAGCACGAGCGGCGCGTCGCCCACGCCGGCCGAGAGCGCGACGCCGGCCGCGTGGAGCTCGCGCGCTGCCTCGAGCTCGTCCGAGTCGGCGGCGAGCCGCGCGCGCCAGCAGGCGAGCAGGCCCGCCGCGAGCGGATGACCCGTCGGGCCGAGGCGCTCGGCGGCCGCGGCGTAGTGCTCGCGCGCCGTCGCGCGCATCCCCTCGAGCTCGGCCGCGCGCCCGAGCCAGGCGAGCCCGAGCCCCTCGGCGCGCTGGTTGCCGACCTCGCGGTGCGCCGCGAGCGCGCGCTCGTAGAGGCCGTGCGCGAGCGCGCCGTCCTCGAGCTCGAGCGCCACGTTGCCGAGCTCCGCCACGAAGGAGGCCTCGTTGTAGCGGTCGCCGATGCTGCGCAGGGTGTCGATCGCCTGCGCGTAGCGGACGCGCGCCCGCTCGCAGTCGCCCGCGTCGTGCTCGAGCCGCCCGAGGTGGCCGAGCGTCACGGCCTCGCCCTGCCGATCGCCCTCGGCGCGCAGGACCGCGAGCGCGCGCTCGTAGTCGCCGCGCGCCGCCTCGAAGAGCCCGCGCGCGTGGAGCGCGCTCGCGCGGTACGAGAGCGTGCGGCCCTCCATCGTGCGGTCGAGGGCGGCGCGGTGGAGCACGAGCGCCGCCTCGCAGAGCTCGACCGCGCGCTCGAGATCGGCCGCGTGCCAGGCGTGGCGCGCGAGGCTCGCGAGCACGCGCCCCTCGAGCCGACCGTCGCCCGAGCGCACGGCGAGCCCGTGCGCCTCGAGGCGCGCCGCCAAGCTGTCGTCCTCGCGCCCGAGCTCGGCGAGCACGTGCGCCCGCGCGAGCTCCGCGCGCGCACAGAGCGCCGGCTCCGCGGCCGCGAGCGCCTCCGTCCCCTCGAGCGCCCGGCCGAGCACCTCGAGCCCGAGCCCGAGCGGCCCGCGCGCGAGCACGAGCGGCTCGAGCGCGATCGCGATGTCGAGCGCCCGCACGTGCGCCTGCGCGTCGCCGCCCCGCGCCGCGGCGAGGGCGCGCGCGTGCACCGACACGAGGTTCTCGAGCTCCCAGGCGAGCAGCTGCAGCGCGCGCGGCCGACCGCGCAGCGCCGCGCTCGCGTGCGTCTCGCGCGCGAGCCGCTGGTAGTGCGCGTCGTGGCGGCAGAGCACGCCCTGCCGGAGGGCGGTGTCGCTCGCCTGCAGGCGCTCGGCCGCATACTCGCGCACCGACTCGTAGAGCCGGTAGCGGAGCTCGCCGTCGCCGTCGGGCGGCTCGTAGGCGTGGACGAGCGAGCGCTCGCACAGGCCGTGGATGGCGTCGAGCGCCCAGCTGCCCGGCAGCTCGACGACCGCCATCGCGGCCTCGAGATCGAAGCCGCCGCGGAAGACGGCGCACTGCGCGAGCGCGCTCTGCTCGGCGGGCTCGAGCAAGTCCCACGACCAGTCGATGGCGGCGCGCAGGGTCGCGTGGCGCGCGGGCACACCGGCCGGGGCGCGGCCGAGCAGCTCGAAGCGCCGCTCGAGGTGCTGGGCGATCTGGCGCGGCGTGAGCACGCGCATGCGCGCCGCCGCGAGCTCGATGGCGAGCGGCAGCCCGTCGAGGCGCGCGACGACGGCGGCGATCTCGCGCGCGTCGGCGACGCTCGGCTCGTAGCCGACGCGCACGGCGCGCGCGCGCTCGACGAAGAGCTCGACGGCGTCCGCGCCGCGCACCTCGGCGCCGGGCGCCGGCAGGCCGAGCGACCCCACCTCGCACACCTGCTCGCCCGGCAGGCCGAGCGGCGAGCGCGAGGTCACGAGCAGCACGGCGTCGGGCGCGTCGACGAGCCAGCGCCCGACCGTCGCCGCCCCGTGCGCCACCACCTGCTCGAAGTTGTCGATCACCACGATCGCGCCCTCGTGGCCCGCGAGCGCCAGGCCGAGCTGCGCCGTGTGCTCGGCCGCGCCCGCGCCGCGCGCCATGGGCACGCCGAGCGCGCTCGCCACGGCGACGCACACGCCCTCGAGGCTGCGCGCCTCGGTGAGGTCGCAGAAGAAGATCGCCCGGTCGCCGGTCTCGGCGCGCCGGCCCCGCGCCCACTCGACCGCGAGCCGCGTCTTGCCCGCGCCACCCGGTCCGACGAGCGTGACGAGCCGCGCGCCCGAGCCGAGCGCCCGCTCGATGGCGCTGCGCTCGCGACCGCGGCCGACGAAGCTCGTGAGCGCCGGCGGCAGGCCGCTCGCCTGGCGCGCGGCGGGTCGCGGACGGTGCGACGGACGGCGGACGGACGGCCGGATGAACGACGGCGGCATGGCCGTCGGCTCACGCTCGGGCTCGCTGAGGGGACGCCGCGCTGCCATGGTCGGATCTCGGCGCAAGATGCGCCGGGGCCGGGTCAGCAAGCTTCGGGCCAGGTATGCGCAGCCGGCAGCCGCGCCGACATACGTATTATTTCGCATATTTACCATGGATTGACGCGGGGCGGCGCGGGAACGTACGCGGACTGGGTCAGTCTCGATCCAGGCCGGGCGATCCAGCTCGCGGTGGCGGCGGCCGGTCACCAGGCCGGGCGGGAACACGGGCGCGCGCGCCTGCGCGTGGTACCTTTCGGTGCCGATGCGGAGGCCTGGCACCGAGGGCGACGGGAGCGCCGGCCACCGAGGACGATGACAGCCGCAGGGGAGAAGTGCGACGGGCGACGCAGGCGCTCGTGGTGGTGGGCGTGGTCGCTCGTCGCCATCGGCTGGCTGCTGCTGGCACGCGCGCCGCTCGCGCTCGGCCAGCCGGCACCGGACGCGGCGGCGCAGGCCCGCACGCACCTCGCCGCGGCGCGTCAGGCGGTGGCCGGGCGTGACTACGCCGCGGCGGCCGAGCACTTCGCGGCCGCGCAGGCGCGCGCCCCGAGCGCCGAAGCGCTCGCAGGGCTGGGGGACGCCCACTATCGGCTCGGGCACGTCGTCCGGGCGCACGAAGCGTACGCGGACCTCCTGCGCGACCACGCCGACGTGCTCGCGCCGGCCGCGCGCAGGCTCGCGACGGAGCGCAAGGCAGAGCTCGACGGCAAGACGGGGCAGCTCTCGATCCGCGTGAACGAGAGCGGTGCCGCGGTGACCGTCGACGGCGAGCTCGTCGGGCGCTCGCCCGTACCGGCCCTGCTGCGCGTGCTGGCGGGGGAGCATCGGGTGCGGGTCGAGAAGGAGGGTTTTGCGCCCGACGAGCGGCGCGTCACCGTGCCGGCGGACGGCAAGCTCGTCCTGCCGGTAGCCCTCGAGATGACCGAGCGGCGGGCGCCCCTCGAGGTGCGAGCGCGCGGCGACGCACCGATCCGCGTGTTCGTCGACGGCGAGGACGTGGGTGCCGCGCCGTACGCGGGCGAGGTCGCCTGGGGCACGCACGAGATCGCGGGCCGGGGCGAGGGTCTCGTCATCGCGCCGCGCACGCTCGACGTGGGCGACGCCAGCCCGCGCACGGTGGTACTCGAGGTCAGGCGCGCGGTCGCCCGTCTCGAGATCCGCACGACCGACGGAGAGGGCACCATCGCAATCGACGGGCGCGAGGTCGGCTCGGGCTCCTTCGAGGGCGAGCTCCCGGCCGGCAAGCACGAGCTCGCGGTGCGGCGCGAGGGGTTCGAGCCCCACACGCTCGAGCTCGAGCTCGAGCCCGGCCAGAGCCTCGCCGCCACGGTGTCGCTGCGACCAGCCGCAGGCGCGGACCTTCCCGGCGGCGGCACGAGCACGCGCCTGCTCGAGGGCGTGTATGGCGGCATCGACGTGGCAGTGCTGTTCGTGCCCGGCGGCTCGCACCCGAGCCAGCAGACGAGCTGCGCCATGCTCGGCGCCACGAGCTGCGAGAGCCCGACGCCCGTCGGGCCCGGCCTCGCCGGGTTCCTGGGCTACGCCCTCGATCCGCTAGGCTTCGAGCTCTGGGCAGCGGCCCTCGGCGACTTCGCACACCCGAGCGCGAGCTTCGACGGGCGGACGAGCGGGCTCGTGAACCCGCTCGTGTCGCTGCCGGCGCGCGAGGAGGAGCTCCTCATCGCGCGCGCCGGCTTCGCGGGCGCAGTGCGGCTGCGCGTTGGCCTCGACCTCGAGGTCGTGCGCCTCGGCTTCGTCGCGGGCGTGGGCCTCGCGCATCGCACGCTGTGGCTGCGGCGCGACACCGAGGCGCTCGACGGCAGCGGCGCCAGCGACGTCTACGCCCCGGAGGCCGTGTCCTACCTTTCCCCGGGCCTCTCGCTCGAGGCGGGCCTCGGCGTGCCGCTCGACGGCGCGACGCAGTTCACCCTCGGACTCGTCTTCTGGAGCGAATCGGCGAGCTCGCAAGCGCGCACGCCCCCCGCCGCCGACGAGTGGCTGTCCGCGGCGGGCGACACGGTGCCGCCGCGACCGCACTACACGCCCGCCTACGACCTCGCGAGCGGCCCGCAGGTGTTCCTCGGGCCGAGGCTCGGCCTCGAGCTCGGACCTTGAGAGCGGACCGATGATCTCGTCCATTCCACCCCCGCAGCCGTCGACCCGCCAGCCGGGCGAGGTCATCGACGGCAAGTACCGCTGCGAGGAGGTGCTCGGCGTCGGGGGCATGGGCGAGGTGGTGAAGGCGACCCACCTCCTGCGCCAGGCGCAGGTGGCGTTGAAGTTCATGAACGCCCGGGCCGCCGCGAAGCCGGATCTGGTCGAGCGCTTTCTGAACGAGGCGGTCGCCGCGTCGCGCATCGAGAGCGAGCACGTCGTGCGCGTGTTCGACGTCGGCCGCACCGCCGACGGCACGCCTTACATGGTGATGGAGTACCTCGAGGGCGAGGAGCTCGCGGCCCTGCTCGCGCGCGAGGGACGGCCGGGGCTCGCGAGCCTCCCGCGCGCCGTGCACCTCGTGCTGCAGGTGCTGCGCGCGCTCCAGGCCGCACACGAGGCGGGCGTCGTGCACCGCGACATGAAGCCGTCGAACTGCCTGGTGGTCGCGCGCGAGGGCGAGCCCGACGTGGTGAAGCTCTTCGACTTCGGCATCAGCAAGCTGGAGCAACCCGACGGGACGGATGCGGCGCGGCTCACGCGCACCCACGCCCTGCTCGGGACGCCGCTCTACATGGCCCCGGAGCAGGCGCGGAGCGCGCGGCGCGCGGACGCTCGCACCGACCTCTACGCGACGGGCGTCATCCTCTACGAGCTGCTCACGGGACGCACGCCGTTCCGACCCGAAGAGGACGGGCTGGCCGGGCTCTTCGCGCTCCTCTTGAGCACCGATCCGCCGCTGCTCCGGTCGCTGCGCGCCGACGTGCCGGAGGGGCTCGCGGCCGCGGTGCACCGCGCGCTCGCGCGCGAGCCCGGCGAGCGCTTCCAGTCCGCGGCCGAGATGGCCGAGGCGCTCGCCCCGTACGCGGACGCCCGCAGTGCCGAGGTGCTGCGCCGGATCCGCCAGCGTGCGGCGACGTACTCGCGCGGCGCGCCCGGCGCGCCCGCCGCCCTGGCGGGGCCGGTGGGCGCGGCACAGCCGACCGCCTCCGACTCCGACGCAACCGTCGCGCTGCCGCGCGATGCAGGCCCGCCACGTCCCCCGGGTGAGGTGCCGCGCACCGCGACCGAGGCAGCGACCCCGCTCGCCGTCGTCCACACGCCCGCCGGCGGCGCGCCCGGGCGGGCCCGCCGCGGCCGCGCCCGGCTCGCCTACGTGGCGCTCGCCGGGATCGCCGTGGGAGGTGTCGCGGTCGGCGCGTCCCTCGGGCTCGGGCGCGCCCCGGGCGAGCGGGCACCGGCGGCGATGGAGCCTACCACCCCCGGCCCACCGGCGAGCCTCGAGCCGCCGGTGAGCGGCGCCACGGCCCCACCCACGAGCGGCGCAGCGGGCCCGGCGACCGCGTCCGCGAGCGCGAGCGCGTCCGCCGCCCCGAGCGGGCCGGGCAGCCCTGGCAGCGCCGCACCGCAACCGCCGGGCACCGCGCCGAGACCGACCGGCGCTCCCACCGTCACGGCCACGAGCGGCCGCGTGCCGCTCGGCAGCATCGGCATCGAGCGCTGAGCGCCGACGCCCCGGTCTTCCCATGTACCGACGAGTCCTCTTCACCGCCGCCCTCGCCGCCGCATTCGCCACCGGACCCGCGCGCGCGCAGCCACAGCCGCCGGCGCCGAGGCCCACCCCGGTGCGCGAGGAGCTCCCGCACGAGGCGCGCCGCGCCTGGGACTCCGGCATCGAGCTCTTCGACGCGGGCGACACGGAGGGCGCGCTCATCGAGTTCGGACGCGCCCACGAGCTGTCCCGGAACCCGCGGGTGCTCTTCAACGTGGGCGTCTGCCTGAAGAAGCTCGGTCGCTACGCGCGCGCGGCGGCCACGTGGCGCCGCGAGCTCGCAGAGGCGGGCGACGCGCTCGCGGACGAGGACCGCCGCAAGATCGAGGCCTCGATCGCCGCCGTGCAGGAGTTCGTGTCGCGGTTGCGCGTCCGCGCGAACGAGCCCGGCGCCGTCCTCGGCATCGACGACGAGACGGTCGGCACGACGCCCTTCGCGGACCCGTTGCCCATCGACGTCGGCGCTCACCGGCTCGTGCTGCGCAAGGATGGCTTCGTGGACCAGAGCGTCGAGGTGACCGTGAGCCGTGGGGTCCTGGCCGAGGTGAGCCTCGAGCTCGTGCCGCTGCGCGTGCGCGTCGCCGTCGAGGTGCGGGGCCCGTCGGCCGCCAGCGTGTTCGTGGACGGCACGGACATGGGGCCCGCACCGTTCCACGGCCCCTTGCCGCTCGGCCGCCGCACCTTCGAGGCGCGCGCCCAGGGCTTCGTACCGACCCGACAGACGAGCGATCTCGTGGCGGGCGAACCGCTCGCGCTCGTCCTGTGGCCCTCGCCGGAGCGGCACGAGGGACGGCTGCGCGTGACGAGCTCGGAGGCCGACGCCGTCATCGAGGTCGACGGCAAGGTGGTGGGCTCGGGCGGCTGGACGGGCGTGCTCCCGACCGGCGGTCACCAGGTCGGGGTGCGCAAGGACGGCTTCGCACCCTACCTCACGGACGTGGCCCTCGCGGACGGTCAGATGCGGGACCTCGAGGTGCCGCTCGAGCGCGAGGTCGGCGGCGCCACCTGGGCCGTGTGGGTCGCCGGTGCGCTCGGGATCGCGACGGGCGCCGGCGTGGCGAGCTACTTCGCGTTCCGACCCGCGGAGCACACCCCCGTCTCGGGGTCGCTCACGCCGGGCCTCGTGGAGACGAGCCTGCCCGCGACGGGCGGAGCCGCTGCCCCGTGGACGTTCACGCTCGGAGGGTCGTTCGAATGACGAAGCGCAGCATGTCTCGCAGGCTCGGGTCGAGCACCGCCAGGGTGGCTGCGCTCGCGGCGCTCGCCGGCTGCGGCGCGGAGGAGCCCACGGAGATCGTGGCCGCCGTGACGACCCAGATGCAGGTCCCCGACGAGCTCGAGGTGGTCGGCGTCGCGGTGCAGTCGGGCGGGCGGCTCGTCCACTGCCTCTACTACCCGGTCGACGACGGCACGGTCAGCCTGCCGAGCACGCTCGGCATGGCGCCGAGCGGCGACCCGTCCGTGCCGGTGACGGTCACGGTGCTCGGTTTCCGCGCCGCGCCCCCGCCCCAGGCCTGGGACTGCCTCACCGGTCTGCCCGATGTCGGCGAGGACAACGTGTCGGTGCTGCGCCGGCGGCGCATGCCGTACGCCGAGAAGCGCGTGGTGCTCTTGCCCATGCCGCTCAAGCACGCCTGCACCGATGTCGGCTGCGGCGAGGGGCTCACGTGCGTCGGCGGCGCGTGTCAGGCCGCCGACCTCGATCCAGGGGCCTTGCTCGACTACGCCGACGAGCACGTCTACGGGCAGGCCAACACCTGCTTCAGCGCGTCGGAGTGCACCGCGGGCTGGACCCTGGCTCCGGCGTTCGTCGCGGACCCAGGCAACTGCACCTTCGAGCTGCCCCAGCCCGACCCGCCCGTGCTCCCGTTCGTCGGCCTCAACGTCGTCCTCTTGCACGACAACCTCACGCCCGAGGTGCTCGATCTCGATCCGCTCGAGGGCTTCACCATCCCGGATCCCGCGCGTCCCTGGCGCTTCCAGCTCGCCCCCAGCCTGTGCCAGAGCCGCTACGCGCACGGTGACGTCGCGGCCGTCTTCGCGAGCGCGCTCTGCCCGTCGAAGACGCCGGGCCAGCCCATCTGCAGCGCCGATCAGCAGGCCATCCTCGAAGGCACGAGCGGGCTCCCGGGCGCTCCCGTGTGCCACGTGGGTGCGCGGCTCGAGCCCACCGCGAGCGCGCTCTACGTCGTCATGGATCGCTCAGCGGCCATGGCCTCGTACTTCGGCGCGCAGGGGCTCGACGCGGTCCTAGAGCTCTCGCTGCAGGATCCGGTGTTCGCGCGCACGCTCGTCGCCTTCAAGCTCGCGCCCGCCGAGACCACGGAATGTGGGCTGCCGAGCAACGCCTACGCGAGTCCCGCGGCGCCTGCGGACGTACCCTTCCTCCTCGCCGCCGAGGCACGCGACCTCGTGGCCCAGAAGGTGAGCGACCCCTCGAACGTGCTCCCGAGCGATCCACCCGTCCTCTGGGACGTCGTCATGAGCCCCGGCGGCGCCTACGCCGCGCTCGGGAGCGTCGCGCCGCCGAGCCCCTCGCAGAGCTTCAACCAGCGGGGCCTGCTCCTGATCGGCAACCGCGACTTCTACAGCCGGTGCAGCGTGCCCGCCGCGACCCTGCCGGCCCTCGCCACGGCGGCGGCGCAAGGCCAGCCACCGATCCGCACCTACACGGTCGTGGTCGGCGCCGATCCCGGCGTCGATCAGGGCGGGCACGATCCGGTGGCCGACGCCGCGGCCATCGCGCTCGCGGGCAACGGCCGCGCCTTCGACGCGACGAGCGATCCCGTGGCGGGGGCGACGGCACTGCTCACCATCGCGAACGACTTCGGGACCTGCCTCTACGATCCGCCAGCCACCGCGATCCCGACGTCTGCACGCCTGTCCTACTGGAACCCCTTGTGGCTCGTCCGCACCGACATCGCGCACGCCCCGGGCTGCGTCGACGAGACGAGCTTCGACTCGGGCTGGAACACGGACGCGCAGGGGCGCATCCGCATCTGCGGCGGCGCGTGCACCGCGCTCCGGAGCGATCTGCAGCAGCTCTCGGGCGCTGCGGCTGCCGCCGGGCTCAATGCCCCGATCGTGCCGCTGCGCGTGACGGAGGACTGCCCGCTCTGATCACACGACCGCGCCGAAGAGCACACCCACGCCGGCCGTGAGCCCCATGGCGAGCGCGCCCCAGAAGGTGACGCGCAGCGTCGCCGGCCCCACCCGGGCGCCCCCGACCCGCGCGGCGAGGGCGCCGAGCGCCGCGAGGAGCACGAGCGCGGTCGCCGCCACCGTGGGGATGAGCACGAGCTCCGGCACGAGGGCGGTCACGCCGAGCGGCAGCGCGGCCCCCGCTGCGAAGCTCGCCGCGGACGCGAGCGCCGCCTGGACGGGGCGCGCGGCGAGCGTCTCCGTGATGCCGAGCTCGTCGCGCGCATGCGCGCCCTCGGCGTCGTGCGCCATGAGCTGCGTGGCGACCTCGTCGGCGAGCGCGCGGTCGAGGCCCCGGGCGACGTAGATGTTGGCGAGCTCCTTGTGCTCGGCCGCAGGGTGTGCGGCGAGCTCGGCGCGCTCGCGCTCGAGATCGGCCTTCTCCGTGTCGGACTGGGACTTCACCGACACGTACTCCCCGGCGGCCATGGACATCGCGCCGGCCACGAGCCCCGCGACGCCCGCGACGAGGGTGCTGCTGCGCGTCGCCTCGGCCGCCGCGACGCCGAGCACGAGGCTCGCAGTCGAGACGATGCCGTCGTTGGCCCCGAGCACGGCCGCGCGCAGCCAGCCGATGCGCTCGGTGCGATGCCGTTCGCGGTGTTTCCGTGCCATGCGGCGCCTGCAACCTCGGCGGTGGCGCTAGCCCGGCACGCGCCCGTCCGGCCAGAGCGCCGCGAGGAAGCGGTCGAAGCCCGGGAAATCGAGCTGCTGCTGCGCGTCGGAGCGCGCGCGGACCGGATCGGGGTGGACCTCGACCATCAGGCCCTGCGCGCCCGCGGCGAGCGCGGCGCGCGCGAGCGGCACGAGGATGTCGCGCCGGCCCGCCGGGTGGCTCACGTCGGCGACGATCGGGAACGGGACGTCCTGGCGCAGGAGCGCGATGGCCGAGACGTCGAGCGTCGCGCGCGTGCGCGGCTCGAAGGTGCGGATGCCGCGCTCGCACAGGATGAGCTCCTCGTTGCCGAGGGCGAGCACGTGCTCGGCCGCGAGCAGCCACTCGTCGAGCGTGGCCGCCATCCCGCGCTTGAGCACGACCGGCCGGCGCGCGCGCCCCACCTCGCGCAGGAGCGCGAAGTTCTGCATGTTGCGCGCGCCGACCTGGAGCACGTCGGCGTGCTCGCACGCGCGCTCGACGTCGCGCGGATCGAGCACCTCGGTCACGGAGGCGAGCCCGTGGGCGCGCGCCGCCGCCGACAAGAGCGCCAGCCCCGGCTCGCCGAGGCCCTGGAAATCGTAGGGCGAGGTGCGCGGCTTGTAGGCGCCGCCGCGCAGGAAGCGCACGCCCCGCGCCGCGAGGAAGGCGGCCGTGGCGTCGATCTGCTCGGCGCTCTCGACCGCGCACGGCCCGGCGATGACGATCGGCGCGCCGCCGATCGGGTGGCCCCGGACGACGAGCCGCCGGTCGGGCTCGCCCGCGCCGCGGCGCACGTGGAGGGCCGGTTGCCCCTCGCGCTCGGCGAGCGCCGCCCCCTGCGCCCGCACGAGCTCGACCACGACGGCGAGCTCGTGCGGGTCGAAGGGGCCCGCCGCGCTCGCCACGGGCGGCGCGAGGGCGGTCGTCGCGCGCGCCGCGTCCTTGGCCGAGCCGCCGAGCGCGCGCACGCGCACCGCGACCTCGAGGGCCGCGCGCCCCCGCCGCTCGACCAGCAGCACGAGCTCGCGGTCGAGCGCGCCGAGCTCCGCGAGCAGGGCGTCGAGCGCGGGATCCTGCGGGGCCACGGACCGGGCGTAGCGGCGCCGGGGGACGCAGGCAAGCGAGGAAGGCTATAGTTCCCGGCGTGGGCGAGCCCACGCGAGGAGGACGAGGCATGTTCGCACGCACGCTCGAGCTCGGAGGCGGCCGGTCGCGGCTGCGGGTCGGGCGCGGTGCCGTCGGCGCGCTCGAGGAGCTGTGGCCCGAGGGGTGCGAGGCGGCGGCGCTCATCGGCGACACCCGGGTGCTCGAGCTCGTCGGGGCGCCGCTCGAGGACCGGCTCGGCGGGCTCGCGAAGCGCGTGGTGCGCTGCCCGTTTCCACCGGGCGAGGCGCACAAGACGCGCGCCACGAAGGCCGAGCTCGAGGACCGGCTCCTCGAGGCGGAGCTCGGGCGCGACGGCTGCGTCGTCGCCGTCGGGGGCGGCATCTCGCTCGACATGGGCGGCTTCGTGGCGGCGACCTACCTGCGCGGCGTGCCGTGGATCGGCGTTCCCACCTCGCTCCTCGCGCAGGTCGACGCGGCGGTCGGCGGCAAGACCGGCGTCAACACCCCCCACGGCAAGAACCTCGTCGGCGCCTTCCACCAGCCGCTCGCCGTCCTCGTGGATCCGGATTTCCTGGCGACGCTCCCGGCCGAGGAGTGGCGCAATGGGCTCGCCGAGCTCGTCAAGACGGCCTTCGTGGGCGACGCGGAGCTCTTCGAGTGGCTCGACGCGCGCGCCGTCGGCCTCGCGACCCACGGCCGCGACATCGACCACGCGGTCGAGCGCGCGGTCGCGGTGAAAGCGGCGATCGTGCAGGAGGACGAGCGCGAGAGCGGCCTGCGCGCCGTGCTCAACTTCGGCCACACGGTCGGCCACGCGCTCGAGACCGCGACCGGGCACGACTACCGGCACGGCGAGGCGGTCGCCATCGGCATGGCCATCGAGGCCGACGTCGCCGTCCGCCTGTGCGGGCTCGCGCCCGAGCAGAAGCGGCGCCTGGTCGACTGCCTGCGCGCGTTCGGCTTGCCGGTCAAGCCGCCGGACGTGCCCTTCGCGGCGCTCGTGCCCTTCCTCGCGCGCGACAAGAAGCGGCGCGCCGGGGTGACGCGGCTCACCCTGCCCGAGCGCGTGGGGCACATGCACCGCGCGGCCACGGGCTACACGCTCGTCGCGCCGCTCGGCGAGCTCGAGGCCGCCTGGGAGCGCGCGCGAGGACCTGCGTGATCTGCGTGACCGGCGCCGAGCCGAGCGCACGGCTGCTCGCCGAGAGGCTGGCCGCGCACGCCCGTTTCCCGCTGCAGGAAGCGCGCCTCGATCGCCTCGAGGTGCTCGACGACGACGCCTTCGCGCTCCTCGCGGGGCGCCCCGGGCTCGTCGTCACCTGCCGCCGGCGCGAGGAGGGCGGCGCCTTTCGCGGCAGCGAGCACGAGCGCGCGGCCGTGCTCCGGCGGGCGCTCGCCGGCGCGCCCGCCTACCTCGACGTCGAGCTCGCGGCGGACACGGAGCTCCGGCGCGAGCTCTTCCACGCGCGCGGCGCGACGCGCCTCGTCACCTCGAGCCACCGCTTCGAGCCCGCGAGCCCGCAGACCCTGCGCGAGCTCGCGCGCGCGCTCGACGCCGCGCCGACCGACGTGACGAAGCTCGCCGTGGCGGTCGAGGACGCGGCCGAGCTCGAGCCGCTCCGCGCGCTCGCGAGCGAGCGCGGCAGCGGGCGCCCGGCGATCCGCATCGGGATGGGGCCGGCCGGCATCGCGTCGCGCGCGCTGTACGGGCGCTTCGGCTCGCCCTTCACCTACGTCGCGGCCGCGGGGAGCCGGCCGGTCGCGCCGGGCCAGCTCGACGTCGCGACGGCCGAGGCGTGGCGCGTGGCGCGCGCGGCCGAGCTCGGGCCGCTCGCCCTGCTCGGCGGCGCGGCGGTGCTGCGCTCGCCCGGACCGCGCGTCTACAACCGGGTCTTTTCCGCGCGCGGTCTCGGCTTCGTGTACCTGCCCGTCGTGACGGCGCGCCCGCTCGAGGCGCTCGCGCTCCTCGAGCGGCTCGGCTTCGCGGGCGCCAGCGTCACGATGCCGGCCAAGGAGGCGCTCGTGCCGCACCTGTCCGCGCTCGCTCCAGACGCGCGGGCGGCCGGCGCCGTGAACACCGTGCGCCTCGCACGGGGCGAGCGCCTCGGCAGCAACACCGACGTCGCGGCCGTCGCGGCGCTCCTCTCGGAAGTGCCGGCGGGCGCGCGGGCGCTCGTGCTCGGGGCCGGAGGCGCGGCGCGCGCGGCCGTGGCGGCCCTCGGCCGGCACGGCGCCGAGATCGTGCTCGCGAGCCGGGACCGCGCGCGCGCCGAGGCGCTCGCCGCGGCGGTCGCCCTCGGCGCGGGTGCCGTCGTCGACTGGAGTCGGCGGGCGGAGATCGACTTCGCGGTGCTCGTCCACACGACGCCGCTCGGCTCGGACGGCACGACGGACCCGCTCGGCGACGCACCCCGCGATCGCCGCGACTGGCGCGGCCGGCTGGTGCTCGACGCCGTGCTGTCGGACGAGCCGACGCCGCTGCTCGCCCGAGCGGTCGCCGGCGGCGCGCGCGTGTGCTCGGGCAAGGAGTGGTGGCTCCGGCAGGGCGCGCTCCAGATGCGCATCCTGACGGGCGCGGCCTTCTCGGTCGACGAGCTCCGCGCCGCGTGGGATGCGCCCGAGCCCGGCGGGGCGAGCCCGTGAGCGCGCCCGCCCTGCGGCTCGAGGTGCCCGGCTCGAAGAGCCTCACGCAGCGCGCGCTCGTCGCGGCAGCGCTCGCCCTTGGCGAGAGCCGACTCGTGGCGCCCCTCGACTGCGACGACAGCCGCGCGCTCCGTGCGGCGCTCGGGGTCCTCGGCGTAGGCATCGACGACACGGCCGGAGGCTGGCGCGTCCGGGGCGGCGGCCTTCGCGCCGTGACGGAGCCCGTCTTCTCTGGCGACGGCGGGACGACGCTCCGCTTCCTCGCCGCGCTCGCACTCGTGCTCGCGCCCGCACCAGGAGCCGCCGCGGTGGAGCTCGTGCTCGACGCCTCCCCGCAGCTCCGGCGCCGGCCGCACGCGGCTCTGCTCGAGGCGCTCGCGGCGCTCGGTCTCGAGGTGCGCTGCCGCGGCGGCGCGGGTCTCTGGCCTCTCGAGCTCGTGCGCCGCGGGCCCGTCGTCCCCCGCGTCGGCGTCGCGGCCGCGCAGTCGAGCCAGTTCGCGAGCGCGCTCCTGCTGGTCGCGCCGCGCTGCCCCGAGGGGCTCGTGGTCGAGCTCGAGGGCGAGCCCGTGTCGCGCCCCTACCTCGACCTCACGCTCGAGGTGATGCGCGCGTTCGGGGCGACGGTCGACACGGGCGAACGGAGCTTTCGCGTGCACCCGGGCCCCTACCGCGCGCGCACCTTCGCGATCGAGGGCGACTGGTCGTCGGCGGCCTTCCTCCTCGCCGCGGCCGAGATCGCGGGCGTGCCCGTCGCCGTCCCGAACGTGCGCCCGGACTCGGCGCAGGGCGATCGCCGGATGGCGGACTTTCTCGCGACGCTCGCCGGCGCGCGGCAGGAGCCGCTCACCTTCGATCTCGGGCCCTGTCCCGACCTCATCGCGCCGCTCGCGGTCGCCTGCGCGTTCGCCCGGGTGCCGTGCCGGATCGAGCACGCCGCCCATGCGCGCCACAAGGAGTCCGATCGCATCGCCGTCCTCGCGGGCGAGCTCGGGCGCGCCGGGGTGCGCATCGCGGCGCGACCGGACGGTCTCGCGCTCGAGCCCGGCGGCGCGCTCGTGCCCGCGCGCCTCGATCCGCACGGCGATCACCGCATGGCCATGGCATTCGGCCTCTTGTCCCTGCGCGAGCCCGGCATCGAGGTCGCCGACCGCGCCTGCGTGCGCAAGAGCTACCCCGGGTTTTGGGACGATCTCGAGCGCGTGCGGGCGCACGCCGCGAGGCGCGCGTGAGTCTCTGGCTCGTCGGCGCGCGCGGCGCCGGAAAGACGAGCGCGGGCGCCCGCGCCGCGGCCCTGCTCGGGGTCGAGCTCTGCGACACGGACGCCGCGATCGAGCGCGCGTGCGGCCGGCCCGTGCGCGCAATCTTCGCGACCGAGGGCGAGGCCGCCTTCCGTGTGCTCGAGCGCGAGCTCGTGCTCGCGGCGCTCCTGCGGCCGGGGCGCATCGTCGCGACGGGCGGGGGCGCCGTGCTCGACCCCGAGGTGCGCGCCCGGCTCGCGCGCCATCCCGGCACGGTGTGGCTCTCGGCGCCGCCCGCGGTGCTCGCCGCGCGCATCCGCGGCTCGGACCGGCCGTCGCTCACGGGCGCGCCGATCGAAGAGGAGCTCCTCCACGTCGCCGCCCTGCGCGCGCCCCTCTACGCCGAGGCGAGCCGCGCGGGGCGCGTCGTCGACACCGCGGCGCTCGGCACCGAAGAGGTCGCCGCGGCGCTCGCTGAGCTGTGGCGCTCGCTGCCGCACGCGGTCGGCCCAGAGCGGCGCGCCTGACGCACGGCGGCATGGGCGTACGACGTTACGCAGCGTCCAAACGGCCCTTCGCGCCACGAACCCCTGGACCCCCGCTCGTGGGTCCGATACGCCCGGCGCCACGGTCGCCCGGGCCCGTGCCCTGGAGCCGCGGGCCCGCGTCGGCGCGGGCCGACACGAAGAACCAACGCGAGCCCGACGGGGCAGCGCCAGCGCGTCGCGCGGCGAGAGCCGTCGCACGAGCAGGAGGACGCCGTGACGTACGAGAAGGAATCGTTGGCCTATCACCAGTTCCCTCGGCCCGGGAAGGTGAGCGTCGTTCCGACCAAGCCGTGCATGTCCCAGCGCGATCTGTCGCTGGCCTACACGCCCGGCGTGGCCGTCCCGTGTCTGCACATCGCGGAGCGTCCGGACGACGCGTACCTCTACACCTCGAAGGGCAACCTGGTCGGGGTCATCTCGAACGGCACGGCCGTCCTCGGCCTCGGCGACATCGGCCCGCTCGCTGGCAAGCCCGTGATGGAGGGCAAGGGCGTCCTGTTCAAGCGCTTCGCCGGCGTCGACGTGTTCGACATCGAGCTCGACAGCAAGGACCCGCAGGAGATCATCCGCGTGTGCGAGGTGCTGGCGCCGACCTTCGGCGGCATCAACCTCGAGGACATCAAGGCGCCGGAGTGCTTCCTCATCGAGGAGGAGCTGAAGAAGCGCCTCGACATCCCCGTCTTCCACGACGACCAGCACGGTACGGCGATCATCTCGGGCGCCGCGCTCGTGAACGCGGTCGAGATCAGCGGCAAACGCATCGAGGATCTGCGCGTGGTGTTCTCGGGCGCGGGCGCGGCCGGCATCGCGTGCGCGCGCTTCTACGAGCAGCTCGGCGTGCGCCACGAGAACCTGATCATGTGCGACACGGTGGGCGTGCTCTGGAAGGGGCGCGAGGACCTCGAGCCCGGCCACAAGAAGTACAACCCCTACAAGGCCTACTTCGCGCAGGACACCAAGCTGCGCACGCTCGAAGACGCGCTGCGCGGCGCCGACGCCTTCGCCGGCGTGAGCGCCAAGGGCGTCGTGACGCAGGACATGGTGCGCTCGATGGCCAAGACCCCCATCGTCTTCGCCATGGCGAACCCCGACCCCGAGATCGGCTACGACGAGGCCAAGGCCGCGCGCGCCGACGTCATCATGGCCACGGGCCGCAGCGACTACCCGAACCAGGTCAACAACGTCCTCGGCTTTCCCTTCATCTTCCGCGGGGCGCTCGACGTGCGCGCGCGCGCCATCAACGAGCCGATGAAGATCGCCGCGGCGCGCGCCCTGGCCGAGCTCGCCAAGGAGGACGTGCCCGACACGGTGCTCAAGGCCTACGGCGTGGACCGCCTGCAGTTCGGGCCCGACTACCTCATCCCGAAGCCCGTCGATCCGCGCGTGCTCACGCGCGAGACCGTGGCGGTGGCCAAGGCCGCGGTCGAGAGCGGGGTCGCGCGTCTGCCCATCACGGACTGGAACGCCTACCGCGATCACCTGGAGCAGCTGCTCGGTGCCGAGCGCGAGACGGTACGCCGGCTCATCCACCAGGCGCAGCGCCACCCGAAGCGCATCGTGTTCGGCGAGGGCGACGACCCGAAGGTGCTGCGCGCCGTGCAGATGATCCTCGAGGAGGGCATCGCCAAGCCGATCCTGCTCGCCGACCCGGACCGCGTCGCGGCCCAGAAGCGCGAGCTCGGCCTCGAGCTCGCAGGCGTAGAGGTCGTCGAGCCCAGCAAATCCGAGCACCTCGAACGCTTTTCGGAGCGCTACTACGAGCTCCGCTGCCGCAAGGGCGTGCGCATGGACGAGGCCCACCGCGAGATGCGCCGGCGCAGCACCTTCGGCCCCATGATGGTGCGCGAGGGCGAGGCCGACATCTACATCTCGGGCCGCACGCGTTACTACCCCGAGGCCATCCGGCCGATGCTGCGGGTGATGGCGGGTCACTTCCGCCGCCGCACGCTCTCGGCGGCGCACATCGCCATCAAGAACGGCCGCCACTACATCATGGCCGACACGTCGGTGAACATCGACCCGACCGTCGACGAGATCGTCGACATCGCCGAGAACACCTACGAGCTCGCCGAGGTGCTCGGCATCCCGCCGCGCGTGGCCCTTCTGTCCTACGCGAGCTTCGGCAGCGTGCGCTCGCCCTCGAGCGACAAGATGCGCGAGGCGACCGACCGGCTCGCACAGAAGCACCCCGACTGGCTGGTCGACGGCGAGCTCCAGGCCGACATCGCCATCCTGCCCGAGCTGCTGAAGGAGGAGTTCCCGTTCGCGCGCATCCAGGGCGGCGCCAACGTGCTCGTGTTCCCGAACCTCGACGCCGCCAACATCTGCTACCGCGCGCTCGGCGCCATCGGGGACGTGAGCATCGTCGGCCCGGTGCTCACGGGCCTCGACCTGCCGATGTACATCCTGCAGCGCGGCGCCTCGCCCGAGGACATCCTGAACCTCGCCGCGATCGCCGTCGTGCACGCGCAGCGCACGCGGCGCACGGCACCTCCGCCGAAGCCGTGACAGGGCTCCCTCGGGGGCTGGGCGCTCGGCGCTCAGCCTCCGAGCAGGAGCACGTTGTCGATGTGGAGGTCGGTACCGTACTCGCTCGTGGCCAGCAGGCGGATCTTGACCGCGGGCTTGCCGGCCACCACCGACAGATCGACCGCTTCGGTGGTCCAGCCGGCGACGGCCGCGGGCCGGGTGAACGCCGGGCCGACGTCGGTCCAGCCCGAGCCCGAGTCGTACTGGACCTGGATCGAGTCGAGCGAGGTCGGGTACGCGGGGTCGTGGTAGAGGTCGAACGCGATGGACACGCTCGACTTGCCCGTCATGCTGAGCGTGGGCGTCGTGAGACTCTCGCTGCCCGACGAGCAATCGTACGAGTTGAACATCGCGAGGTAGAAGCCCTCGGTCGGCAGGCCCCCCGGCGGCTGCACCGTCTCGTAGGACTGGGTCCAGTCGAGGCACAGGTCGTCGTCCGAGACCGCGAGGTGGAGCGGCGGCCACGACTCGAAGCCCTCGGCGAGGATGGGCCCGAGCTTCTTCTGGACGGTCACGCTGACGGCGTACTTCGCGCCGTCGTACGCCGCGGACCCGGGCTCGAGCGTGACGTAGTACTGCGCGTCGCCGTCGAGCACGGCCGTGAGCTCGCCCTTGCCGTGCGCCGTGTCGAGGAGCGCGAACGGCAGCGGCTTGGTCTTCATGCGCAGGGCGAGCGTCGCGTCCTGAAAGCTGTTCTCGAGGCAGTAGCTCAGCTTGACGAGGTACTTGTCGGTGCCCGCGACGCCGCCGAGGGCGAAGCGGAAGTAGTCCGCGCCGCTCTCGGTCGCGTCCTCGAGCTCGCCGCACACCGAGACGCGGTCGTTCGCCGCCGAGAGCGTCTTGGTCGTGTCCTCGCCGGTGTTGAAGGTCCCGTTGCCGTCGCTCACGCCGGCCGAGTCGGCGGCCTCGGTGTGCGCGCCGGCCGGGCAGGGGCATGGCTCGGCGGTGAACGACTCCACGCACAGCTCGTCCACGTCCCAGTAGTTGCCGCTGCCCGTCGGGTCATCGTAGCGAAAGCGCAACCGCAGCTCGCCGCCCGCGTAGCTGCTCACGTCGACCGTCTCCTGCACCGGGCCGTGATCGACCGTGTGGGTGCGGAGCGGGCTCCAGCTCGTGCCGTCGGCCGAGGCCTCGAGCCGCGCCGTCGCGCCGGTGCCGCGCGCGAAGGCGGTCTCGTAGCGCAGGACGACGTGGCTCTCGGCGCCGAGATCGAGCGCCGGGGCGGCGAGCGCCGTGCCCCAGGCGAGCGTCGCCGGCGCCAGGTGGTCGCCCACCGACGCGCACAGCCCCGCACCGTCCGTGTGGTTCGGGACGCCACCGGCCAGCAGATCGCTCCGCCGCCAGAGGTTGCCGGTGCCGGCCGCGTCCGACACCGAGAAGCCCGCGGCGGCGAGGTCCCCCTCGAAGTACTCGCCGAGCAGGTGGCAGCGCGGCAGGAGCGCGATGTCGACGTCGACCGGGGCGGCGAGCGCCGTGCCGCAGGTGTCCTCGACGCCGGTGCCGACCGTGAGGGTCGAGTGGGTCCCCGGCGTCATGCCGGTGAACTCGACGGCGTAGCTGGTCGGACCGGTCAGCTTCACCGACGCAATCGAGCCGGTGCCCACCCACGACAGGCCGGGCCCCGGGGGCGCCACGGGCTCGCTGAAGGTGAGCTCGTAGACGTGGCCGTCGGGCGGGTACTCGACCGCGACCACGGAGGTGACGGTCGGCGGCCCCGCGACGGGGTCGGTGCAGGGCACGCCGCCCGCGCCACCCGTGCCGCCGGTGGCTCCGGACCCGCCGGTGCCGCCGGAGCCGCCGCTCGGCACGCAGTCGTCCTCGAAGGACCAGGTGCCGTCGTCACCGCAGGTCGCCGGGAAGTGGCCCGGACAGCCGGCGGGGTGGCTGTAGCTGCACACGAGACCCGGCGTCACGCAGGCCGAGCCGAACGCCGGGAACTCGTTGGGGCACACGACCGAGGTCTGCCCCGTCGGCTCGGGCACGCAGGCCGGGGGCAGGAGCGCACCCAGAGCCGCGACGACGGCGCAGAGGATCCACACGGGCCGGATGGCCGGCTTGCGATCCGGGAGCATGCGCCATCATCGCAGCAACACGCGGTGCGAGCCACCCTCGACGCTTGCGCGATCCATGCTCCGGCAGCCCCAGCCGCGGCGACCAACAATCCCTTGCCGCCCGCGCACGCGCGCGGGTATCTCGAGCCATGACGACGGCGACGGCAATCCTCGGTGCGCTCGGTGTGCTCGGTGGCCTCGCGGCCTGTGGCGGCGGAGGCGACGCCCCGCGGAGCAGCGCGACGGCGAGCGCCGCGAGCTCGCCCGCCGCGCCCACCTCCGCGGCGCCGCGCGCCTCGGCCCCCGCGAGCGCCGCGCCCGCGCCGGTCCCGGCCGTCGCGAGCCACGTCCCGGCGGCGGTCGACGGCGCGAACGTGACGATGGAGTCGACCACGGTCGACGGGCTCGAGCTCGGCCAGGTGAGCTGCCAGGCCGGCGGAGGCATGTTCGGCTCGCTCGCCATCCTCGGGGCGCTCGCCAAGCAGAAGTCCGCACTCGCCGCGTGCGGCAAGGCGCCGGCCTCGGTGCGGGTCCACTTCGCCTTCGCCGACGGCAAGACGAGCGACGTCCGCGTGGCCGACGCCGCCAGTCCGGAGCTGGCCAAGTGCGTCGCCGACGCCGTGTCGGCCGCGACCTTCCCCGACAAGGGCAGCTGCGTCGCCACGGTGAAGCTGCCGCAGCCATGAACAGCTTCGGGCGCCACTTCCGCGTCACGACCTTCGGCGAGTCGCACGGGCCCGCCATCGGGGTCGTCGTCGACGGCGTGCCGCCGCGGCTGCCGCTCGACGTCGCGGCCATCCAGACCGAGCTCGACCGCCGCCGACCCGGGCAGAGCGCGCTCGCGTCGGGGCGGCGCGAGGACGACGCGGTCGAGATCCTCTCGGGCGTGTACATGGGCGTGACCACCGGCGCGCCGATCGCGATGCTCATCGCCAACCGCGACGCACGCCCCGACGACTACCGGGAGCTCGCCTCGGTGTTCCGGCCGGGGCACGCCGACTTCACCTGGCAGGCGAAGTACGGGGTGCGCGACCCGCGCGGGGGCGGGCGGGCGTCGGGGCGCGAGACCGCCGTCCGCGTGGCCGCCGGCGCCGTCGCGCGCCAGCTCCTCCTGCGCCGCGGCGTGCGCGTGCTCGGGCACGTCGTCGAGATCGGCGGCATCCGCGCCGAGCGCTTCGACGAGGCGAGCCTCGGGTCGAGCCCGGTGCGCGCCGCCGACCCCGAGGCCTCGGTCGCCATGGTGCACGCCATCGAGGCGGCCCAGCGCGACGGCGACTCGCTCGGCGGCGTCGTCGCCGTGCACGCGCGCGGCGTCCCCGCCGGCTGGGGCGACCCCGTGTTCGGCAAGCTCGACGCGGCGCTCGCGGGTGCGCTGATGGGCATCGGGGCGGTCAAGGCGGTCGAGATCGGCGACGGCTTCGCGCTCGCGCGCCTGCGCGGCAGCGAGGCGAACGACGCCCCCGGCCCCGACGGCTTCGCCTCGAACCACGCCGGCGGCATTCAGGGCGGCATCTCGAACGGCAGCGAGATCGTGGCGCGCGTCGCGGTCAAGCCGACCCCGAGCATCGCGCGCCCGCAGGCGACGCTCGACCTCGCCGGCGCGGCGACCACCGTGTCGGTGCGCGGGCGCCACGATCCGTGCATCGCGCCCCGCCTCGTGCCGGTCGCCGAGGCCATGGTGTGCCTCGTGCTCGTCGACGCCTGGCTCGCTCAGCTGCTCGTGGAGGGCGGCGCGGCCGGCTGACCCCGTCGCGCCGCCCGCCGCGCCGACCGCGCCGGGCCGCAGGTCACTCGCGGAAGATGAGCCCGCGCAGGCCGATGCCGTAGGGGTAGAGCACGAACGGCGTCGTCAGGGTCTCACTGTGCTTGCGGCAGTCGGGCTCGTTGTTGAGCGCCTGCTTGCACACCCGGTCGACGTTGAAGACCACCTGGTCGTTGGAGATGGTGGAGCAGCCCTGGTACTCGACGAACTCGTCGACGCGATTGCCGACGCTCTGGCCCTCCGCGAGGGAGGTGAACAGGCAGTCCTTCTGCGAGTCGTAGGTGAAGCGCACGACGTTGACGAGCCACGCGCCGTTCGTCAGCGCGGCGCGCGCGCTGAAGGTGCGGCCGTTGACGATCGAGGCGTAGGTCTGACCGCCGTTGACGATGCGGCCGTAGCGCACGTCCACCGAGGCGACCGGCAGGTAGTTCACGAGCGCGGCCTTGTCGCCGTCCACCTTGAAGGCTGCGAGGCTGAACACCACGCGCCCCTTGACCTTCTCGAGCCCGCCGCTCGCGGGGTCGAGGCCGAAGTCCACCCCGCCGATGCCGCCCTGCTCCGAGCGCAGCGTGAAGCGCTTGGCCGCGGACTGGGTGATGACGTTCTCGCTCTCGTCGGTGACCACCACCTTGACGAGGTACTGCCCCGCCCCGGAGACCTGCATGTGGCCGGACGTGACGCCGAGGGCGCTCTCCGAGATGTTCACGTCGACCTTGTTCCAGACGACGAAGCCGTTCGGAGCCGCCTTGGTCGGTTCCGCGGTCGGAGCGCGCTCGGCCGACTCGGAGAAGGCCGACGCCTCGACGAGCCCCGCCTGGGCCTGCGGGTCGCCGGTGCTCATCTCCTCGAAGCCCGGCTCGCCCGAGGCGGGCTTCTGGGCGGCGTCGAAGAGCGAGCTCGCCTTGGCGTCGCTGACGGCCTCCTCCTTGACCTCGCCCTCGGCGAGCTTGGCCACGCTCTCGACGAAGGCTGCCTCGTTGACGGCCTTGGGAAGCGCGACGGCCTGGATGGCAGAGCCGCTCGCGGCGGCCGACGTGCTCGGCTGCGCGGAGCGCGCGCCTGCGCCGGACGCGGCCGTCGCTGCTGCGGTGGTGCCCGGCGTCGTGGCCGTGGCCGCCCCGGTCTTCGTGTCCTTGTCGCTCTTGCCGCAGCCGCCCGCGAGTGCACCGAGCAACGCCACCACAACCCAAGACCTCTGTCCCATGAGCCTGTCCTCCACGCGGGCTCGCGGCCTGTCGCCGCGGGAGCTCGCTGACCATCGCCCGTGCGCACCCTCGCCCGTCCCGCCCGCGGAGCGGCTCGCTCCGTCGGGGGGTCCAACCGACCCCGGGGTCGAGACGTCCTCGACCTGCTACTTCCGCCGTACACCGGTGCCTGCCGGGCCGCCATCGCCCGCTCCGCGTCCTCGACCTCCATGGACGCAGGGTCGTGGCGCGTGGCGCACGTCGGTCGGCCGGAACCGGTGTCGCTTGCGCGCGACGCCCCGGACAGCTACGCTTCCGCCTCTCACGATCGTCACTGGCCCTACGACTCGATGCTCTTGCCCCCCGTCCCGGGGTGCCGCTGCCTCGCGCGGATGACTGGAGGACGCCCGTGTGCGGCGCGGATCATCCGCGCGGCACGACTCCATTCGACCTGCGACGGCTTCGTCGGATGGGACGCCGAGGGCGCGCGAAGCGCATCCGATAGCCGTGGAAGCTAGGGTCATGGGCAACCGTCTGTACGTCGGGAATCTCTCTTACACCACGAGCCGCGAGTCCATCGAAGCGATGTTCGCCGCGACGGGCGAGGTCCGCGAGGTGGCGATGCCGACCGACCGCGAGAGCGGCCGCCCGCGGGGCTTCGCCTTCGTCACCATGGGGACCACCGAGGAGGCGAACAAGGCCGTGGCGCAGCTGAACGGCGCGACCCTCGACGGCCGCTCGCTCCGCGTCAGCGAGGCGCAGGAGCGCTCGTCGGGCGGCGGCGGCGGTGGCGGTTTCGGCGGCGGTGGGCGCGGGCGCTACTGACACGCGCGCACGGCGAGCCCGCGGCTGCCGCGGGCTCCGGTCGACGCGGCGCTCGTGCGCCGCGCCTCGACGCGGCGCGGTACGCCGCGAGGCCACGCCTGGGGGCAGGAGGTTCGCTCGGATGAAGGATGCACGGATCGCCATTTTTCGCAGGACCCTCGAGGGGCTCCTCGACTCGCTCGACGCGACGCTGCGCGTGGGGCAGTGGACGGGCGCCGACGGGGTTCCTGATTTGCTCAAGGAGAGCGCCGGCCAGCTCGTCGATCGACTCGGCGCGGCCAATCGGCTCGCCTCGAGCCGGTTCTCGGGCTCGAGCACGGATGCGGCACGCGTCAAGGTGATCGCCGAGGCGGTGCGACGCCTCGACGCGACCTACGTCGCCTATTGCCGATCGAGCTCGCGCGACCGGGAGCTCGCCACGCGCGCGCTCGAGGCCGAGCTGCGCGTGAGCCGCCAGAGCGTGTAGGCGGGTCGGGTCGGCCGGCGCGCGTTTTCGCGCGCCCGGTCGTTTGGCTCTCGACGGCGCGCGCGCGGCGCCGCAAATTCGGGGACGAGCCTCTCGCCCATGTCCTCCGTCGTCACGCTGCAACCCACCGACGTCGCGCGGCGCGCCTTCGCGCTCGAGCGCGCCGTCTTCGCGCACACCTTCGGCGGGGACAAGCTCCTGCTCGTGAGCCTGGAGGACGGCGGCGCGGCGCTCGAGCGCGCCTTCGCCGAGTGCCCCACGGACCCGGGCCGCACCTGGCAGCCGCGCAGCGAGCCCACCCACACCGAGACGCTCGTGCGCCGCCTCTTGCCGGACGAGCTCGGGCTCGGCAAGGCCGGTGTGCCACCCCGCCCGATGCGCGGCGCGGGTCTGGCGCGCGTCCTCGAGAAGCGCCACTACGTGCTGCCGCTGCGCAAGCGACCGGCAGCCACGGCCGGCGACGCAGAGCGCATCAGCGTCGGGCGCTCGCACGCCTGCGACATCGTGCTCGCGCACTCCACCGTGTCGAAGCTCCACGCCTGGCTCGAGCACGACGACAACGACCGCCTGTACGTGAGCGACGCGGGGAGCACGAACTTCACGCGCCTGGCCGGGCGCATCCTGCCGGCCGAGCAGCTCCAGAGCTTCGAGTACCTCGAGGAGCTCTCCTTCGGTGACGTGTCGGCGCGGGTGTGCCCGCCCGAGCTCCTGTGGGACGCGCTGCACGTGGTGGAGTGACTCGACTTTCGCCCTGTCGGGCGCGAGTCTCGCGGCTACAGGGATCGGGCTCCAGACTTCAGGTACGAGACTCGAGGAGCGAATCCTCGGGGAAACCGAGCGCGCGCTCGACGACCGGCCCTGAAGCCTGCAGCCCGGAGCCTGGCGCCTTCGGCAGAGCGAGCCCCGAGTCCGCGAGAAATGCGCGGCCCCCTCGGCGCGGTCTCTTGCGGCGCGCACCTGCCGGCCCTACGGGGCCGCGATGCCGCTCAACGGGAAACAACGCCGCCACCTGCGCGCGCTCGGACACGCGCTCGACCCCGTGGTGCAGGTGGGCAAGCTCGGCCTCACCGAGGCCCTGGTGCGCGCGCTCGACGAGGCGCTGACGCGCCACGAGCTCGTGAAGGTCCGGATCGGCGGCGAGTGCCCGGTCGATCGGCACACGCTCGGCGAGGAGCTCGCGACGGCCACGGCGAGCGAGCTCGCCCAGCTGCTCGGGCGCACGGCGCTCTACTACCGGCGCCACCCGAAGAAGCCGCGCATCGTGCTGCCCGAGTAGCGTGGAGCCGGAGCCGCTCTTCGACGCCGCGCTCGCCCTGCTCGGCGAGGTCGGCGACATCATCGCCGACCGGGTCGAGCTGCCGGTCGAGCCCGCGTGGTGCCGCGCCCGCGAGCTCGGCCCCTTCCTCCGTGAGCTCGACGACGCCGCGCTCGGGCGCGCGGAGCTCGAGGGACTCGACGCGCTCCTCGTCGGGAACGGCGGCCGCGCCACGGGCGCGCCCCCGGCGCTCGTGGCGCTCGCGGCGCGCCTCCGGCCGCTCACCGCGCTGCCTCCGCTCGTGCCGGACGCCGGCGCGGGCGAGGCCGCGCGGAGCGTGGGTGCGCGCAAGCGGGCCCAGCTCGCGGCGCGCGCGGCCCTGTGCGGACCGCTCGCGGCCCGGGCCGAGCGCATCGTCGACGTGGGCGCGGGGCGCGGGCACTTCACGCGCCTCGCCGCCGCCGAGTTCGACAAGCCCGCCGTCGGCCTCGAGCGCGATCCCGCGCGCGTGGCGCGGGCGCGCGCGCTCACCGGTCGCGCCGACGTGCGCTTCGAGGTCGTGGACGTCACCGCGGGCACGCTCGCCCTCGCGCCGGGCGATCTCGCCATCGGCCTGCACGCCTGCGGCGAGCTCGGCGACGAGCTCGTGCGCGCGGCCGCCGCCGCGGGGGTGGGCCTCGTTCTCGTCGGCTGCTGCGCGCAGAAGATCCGCGGCCCCGCGCGCGTCGCGCTGTCGCGGCGCGGTGGCACCCTCACGCTCGCGCGCGCGATCCTCGGCCTCGGCAACCTCCGGCCCCGCGCCGAGGGCGTGGAGTCCAGCCTCGCCGAGTGTCTCGCGTCGCGCGAGCGGCGCTACGCCCTGCGTCGCCTGCTGCTCGGGCGCGGGCTCGAGGTCACCGCCGGCGCGGAGATGCAGGGGCTCAATCGCCGCCGGGCGCGCCAGCCCTTCGCGGTCCTGGCGGCCGAGGCGCTGGCGCTGCGCGGCCTCGCGCCGGCCGACGCCGAGGAGCTCGCGCGCCACGAGGCCGCCGCGCGGCACGAGCACGGCGTCATCCGCCGGCTGTCCCTGCCGCGCGCCCTGTGCGGCCGGCTGCTCGAGGCGACGATCGCGCTCGACCGCACGTGCTTCCTGCGCGAGCAGGGCCTCGCGGCGCGACTCGGGACCCTGTGCAGCGACGCGGTCACGCCGCGCAACCTCGCCGTCGTCGCCGGGCCGTCACGCGAGCAGTGACTTCACGGCTTCGCGCAGCGCCTCGAGGTCGTAGGGCTTCTTCAGGTAGGCCTTGAATCCGTGCGCGAGATGGTCCGCCATCGACGCGTCGTCGGAGTACCCGCTCGACACGATCGCCTTCACGGCGGGGTCGATCGCGCGCAGGCGCTGCAGCGTCTCCTCGCCGCCCATCCCGCCTCGAACGGTCAGGTCCAGGATGACGACGTCGAAGGGCTCGGATCGGGCCCGCGCGCTCTGGAACGCCTCGACCGCCTCCTCGCCGTGGCGCACCACCTCCACGTCGTGGCCGAGCACCCGCAAGAGCTCGCCGGTGAGCTTGCGGATGAGGTCCTCGTCGTCCATGACGAGAATGCGCGCCGTGCGTCCCGGCACGGGCTGCGCCTGCGCCGCGGCGGCCTCGGTCCGGGTCTTCCCGGCCACGGCGGGGAGGTAGATCGTGAAGGTGCTGCCCTCGCCCGGCTGCGACCGCACGTCGATCACGCCGCCGTGGTTCTTGACGATCGAATAGGAGGTCGCCAGGCCGAGACCGCTGCCCTTGTCCTTGGTCGTGAAGTACGGGTCGAAGATCTTGTCGAGATTCTGCGCGGCAATGCCGACGCCGGTATCCCGGATCGAGATCGCGACGTAGTTGCCCCTCGGCAGGGCACGCGGCAGCGCCGCGTCGTCCTCGGCCACGTTCCGCGCCGTGACGCTCACCGAGCCACGCGTCGGCATGGCCTGGTCGGCGTTGAGAACGATGTTCTGGATCACCTGGCCCACCTGGCCGTCGTCCGCCTCGGCCAGCCACAGGTCGCCGGGGAGCTCCAGGCCGAGGTCGGAGCGGGAGCCGCTCAGGGTGAACTTGGCCGAGTCCTCGATCACCGGGCGCAGATCGATCGGCCGTTTCACCGGCTTGCCGCCTCGGGAGAAGGTCAGGAGCTGGGTCGCCAGCTTCACCGCCTGATGCAGCGCATGCTCGACCCCGTCGAGCATGGCGAGCACCTCGCTCCGGCGGTCGACGGACACCTTCGCCATCGAGATGTAGCCGAACATCCCCTGCAAGAGATTGTTGAAATCGTGGGCGATGCCACCCGCGAGGGTGCCGATGGACTCGAGCTTCTGGGTCTTGAGCCGCTCCTCCTCGAGCAGGTGCTTCTCCGTGATGTTGGTGACCGTCTCGATCGCCGAGACGACCTGCCCGGCGGCGTCCTTCATCGGGTAGGCCTTGGTCTCGACGTAGACCACCGACCCGTCGGAGTCGCGGTGCTTGTGCAGCGCACTCTGCGCCTCGCCGGTGGCAAAGACCCCGCGGACGGCACAGTGCGAGCCCTCCACGAAGCAGGGCTGCCGCTCCCGGTGCAGGAGCTCGTAGCAATGCCGGCCGACGACTCTCTCGCGCGGCTCGCCGGATAGCAGGCAATAGGCGTTGTTGGCCGTCAGGATCCGGTAATCACGGTAGACGACGATGAAGCCCTCGTCCACCGTGTTGAGGATGTTCCGGATGAACTGCTCGTTCTGGCGGATCTGCTCCTCGGCGCGCTCGCGCTCGGTGATGTCCTGAGCCGTGCCGAAGATGCCGAGCGGAACGCCGTCGCCGTCGCGCCTCACCTCGCCGACGGCCTCCATCACCCATGGCCGCCCCGACGCATTGATGATGCGCACCGTCACGTGGTAGGGATGTTCGGCACTGGACAGCGCGCGCTCGAGGTTCCTCTCCAGGGTCTCCCGGTCCTCGGGGTGGACGCACCGGGCGAAGTCGGCGAAGGTCGGAGTGAAGTCCTCCGGGGAGCGATCGAAGAGTCGATAGGTCTCGACCGACCAGTCGAGGCGCTGGTGGACGAGGTCGAGGTCCCAGCTGCCCAGCCGCGCGACCTTCTGGGACTCCGCCAGCCGGCGCTCGCTGTTCTGGAGCTTCTCCTCGGCCAGCTTGCGGGTGGTGATGTCCTGGAACACGCCGAGAACGCCGAAGACCGTGCCCTCCCGATCGAGGAGCGGTACCTTGGAGGTATCGATCCAGATCCGGGCGCCGTCGGCCTGCTGGAGCGGTTCGACGACGTGCAGCTTCGCGCGCTTGCCGGTGATGACCTCGCGATCGTCGCTCCGGTAGGCCTGCGCCTCGGAGCTCGGCCAGGGTAGGTCGAAGTCGGTCTTGCCGACGATGGCGCTCGGAGCATCGAGGCCCACGGCCCTGGCAAAGACCTCGTTGCAGCCGAGGTACACGCTCTCCCGGTCCTTCCAGAACACCGAGTGCGGCATGGCATTGAGGATCTGCCGGAGCAGATTGCGGCTCTCGTGCGCGGCCTCCTCCGCCTGCTTCCGCTCCTGCATCTCGCGCGTCACCTGCTCGAACAGGCGCGCGTTCTCGATGGCGATGCTCACCTGGTTGGCGAACATGGTCAGGAGCTCGAGATCGTGCTGCGTGAAGCACCCGCCGCCCTGCTTTCCGAGGGCGGACAGGCCGCCCAGAATGCCCTTGCGTCCCATGAGCGGGACGAGCACGGCCGATTGCTGACCCGCCTCCCAGGTGGTTCGCTCGGCCAGCCATTGGGTGCTCGTCTCGCCGAACAGCAGGCTCTGCCCGTGGCGCAACACCCAGCCGCACATGCCGACGCTCGCGGCAAAGCCCGTGCCGCGCACGCGCTCGGCGTCCGCGCCCGAGGCCGCCACGTAGGTGTAGCGGTCGCGCTCCTGGCTCAGCACCGGCACGATCAAGAGCTCGGCCTTCACGATCTCGCGGGCATGGTCGGCGACCAGCTCGAACACCTTCGCGAGGTCGAGCTCGCCGACGATGAGCTTGCTGAGCGACAGGAGGCGCGCGAACTCCTCACCCTGCTCCACCATCGCGCTGCCACGGTCGGTCGTGGCCAGGGCCTCGCGCAGGCTCTGGTTCTCCTGCTGCAGCCGAGTGACGACTTCCCGCAGCCTCTCTGGGTCGTGCTGGTCCATGCTGGCTCGACTCGACCGTCAGATGAAGAGGTTGACGTGCGCTTCCAGGGTGTCCCGGGCGTACTCGCTCACGCCCTTCACCTCCACGTTCGGAACGATGAGATCGTCGACGCTGACGCCCATCGCGTCGAAGCAGATCTGGCACATCTTGAACTTCACGCCGAGGTCGACGGCGCTCTGGATCAGCTCCTCGAGGGTCATGATGCCCTTCCTCTTCAGCAGCTTGTCGAACAGCGCGGGCCCGAGGCCCATCAGGTTGAGCCGCCCGAGCGGCAGATGCCCGGCGCCGCCGCGGTTGAGCAGCTCGAGCAGCCGCTGCAGGACGCTGTCGGTTTGGAGCACCCGGTAGGCGCCTTCGCGCGCCGGGTCGTGCTTGCGGCGGAACGACGCGAGGAGGCTGCGCCTGCGCTTGAGGCAGTTGTAGCCCCAGATCATGAACCACATCGTCGTGTCGATCCCGAGCGCCGCGTAGCCGTTGGCGAAGATGAACGCGCTGAGCGCCTTGTCGAGCTCACCGCTCTGCAGGAGGATCGTCGCCTTCTTCCCGTCCATCAACGCCTCCCGTTGGGCTCCGGTCGGACCCGGATGAGCATGCTGACGGTCCTGCCCTGTCGATCGGTGCCGAGGACCTCGTGGCCCGCCTCGCGACAGAGCTCCACGATCGACTCCTCGAAGATCGGGTCGTTGCCCGTGATGCGCACGGTCTGCCCGGGCTGCATGGTGCGCACGGCCTTGGCCAGGGCGATCAGCGGCAGCGGGCAGGCCTTGCCGACGACGTCGACCTCTCGATCTGCGGTCATGTTCTCCTCCTGCTCGCGGCCGGCTCGCGCCGAGCCGGGTGGCCGGCCCGACCTCGCTCCCGAGGAGCGAAGCGCACGCCGGAGAGGGCGGCGCGCGGGCGCCTCCTCTGGCCGAGGTCACTTCATCCGTTGACTCTCGACACGTTGCAGCGACGACAAGGGTGCACGATGAGCCTAGGGACCGGGCACCTGCGGCGCAAGCCCCGCACCCCGGCGGGCGCCGCCGGAGCGCATGGTGGTCCGGGTCACGGGGCGCGGGGGCCGCCTCGGCCTTGCTTCGCAGGGCCGGCCGTGAGAGCCGGTCGGCTGGCGACGCCGGACGAGGACGCAAGCCATGCACAGCGAAGACACGCTCCCCACGCGCGGGCTCGAACGCGAGCTCGGCACGCGCGCGGACACCTGGACGGCGAACGATCTCGCCGAGCTCGTGAAGGCGCGGGGCATCCGCCTCGTCAGCCTCATGCACGTCGGCGCCGACGGCTGGCTGAAGGCGCTCGACTTCGTGCCCCGGACCCGGGCGCACGTCTGCGACATCATCGAGGGCGGCGAGCGCGCCGACGGCTCGAGCCTGTTCGCGGGCACCGGCATCCGTCCCGGGGCCTCGGACATCCTGCTGCGGCCGCGCCCGGCGTCGGCCTTCGTCGACCCCTTCGCCGCCGAGCCCACGCTCGTGCTCCTCTGCGCTCACCTGGCGCGCGACGGCACGCCCCTGCCGCAGTCGCCCGACACCATCGTGCGCCGCGCCCACGCGCGCTTCGTCGCCGAGACGGGCGTGGAGCTCCACGCCCTCGGCGAGGTCGAGTACTTCCTCGGCAAGCGGCGCGGCGAGGCGGACATCTGGGGTCAGCGCGAGCGCGGCTACCACGCGACCTCGCCCTTCCTCTTCGGCGAGCGGCTACGGCGCCGGGCCATGACGCTGCTCGCCGACATCGGCGTGCCCATCAAGTACGCGCACGGCGAGGTCGGCTACATCCCGGCCGCCGACGGCGACGACACCATCTGGGAGCAGCACGAGGTCGAGCTCGCGCTCGCGCCGCTGCCCGAGGCCGCCGAGGGCGTGCTCCTCACCCAGTGGGTGCTGCGCAACCTCGGGCACGCCGACGGGCTGCGCGTCAACTTCGACCCCATCGTGCGCCAGGGCCACGCGGGCTCGGGCATGCACTTCCACTTCTCGCCGGTGCGCGACGGACGGCACCTCGGGGGGCGCGGCGCCGACGGGGCGCTCGAGAGCCCGGCGCAGTGGCTCATCGCGGGCCTGGTGCGCTCGGGCGGCTCGCTCATGGCCTTCGGCAACCGCAGCGACGCGTCGTTCGTGCGGCTCGGCCAGGCGCGCGAGGCCCCGAGCGCCGTCACCTGGGGCGAGTTCGACCGGAGCGCGCTCGTGCGCCTGCCGATCCTGGCGCGCACCGCCGCCGGGCGCAGCGTGAGCCCGCCCACGATCGAGTTCCGCCTCCCGGACGGGTCCGCCCACCCGTTCTACCTGCTCGCGGGCGTCGCGCAGGCGGCCCTGGCGGGACGCGCCGTCACGGACCTCGGGGCCCTGCTCGAGCGCTCGTCGGCGGCGCGCGCGCGCCTCGATCCGCAGGGCGCGATCCCGCTGCCGCGCAGCGTGCCCGAGATCGCCGCGGCGCTCGGCGCGAACCGCGAGGTGCTCGAGGCCGGCGGCGTCTTCCCGCCGGCCATGATCGACAGCCTCATCGCCGCGCTCGAGCCGCGCTGAGGGGCGTTCGGGCGTCACGACGAAGCGACGAAGCGCGCGCGTGCCCGCTCCGCTCAGCGCACGCCGCCCCGGCGATAGTAGTTCACGAGGCTGCGGAAGCGGGCCGCGAGCTGCACGTCGGCGGCGAGGCGTGCGCCCCAACCGGCCTTGCACGCCTCCCAATCGGCCGGCGTGGCAAGACCGGCCTCGGCGAGGGCCGGCACCAGGCGCCGTCGATCGTAGTACTCGAGCATGGAGAGCCAGGCGTAGCGGTCGAGGTCGATCGCAGGCGGCGTGGGCCGCGCCGGCGCCTGGGCAGCGCCCGCGGGCGCGCGGTCGAAGGGCGTCGCCCGGGGAACCGTCGTCACGGGTCGCGGCGCCGCGGGCCGCTCGAAAGGCGTCGCGGCCGGAAGCGTGGCGGGGCCCGCGGGGCGCTCGTCCTGCGTGTCGCCGGCACCGGCGGCCGGGGCCGGGGCGCTGCTCCCGGCCGGCGGCGCGGCCCTGCCCCGGAATGGGGTCGCGGGCCCGGCGAGGGGCGAGATCAACGAACCGTCGGCCGTCGCGCCGAGAGGCACGGGCTTGTCGCTCGGGCGCGCGGCGGGCGAGCCGGCCGGAGGCGACTCGCTCGCGCGCGGCGGGGGCGACGGCGCGCGGAACGGGAGCGGGTCGATGGGCGCCGCGACAGCGAAAGCCAGGGTTCGCTGCAGCGACCTCCGGCCAGCGCCGCCCGCGTCGGGCGGCGGCGTCGACGACGCACTCGGAGCCGGGGGCGGCGCCACGAACGGAGGTGGCGCGGACGACCGGCGCGGGGTCGGCGGCCGATCCACGGCGACCGGGGCCTCGGCGACGCCGGGGAGCGGCGCGAACAGGGGCACCTCCGGCGCGGTGGGCGCTGCGGGCTCGGCGGCGACCGGGGCCGGCTCGAGGGCGAACGGGCGCGGCTGGACCACGATGGGCGGCAGCGGCTCGGGTGGGGTCTCCAAGATGGCGTGCGCGCGGCGGGCCAGCCCTTCCTCGGCCCCGAGGCGCTGCGACCAGCGCGCCTGGAGGCGCAGCACGTCGTTCGCGTTCATGCCCTGAGCCGCGAGCAGCGCCAAGGGCTCGGGGGCGCTGCCGAAGTGGCGCACGAAGTCGAGCCACGCGCGCAGATCGTCGTCGAGCGGCGCGATCGACCGCGCGTAGCGTGCCCGCGCCTCGGCCATGGCCGCGTCGAACGCGTCCTCGAGCTCGCCGTCCGCGTCGAACAGGCGCTCGGACCAGCGCTCCTCGACGGCTTGCCAGCCCGCGGCGTCGACGCCCTCGTGACGCAGCACCTGCACGAGTGGCAGGTCCTCCGAGAGACCGACCTGCACGCCGGCGTACTGCGCGAGCGAGACGCCGAGCTCGTCGGGCGCGCGCTCGGTCACGGCCCACCCCGCGCCGCGTGTGCGGCCTCGTGCCTCGACATCCGCTGAGCGCGCCGCGACATCTTCCTCGCCGGCGCCGCGAGCGCGCTCCGTGCGCCCCGGCACCTGCGACGCTCTTACCACGGTGGGGGGCATCCGGGCAGCCAGGCGCATGCAGCGACCCCCGCGACCCGCGACCCGCGTCGGTTTCGCTTGCGCCCGGCCGATCCACGCCCTAGCGCCGCGGGCCATGGCCGTGCGCGCGACGGGGCAGCGGGTACGCGCGGGCGCCCGGGTGCGCCCGCTCCTCGTCCGGCCCGGCGCGCGCTTCGCCTGTTCGGGCAGCGGGTTCTGCTGCCGCGACCTGCACCGGCTCGGGCCTCTGTCGCTCGACGACGTCGCGCGTCTCGCCCGGCTGGCACCGGGAGCGGTCGTCGACGACGCCGACGGGCACGGACCGAAGCTGCGCATCGTCGACGGCCACTGTTCGCTGCTCGACGGCAGCGCGTGCTCCCTGCACCGCGAGCACGGCGCGATCGCCAAGCCCAGCATCTGCCGGCGCTTCCCCTTGGGCCTGTGGGCGACCCCGCTCGGAGGTCGGGTCGTGACGTCGCATCGTTGCCCCTGCCGCACCCTCGGCGACCGCCCCCCGCTGTCGGCGGCGGAGGCCGTGCGCAGCCTGCGCGACGGGCGCGGTCGCCTGCGCCCGGACGGCCGCACCCCGCGGCAGCTCTGCCTGCGGGGCGACGAGGCGATCCCGTTCGCCGCCTATGCGGCGCTCGAGGCCGAGCTCCTGCTGCCGCTCGCGCGCGGCGACTACCCGGCCGACGTCCTCGGCCTGGCGCCGGAGCTGCCGCGACTCGGGCGCGGCTCGTGGCGCGAGGTAGGCGCGAGCTTCCGCGCCGTGCGCGCCCGCGGCGACGCCGGCGCCGAGGCACTCGGCTGGTTCGGCGATGCGCTCGCGTCGCTCGCGGGCGATCCGGCCGTCGGCGTGGCCACGCGCAGCTGGCAGCGGGCGTTCGACGAGGCCGAGGCCCGCGCCACCCGCCCGGCGGCCGCCGAGGTCGTCATCGGCGATTTCCTGGCCGACCTCATGTGGGGCCTGCACTGGACGGTGCGAGGGAGCTTCGAGCGCTTCACGGCGGAGCTCCTGGCCCTGTGGCTCGGAGCGCTGGCGGTGACGGCGCGCCTGGTGGCGGCCGGCCATGGCGCCGAGCGCGCGGCGGCCGAGGCCGTCATGATCACCGAGCTCGCGGCACAGAGCGGCCTGTGGTGGGATGCCGTGCGCGCGTTCGAGGCGGTGCGCGAGGCCGGCCACGACTGACGGCGAGCGGGGCGCGCTGCGACGCGCCTCCGGGTTGTGCGCAACCCGTGCGTGGACTACGTTTCCGGGCACCTGGGATGAGGATCCAAGCGGCGCTTTCATGCTCCGGCTTGCCCGACGACGCGCGCGTGGCGGAGCTCATCGGCACCGAGGCGCTGAACGCGCTCTCGAGCTTCGAGGTCTTGCTCGAGAGCGACGAGCCCGGCGTCGATCTCGAGGCGCTGCTCAAGGCGTCCGCCACCCTGCGGCTGCACGACGAGCTCGAGGCCGTCGGCCGCACGGTCGCCCTCGTCGTGCAGAGCGCCGACTACGAAGGACAGTCCGTCGGCGGCCACGGCTATCGCCTGCGGCTCGCGCCGCCGGCGTGGCTGCTGACGCTGCGCCGCGGCTATCGCATCTTCCGCGACAAGACGACGCGGCAGATCGTGACCGAGGTGCTCGAGGGGGCCGGGATCGCGCCGAGCTCGCTGCGCTTCCGCCTGTCGGGCGAGTACCTGCAGCGCCTGCACTGCACGCAGTACGACGAGAGCGAGTGGAGCTTCGTCGAGCGTCTGCTCGCCGACGAGGGGATCTCGTACTGGTTCGACTTCGACGAGGCGGCCGAGCAGCCGCTGCTCGTCTGCGCCGACGATCGCAACGCGCACGAGGAGGCGAACGGCGGCCGCGCCCTGCCGTTCTTCGATCCGGGCGACAAGACACCCTTCCGACATCTCCACGAGCTCGAGCGCATCGAGGAGCTCGCCGTCGAGGCGGTGCAGGTGCGCGAGTACGACGTGCGCGCCCCGGACGTGTACATCGACGGCGCGGCGGGCAAGGGCGCCCGCGAGTACTTCGAGTACCCGGCCTGCGTGCTCGACGCCGCGGCTGCGGGGCGGCGTGCGCAGGCGCGGCTCGAGCAACTGCAGCGCTTCGCGGCGCGCGCAAGCGGAGCCAGCGATTGCCTGCGGGTGCAGCCGGGACGGGTCCTCACCGTCGGACACTGCGCGGACGAGGCGCTCAACGGCGACTACCTGGTCGTCGGCGTGGAGCACCGGCTCACCGCGCAGACGCGGCGCTCCGTGCGCGAGGCGCGCTACGAGAACCGCGTGCTGTTCGTGCCCTGGGGCGAGACCGCGTTCCGTCCCGATCGGCCGCGCCGCCGCCCGAAGGTCGGCGGCATCGAGCCGGCGTTCACGACGGGTGCCGCGGGCGAGGAGATCCACGTCGACGACCTCGGGCGCGTGAAGGTGCGCTTCCCGTGGGATCGCACGGGCATCGACGACGACACCACCTCGACCTGGGTGCGCTGCCTCCAGATGTCCATGGCGGGCGCGATGGTCCTGCCGCGCGTCGGCTGGGAGGTAGCGGTCGCGTACGTCGACGGCAACCCGGACGTGCCCTTCGTGCTCGGCCGGACCTACAACGCGACGGCGATCGTTCCGTACGGCCTGCCGGGCGCGGCGGCCACGAGCACCTTCCAGTCCGCGACGTCGCCCGGGGACGGGACCACGAACGAGATCCGGATGGGCGACAGTGCCGGCGGTCAGGAGCTCTTCGTCCACGCGACGCGCGATCAGACCGTCACCGTCGGCGGCAGCGCGACGAGCACCGTGGGCGTCGACGAGACCCACGACGTGAAGCTGGCCCTGATCGTGAAGATCGACGGCGATCAGACGCTCAGCGTGGGCGCCGATCAGAAGGTGGACGTCGGTGCCGAGGTCGCCGACACGGTGAAGGGCTCCCGCAGCGAGACCATCGGGGGCATGGAGCACAACAAGGTCACGGCCAACCGCATCGTGAGCGTGGCGGGCGGGTACACCGAGCTCATCGGCGCCCTCTACGGCATCCAGTGCAACCAGGCGAACGCGTCCGTGAAGGGTGCCTACACGAACCTCATCGGCGGCGCGATGGGCCTCGCCGGCGGGCTCGGCGTGGGCGAGACCGTGGTCGCGGCCCGCACCGAGATCGTGGCGGGCGGCAAGACCCTCACCTCGCGCAGCAGCGCGTCCGAGTCGGTGCTCGGTGCGAAATCGGTCACGGCGGGCCCGACCAGCGAGGACGCCGGCTCGGACGTGGTGACCTCGGTGAAGGCGGCGGGCAAGGTCAAGGTCGGCGGCAGCGCCACCCTGAAGGCGGGCGGGACGTTCGCGATCGAGGCGCCGACGATCACCATCAAGGCGGCCAGCCTCGCGGCCGGGGGCATGAAGCTCGCGGGCGGCAAGCTCGACGTGTCCAAGGGCACGACCAAGGTCAAGGGCAACATCAAGCGCAAGGGCGGCGGGCAGGTCGGGTGAGTCCATGAGCGAGCGCGCGCGCTGGGAGCTCGAGATCGAGGGCGTGGACGCGACGCTGCGCGTGACGCGCATGCGTGGGCGCGAGGGCATCCACGCGCCGTACCGGTTCGAGGTCTGGGCGATGCCGCTCGCCGCCGACGGGACCCCGACCGCGGTCGCGGCGGACGCCGCGCACCTGCGGCCGGCCACGCTCACCTTCATCCACCCGGACGACAGCACGCGCGCCGTCCAGGGGCTCGTCGACGAGGTGGTGGTCTCGGGCCGAGGGCTCGCGTTCGTGATCGTGCCGCACGTCGCGCTGCTCGACCACTGCGTGGATCACCGGGTGTTCGTCGACCTCGATCCGATCACCATCGCCGCCGAGGTCCTGGGCGAGCACGACCTCGCGCTCGACCAGCGGGTCGCGCGCACTCCCGACAAGCGCAGCCAGTGCGTGCAGGACTTCGAGAGCGACCTCGGCTTCGTCTCGCGCATCCTCGCCGAGGAGGGGATCAACTGGTATCTGCCGGCGGCCGAGCAGAAGCGCCTCGTCATCACGGACCAGCCCTCGGGCTACGACGATCTGCCCGGGGGGCCCGAGCTGCCACTCAATCCGGGCGGGGGTCTCACGCCCGACGAGAGCGTGTTCGGCGTCAAGCTGCGGCGCGAGGTCGCCGTCGAGAAGGTCTCGCTCCAGAGCTACGACCCCGACAAGCCCGAGCTCGATCTCGGCGTCGGCGCCGAGACGGGCGCAGCGGCGCTCGAGGCCTACGAGTACCCCGGCCGCTACCGCGACGGCTCGCTCGGCGCCACGCTCGCGCGCTTGCGTCTCGATCAGCTGCGCGGGCACGCCGAGGTCCTGAGCGGTGTCACCAACTGCTCGCGCCTCGTCGCCGGGCACGTGCTCGCGCTCGGCGGGGGCGAACGTACCGACCTCGAACGGCGCTGGCTGGTGGTCGAGGTGAGCCACGAGGTCGCCGAGCCTTTCCAGGGCGAGGGCGACGACACGCCCTATGCCGCGCGCTTCGTGGCCGTGCCGGCCGACATCGGCTTTCGCGTCGACCGCCCGACGGCGCCGCGCGTCGACGGCGTGCAGACCGCCACCGTGGTCGGGCCGTCCGGCGCCGAGATCCACACGGAGTCCGGCGGGCGCGTGAAGCTCCTCCACCGCTGGGATCGCCTCCATCCGCCCGACGACACGGCGTCGGCGTTCGCGCGCGTGGTGCAGCCACCGAGCTCGGGTGGGTTCCTCTTGCCGCGCACCGGCTGGGAGGCGCTCGTCGCCTTCCACGCCACGTCGCTCGACCAGCCGTTCGCGGTCGGCCGCGTCTACAACGGCACGGCGCCGCCGCCCAACGCCCTGCCGGGCGACAAGGTGGTGAGCGCGTTCGGCACCCGGACGACGCCGGGCGGCGGCAGCCAGAACCTGCTCGCGCTCGACGACACGGCGGGTGACGAGAACATGACGCTCGTCGCGTCGAAGGACCTGAACGAGCGCACCGAGAACGACAAGAACACCGGCATCACCGTCGACGACGGCTGGAGCGTCGGCGCCAACCGCACGCTCATCGTCGGTCAGGTGCTGAGCGTGAAGGTCGGCGGCGCACAGTCGTACCACATCGGGGCCAACCGAACCCTCAACACCACGTCGAACAAGCTCGTCAACGCCGCGTCCGAGAGCGTCACCATCGGCGGCGTGCGCAGTTTCGACGTGGGCGGCGACTACAAGACCTCGTGTGCCACGCTGACGCGGCTCGTGGGTGGGGCGCGCGTCGAGGCCGCGATCGAGAAGAGCGATCGCGCCGTCCAGGGCGCGCACACCGTGCTGGTCGGCGGATCCTGGCGCACGGTGGCCGGCCTGGGTGCCGACGTCGTCGTCATGGGCGCCAACACCGAGCTCGTGGCCGGCACCAAGAAGATCGACGCCGCGAAGTACACGCTCGACGTGCGCGGCGCCTACAAGGAGACGCTGGCCAGCCGCAAGGTGAAGGCCGGCGGCGACCGCGAGGAGGGCTTCGGCGCGGCCGCGAGCTACCAGGTCGGCGCGAGCGCGACCCTCGCGGGGGCCGACGTGAGCGTGAAGGCGACGTCGAAGATCACCATCAAGGCGGGCGGCGTCACGGTGACCATCACGCCGAGCGCGGTGAAGATCAAAGGCGACGTGAAGTCGTCGGTGAAGTCGAACGACGCCGGCGACCAGAAGTACGGCTGACAGGAGCAGGCCATGGCGAACAAGCTCGTTTCGACACCGGCGCGCCGCGCCGCTTCCTCCGGCGTCGTCGCCGGGCGTCCGGCACGACGCGCGACCGACCTCGCGCCGGGGCTCCACCTCGCGCGCATCGAGGCCATCGGCGCCGACCGCTACACCGTGCGAACGCTGGACGGCCGCCGCTTCTCGGCCGAGCGCGAGGACTCGGTCGAGGCGGCCTTGCTCGAGGAGTGCGTGCGGGCGAGCCGCCCGGTGCTGGTGTGCTCGGGACCGCACGGTCCGGTCGTAGCCGGCGCGCTCCAGACCGCGCCCTCGCTCGGCACGAGCGACGGCAAGCACCTGCGCATCGAGGCTGCCGACGTGAAGCTCCGCGCCGGACGCAGCCTCACGATCGAGGCCGGTCCGGTGGCCATCGTGGTCGACGCCAAGGGCGCGCTCCGGCTGCGCGGCGACAAGATGGTCATCGACATGGGCTCGCTGCTGCGGATCCTGGCCGCACGCGTCGAGCTGCCTTAGCGAGGCCTGGTATGGGCGATCTCGGCAGCATCGACGTCAAGGACGTCGTCACGCTCAACTCGGGCCACGCCGCGCCCGGGCCGCCGGCGGTGAGCGCCATCATGCCGCCGCCGCCGCCGTCGCCGACCGGGCCCTGCCCGGTGGCGCCGTTCATGTACATCGCGCGCAGCGCCAAGGCGCAGAAGGGGTCGTGCGGCGGCTCGCGCGAGATCGTGGAGGGCCAGGGCAAGGTGCGCGTGCTGCGCAAGGACACCGCGATCGACATCGAGCAGCCCGGCAACATGCCGTCGAAGCCGACCGACCCCACGATGGTCAACAAGGCCGACCAGGTCTCGAAGGTGATCGTCGGGCTCGGGCTCATCACCGATCCCGGGCAGAGCACCGTCCTGTCGGGCAAGAAGCCGATCGCCGTCACCGGCGCGATCTGCCTGCTCAACATCCCGAGCCCCAACAGCAAGCTGCACCAGTCCGAGAGCCCGCTGCTCGGCGCCGGCGACGTCGTCGCAACCCAGGCGGGCGACAAGGCGAATCCGTGCAAGGTCGTCGCCTCGGGCGACCCGGTGGCGGTCGCCTCGGGCGTCGTCGTCGACGAGGTCGTCGACCTCCGGCTCTGCGGCGTGATCGACGTCGAGCTGCGCCGCCTCTACGCGAGCGCCCGCCACAAGGAGCGGTCGAGCTTCGGGCGCGGCGGCTGGACCCACAACTTCCAGCGCTTCGTCGAGCCGACGGCGAGCGGCGAGCTTTCGGTGGTGGGCGGCGACGGCCGACGCCTCGTGTTCCCGGCCCTGGCCAAGGGCGCCACGGCGCTCCTGCGCGGGCGCGGCCTCGAGCTCGAGCGGCGCGGCGAGCGCTACCTGCTGCGCGAGCTCGACACCGCGCTCGGCTACGAGTTCGAGCGCGTCGAGCCGGGCGGCCTGCACGTCCTGGCGCGCATCCGGGACGCCTGGGACAACCGCGTCGAGCTCGTCCACGAGGGTGGGCGCCTCGCCCGGCTCGTGGACACGGCGCGGCGCGAGCTCCACTTCGCCTACGACGACCAGGCGCGCATCGTGCGCATCGAGGTGTGGGCGAGGAACGAGCTCCAGGTCTGGCACGACTACGGCTACGGCGAGGCGGGCGAGCTCGCGAGCGCGACCGACGCGCTCGGGCACGTGGAGCGCTACGGCTACGACGCCAAGCACCGCCTGGTGGCCAAGACGGCCCGCAACGGCCTCACCTTTCGCTACGAGTACGATCGCGACACCGGGCGCTGCGTCAGGAGCAGGGGCGACGGCAACCTCCAGAACGTCGAGCTCGAGTTCGACGATCGCGAGCGCACGACCGCGGTCCACGGCAACCCCGAGCCGCGCCTCTACTCGTACACGACGGCCGGCGACGTGACGCGCGAGGCGACCTCCGACGGCGCCTGGCTGCTGGCGTCGCGCTACGACGACGATCAGCTGTGCGTGGCGCAAGCGAACGCCGCCGGCGAGAGCCGCAGCTTCGCCTACGACGCGCGCGGGCGGCTCGTGAAGTACGTGCGCCCCGACGGCGCCGTGTTCGAGCTCGAGCGCGAGCACGATCGCCCCGTCAAGCGCACCGACCCGGACGGCGCGGTCCACGGCCTGAGCTACGACGGACGCGGCGCGCCCGTCGAGTGCGTGTTCCCGACCGGCCGCCGCGAGCGCTACGGCTGGGACGAGCACGGGCGGCTGCTCCACGTGGACTGCGAGGGCCAGCGGCTCGCGGGCTACGCCCACGACGACGAGCACAACATCGTGGCCGTCACGAACGGGGCCGGCGCCACGCACCACTACGCCTACGACGCGATGGGGCGCATGATCTGCGCGACCGATCCCCTCGGACGCGTCACGCGCGTGGCCTACGACCGCTTGGGACGACCGACCCACAAGCAGATGCCCGACGGCACACGGCTCGCGTTCGCCTACGACCCGGTGGGCAACCTGGTGCGCGAGGTCGACCAGACCGGTCGCACGACCGAGTACGCGCACCTCGGCGCCGAGAGCATCGCGCGGGTGGTCGCGCCCGACGGCGGGCGCTGGGAGGTGGAGCGCGACGGCATCGAGCGGGTCGTCGGCGTCACGAACCCGAAGGGCGAGCGCTGGGAGTACGAGTACGATCGCGCCGGTCGCATGATTGCGGAGCGCACCTTCGACGGACGCGCGCTCCGCTACGCCTACGCGGCGCACGGGCGCCACAGCCGGACGGAGCTCGGCGAGGACCACTGCATCGAGTACGCGTACGACGAGGCGGGCTTTCTCGTCGGCGCGGAGTCGCCGCACGGCAACCGGCGCTTCGTCCGCGACAAGATGGGGCGCGTCGTCGAGGCCGTCGTCGCCGAGCACGACGGCGAGCGCAAGGTCGAGCTCGCGTGGGACGCCGACGGACGTCTGGTCGCACAGGCGTCCGACGGCGCCGTCGTCCGCTACGAGTACGACACGGTCGGCTGGCTCCGGGCGCGCACGCTGCCGAACGGCGAGACCACGCGCTACTACCACGACGGCGCCGGGTCCCTCGTCGGCATCGAGCACGAGGGCGAGAAGGTGTTGCTGCAGCGCGACACGGCCGGGCGCGAGGTGCGCCGCTACTTCTACGCGAGCGGTCTCGACCTGCAGCTCGGTTACGACGGCGACGATCGCCTCGTCGTGCAGCGCGCCGCCGTCGCCGGCGGCCCTACGCTCGTGCAGCGCGAGTGGGTCTACGAAGCTCACGCTCGACCCCTGCGCATCGCCGACGCGCGCTGGGGCGGCAGCGAGTACGAGCACGACCCTTGCGGGCGGCTCGTCGCCGCGACTCGGGCCGGCGTGCGGCGTGCCTTCGCGTACGACGAGGCCGGGAGTCTCGTCGCCGACAGCGCTGGGCTCGGCGCCGGCGGGCCGTGGACGCTCGGTCCGGGCGGCCGCGTGCTCCGCGCCGGCGACGTCGCCTACCGCCACGACGCGCTCGGGCGCCGCGTGCGCAAGCTCGAGCAGCGCGAGGGTGTGGCGCACGAGACGGCGTACCTCTGGGACGCGTGGGGGCAGCTGCGCGAGGTCATCCTGCCGGGCGGCGCGCGGGTGCGCTTCTGGTACGACGCGTTCGGCCGGCGCGTGCAGAAGGCGGTGCTGCCCCCGCCGGGGCTCGACGGCGGCGCGCCCGACGGGGCGCGCGTCACGCGCTACGTCTGGGACCGCAACGAGCTCGCACTCGAGGTCGAAAGCAGCGGCGCGGCGCGGACCTTCGTGCACGAGCCGCGCAGCTACGTGCCGATCCTGCAGCGGCAGGGGGGCGCGAGCTTCGCCTGCATCACCGATCACGTGGGGGTGCCGCGCGAGCTCGTCGACGGGCACGGCCGCGTGGCATGGGCCGCGCGGTTCGAGCCGTTCGGCGCGCTCGCCGCGAGCCAGCACGACCCGGCAGCGGCCGCGGTCGCGAGCCCGTTCCGGCTCCTCGGGCAGTACGCCGACGACGAGACGGGCCTCCACTACGCGCGCTTTCGCTACCACGATCCGGCCACCGGCCGCTGGCTCAGTCCCGATCCCGAGGAGCTGCGCGGCGGGCCCAACGTGTTCGCCTACGACGGCAGCCCGGTGCGCGACGTCGATCCCCTGGGGCTCATGAGCGCGAACCGCTTCCAGCAGTTCCTGGACGAGACGCATGGCCCGCGCCGGCAGGCGCACGCGGCGGCGGGCCGTCTGCAGCGCCGCCTGACGCGCGACATGGGCCCGCGCGAGGGCTCGACCCACACCACCTCGGCGACCGCGAGCGGCCGCGCGGCGCACAACCAGCGCACCGGCAACCCCGAGGACCACGCCGAGCGCCGCATGGGACCGCTCGGCGGCGAGGTCGTGGGCGCCGGTCGCCCGCACTGCGGCAGCTGCACGACCGCGATCCTGAGCCAGGGCGGGATCACGGCGTCGCCGATCCGCGGCAGCGGCGACAATGCCTGGAATCCGCCGCGCCCCGCGGCTGGCTCCCCACCGGATCCCAGTTGGTGAAGACGTGATCGAAGAAGCCGTCGTCGAGCGCCTCGCGCGCACCCTCGGGCCGAGCTGGTCCGGCGCGCCGGAGCTCGCGGATCCGGACGCCGCGGTGGCCGGCATCGAGGCACTCGGCCCCGCGCTGCGCGGAGCCGTCGCGGACCTGTACGCGCTCTGGGCCGCCGCCGCGCTCGAGCCCGCGCTCGCCCGGGCGGCGTACGAGCTCGCTGCCGCGCTCGGCGATCCCGGCGCGGGTGCCATGCAGGCGCTCGCCGCGGCGGCGGCGGACGGCTCGCTCGCGCGCTCCTCGTGGGGCCAGGTGGGCAACGTCGAGGCGGTCGTCGCCGCCGATCGGCCGAGCGCCTACGATCGACTGGCGCCGCTCGTCACGCCCGGCGCGCTCGACGACGCGGGCGTGGCGCTCCTCGGGCAGCTCCTCGGCAGTGTGCGGATGCGTGGAGCGCTCGCCGCCGACGGGCGCTGGCGCGCGCTCGCCCGCAGCCTCGAGGGTCATCCGAAGCTCGCGGCCGACGTCCGCGACTACCTCGCCCGCACGCCCGACGGGGCACCGAGCGGCGCGCCACCGGCGCTCGCGCCCGCGCTCGCCAGCGTGGCGGAGCGCGTCGGCCTGGCCGGGACGGCCGGCGCGGCGGCCGCCACGACGGCGCTCCGCAAGGCCGCGTTCACGGCGCGCCGCCTCGTCACGGCGCTCGGGCGCGTGTGGGGCGCCGCCCCCGGCGCCCGGGC
>JACRDA010000375.1 GCA_016212965.1 Myxococcales bacterium
CTTCTGGCTCTTGCCCATCGGCGGCGCCGCGGCGTTCTTCGCGTACCGCGCCTCGGGGGGCATGCCCCAGCTGAAGCAGCTCTGGCCCGCGATCTCGGGTCAGCCGCTCATCCTCATCATCGCCGCGGTCGTGGTCCTGGCGGACGCCCTGTCAGGGCTCGTGCGCGCCGACGGCCGCTGCCTGCACGATCTGCTGGCCGGCACGCGCGTCGTCTTCGAGCCCGGCGCGGGAGGCGCGGCAGCCGCCGCCGTGGCCGTGGCCGCGCCCGCGCCCGCGGCGGCGCTCGGCCCGGCGCCGTTCGGCCTGCGCAAGCCGCGCGAGACGGGCAGCGAGGCCGCCCCGAAGAAGAAGGCGCGCGAGACGGGCAGCGACGCCGCCCCGAAGAAGAAGCTCGCCACCGGCGAGGCCGGCGCGAAGAAGAAGGCGCGCGAGACGGGCAGCGAGACGGGCAAGCCGACCGCGAAGAAGAAGCCCGGGTCGAGCGACGAGCCGGGCTGACGACGGTCAGCGCTCGAGCTCGGCCGGATCCGCGAGCAGCTGCTGGATCTCGCGCGACAGCTTGCCCGCCTGGTAGCCGTCGATGACGCGGTGGTCGAAGCTCGCGCACAGGCGCAGGACCGGCCGCACGACGAGCTGGCCGGCGTCGACCCAGGGTCGCTCGCGCACCTCGGTGACGAGCAGCAGGATGGGGCAGCGCGCGATCGGGGTGAACGGCGCGAAGGCCGTGTCGATGCCGAACATGCCGACGTTCGTGATCATGGCCGAGCCGAAGGGATCGCTCGGCAGGCCGTACTGCGGCAGGTGGACGTGGAGCTCGTTGGTCAACAGATCGGTGAGCCGGATGGCGGGCCGCGCGAGCCACCAGGGGATGCGCGTGAAGAGCGAGCGGCTCTTGCCGTAGTTCGCGTCGCGCCCGGCGCGGATCTTCTCGGCCTGCTCGGCGACAGCGCGGGCGATGTCGGCCAGGGACAGGCCGTCGGCGCGCTCGAGGCGCGAGGTCGACAGATCGCGGCCCGCGTCGGTGGCGACCTGGACCACGAGATCGACCGTCGCCCGCTGGTCGAGCCGCCCCCAGAACCGCACCTTCGCGTTCACCTCGGGGTGGCGCGCGATGGCGACCGCGAGCACGCGCGCGACGAGGTGGGTCACCGTGACGCGCACGCCGTGCTCTGCGCCGTACGCGCGCAGGAACGCGAGCGCGGGGCTGGCGTCGACGTCGAGCGAGCCGAAGATCGTCGGGTCGGTGGGGCTCGTCCACATCGCGGCGGCGATGCGGCGGAAGGCCGAGGCGTGCTCGACCGGGGTGAACTTCGTGCCCATGCGCCGACGCAACCACGGCCGGCCGGGCGCGGGAAGGAGCGAGTCGCCGCGGCGCGAGCCGGCAGCGCGAGCTAGCTCCGCGACGCCGGGCCCCGGCCCGCTCCGCCGCCGCGCGCGTGCAGGATCTCGGCGAAGGCGCGGCACGCGTCCACGGTCGTGAAGATCCCGATGACGCGGCCGCCCTCGACGACCACGGCCGAGCCGTACTTGTGGTCGCCCATCTCCGCCACGACCTCGTCGAGGGGCGCGTCCGGCGCGACCGTGTACGGGTCCTGGATCATGGCCTCCGAGACCAGCACCTTTTCGGGGTCGACGTCCGCGAGCGTCTCGATGAGGTGCAGATCGTCGTCCGACACGACCCCGACGATGCGGCCGCCGCGCAGCACCGGCAGGTGGCGGATGCCGAATTTGCGCATGATCTCGTGCGCCGCGGACATCGGCCGGTCGTCGGCGATCGTGTGCGGGCTCGGCGTCATGTACTTCTGCACCGGCGGGATGGGCTTGCTCACGTCGAGGAGGTAGGCGCGCCGGGCGCGGCCGCAACCGGGTGGGGGCCCGAGGTGGCGCGCGTCCCTCATCCCGCGCCAGCGCGCGTCGGGGCCGGTGGCGAGCGCGCGCCGGATCGGATAGACCGCGACGGGTCATGAGCTCGAGGGAGCCCCTCACCGCCCCGCGCCTCTTCGAGCGCGTCTTCTGGCCGCTCTACCCGCCCGAGGCCCGCGCCGACCTCGAGCGCGCGCGGCGCACCGACGCGAACCCGGCCGGCAACCCCCGGCTCCGGGCACCGCTCGACGAGGCGGCCGCCGTCTTCGCGGAGCTCGCCCCGCGCGCCCTCGGCGTGCCCGAGCTCGTGCTCGACGGCTCGGACGCGAGCGTCCATCACCTCGCCGCGGCGCTCACCGCCGAGCGGCGCGACGCCTTGCTCGGGCGCGAGCACGGCGGCGTCCCGGAGCTCGCGGAGCTCGTGATCCACGGCGTCGCCTACGTCGGCAGCTGCGCCGTCGGCGCGCACGGCGGGACCTGGCAGCTCCGGCACCCGCTCTGGGAGTCGCTCGTGCGCCTCGAGTCGCGCGCCGGGACCGGGGACCTCGCGATCTTCCAGTGGTGGCTGAAGGCGCTCTCGGACGACGAGATCGGACAGGGGCGGCTCGCCGACCGCTACCGGCTCCACGTGGAGGTGCCGACCGCGACGCCCGAGGCCCTGCCCGTCCTCGCGCCGCCCGGGCGGCCCATCCCGCGGCTCGGCACCGTGCGCTGGGACACCCTGCACAAGCACCTGCGGGCGCACCTGCCCGAGCTGCGCCAGGTGGGCGAGGACGTCCCCTCGGCGCGGCGGCTCGGCGAGCTCGGCTTCGGCTGGCTCGATTTCCTGCTCGTGGGCGGCGGACGCATGCTCCTCGTGCACGGCCCGACCGAGCGGGGCGTGCACCTCTACTGGCTCGACCGTGCCGGCTTCACGGGGTCGATGTTCTTCCCGGCCGACGCCCTGCCCGAGCACCGCGTCGAGGCCTGCGGCGACAAGCTCGTCGTCACGCTCCCGGTGCTCGGCAAGGAGCAGCGCCACGAGCTCTTGTGGTGGGGACCGTCGAGCGCGGGACGCGACCCCGGCCCGCGCGGGCGGCGCGCGGGCGCGAGCGAGCGGTCATGACGGGGCTCGCCGCGCGCCTGCTCGGCAGGGTGGCCACCCTCGCGACGGCGCTCGCGCTCCTCGCCGTGGCCGCGTGCGAGCGCCCACTCGAGCCGCCGACGAAGGCGAAGGACGCGACGAGCGCCGCCCGGAGCGCGACCCGCCCCGAGCCCCGAGCGCCCGACGCGAGCCGTGCCGGGAGCGCGAGCGCACAGCCGGACGGACCGCCCACGTCGGGTCCGCTCGTGCGCCAGCCGGCACCGAAGCGCCTCGTCGCGGTCGGGGATCTGCACGGCGACCTCGCCGCCACGCGCCGGGTGCTCCGGCTCGCCGGCGTGCTCGACGAGGCCGATCACTGGGCGGGCGGCGACGCCTGGCTCGTGCAGACCGGCGACCAGATCGATCGCGGCGACGACGACCGGGCCGTCCTCGATCTGTTCGAGCGGCTCCCGGCCGAGGCCCAGGTCGCCGGGGGGCGCGTCCTCGCCCTGCTCGGCAACCACGAGCTCATGAACGTGGCGCTCGACTTCCGCTACGTGGCCTCGGCGAGCTTCGCGTCCTTCGTGGGCGTGCCCGGCGCCGATCCGGCCGGTCCCGGGCTCGCGCGCTTGCCCGAGCCCGAGCGGGCGCGCGCCGCGGCGTTCCGACCGGGTGGTCCCTACGCCCGGCTCCTCGCCATGCGGCCGCTCTACGCCCTCGTCGGCGACAGCGTGTTCGTGCACGGCGGCCTCACGCCGAAGCACGTGCGCTACGGCCTCGATGGGCTCGCGGGCGAGGTCGGCGCGTGGCTGCGCGGCGAGGCGGCAGGCCCCCCCGCGCTCGTCGCCGCGGAGGACGGCCCGGTCTGGTTGCGCCGCTACTCGGCCGCCCCCGACTCCGAGGACTGCCGCGTGCTCGCCGACACCCTCGCCGCGCTCGGCGCCCGGCGCATGGTCGTGGGCCACACGGTGCAGCGCGGCGGCGTCAGCTCCGCCTGCGACGAGCGCGTGTGGCGCATCGACGTCGGCCTGTCCGCGAGCTACGGCGGCAAGCCCGGCGCGCTCGCGATCGAGGGCGACCGGGTCACGGTCATCGCCGAGCCGTGACGCCGCGCCACGCCGCTTGAGGCGGCCCTTTTGCCGTGCGATAGCCGGGGCGCCGTGCTCGCCCCCGACGTCAGGTTCGAAGGGTTCACGAGCCGCGACTGGGAGCGCGTGCTCGAGCTCTTCCGGCCTGCCCGGCCGAAGGGCAAGCCCCGTGATCCCGATCGGCCCCAGGGCGGCATCATCGCCGTGCACGCCGGCGGCAAGCTCCACAAGCTCCTGCACACGCGGGTCGGGCGCCTGCGCCTCGACGAGCTCGCACCCGACTGGCCGGTGCCCGTCGCCGAGCTCGCGAACCGGCACCACGCGAGCTGGGCGCTGTCGGTGGAGGCCGGCGCGCTCGAGGCCGTGATGGACGGCTTCGGCGAGCGGCTGCGCCCCGAGGACGACTTGACGGCGCAGATCCTGCTCCTCGGGGGCCTGTTCCGCGAGCAGGCCGAGCGCGGCCGCATCGACCTCTGGCCCGACAGGCTGCGCACGGCGCGCGGCAACCGGCTGCCGCTCCCGACCGCCACCATGGTCGGCCGGAGCCTCGACATGATCTGCCAGGTCGGCCGGACCATGCTGCTCGGCCTCTTCGACGGCGGCGAGCTCTGGACCTGCGTCGCCCTGTCGCGCGGCGAGCGGGGCTTCGATCTCGTGCTCGGGCCCGAAGAGCTGCGCCGCGAGCTCGGCCTCTTGTCGGGCGACATGCGGCGCGACCACCGCCACCTCGCCCGGCTCGTGGCGCGCCGCACGAGCCCGCTGTCCTTCGGCTGCTTCGCCGACTACCGCACCTTCCGCGCCCTCGAGGTCGATCCCACGCCCGGCGCCTGGGCGGTGGCGGTCGCCGTGCGCGACGTGGTGCTCGATCCGGTGCCCGCCGCCATGGCCCTGCCGCTCGCGCTCGACGCCGGCCGCGCCGCCTGGGGCGCCATCCGCGGCATCGCCTCGCGCCTCGACGCGACCGGTATGCTCGCCCCGACGCTCGCGGCCCTGCGCGACCGGGCGCTCGGCGACCGCAAGCTCGGCGATCTGCTCGGCTTCGACCCGCTCGAGCTCCTGCGGAAGCTCCTGTCGCGCGAGCAGTGAAGGAGGCCCGGTGCGACGCGCCCCGTCTCGAACCACACTCCACGTGCTCGCCCTCGGCGCGGTGCTCGGCGCCGCGGGCTGCAAGGGCGGCGGCAGCGGCACGGCGACAGCGAGCGCCGCGAGCGCCCCCGTGACGCGCACGGACGAGCGCGGCGACCGCGTGCCCCGCGACTGGGTCCCGGGCGAGATGGCCGCGGCCGTCCCCCTGCTCGGCAACGACGCGGGGATCGGCGCGCCCGACACCCGCATCCTCGCCTGGGCCGTCGAGCGCGACGACCGGCCCTTCGAGCGCGAGCGCGCGCTCTTGTGGCTCCACGGCAAGAGCGCCAAGGACAAGGTCAGCGAGGCCGAGGACACCTATGCGCTCGCGTACGTGTTCCGCAACAGCTACGGCGGCCGCCGCTGGGCTCTGGCGAGCGTGATGGACGCCCACGCACGCCCGCTCGCGAAGTACGACCACGCTCCGACCGCGGCGGAGCTCGAGCGCTTCGTCGCGAGCGCGGACTGGCAGTTCGCGCCCTTCACGGGCGCGCGCCTGGTCGACGCCGCGGTGTGCAAGGCCGCCTGGGAGGCGAGCTTCGGGCAGGCCCCGAGCGTCGCCTTTCCGTGACGGGGCGCGAGAGCTCCGGCCGGGTGGACTAGCCGCCCCCCTCGAGCGCCTTCATGCGGCGCACCATCTCGTCCTCCGACACGTCCTCCACGTGGGTCGCGAAGGACCACTGGTTGCCGAAGGGGTCCACGACGCGCGCCGTGCGGTCGCCGTAGAACTGGTCCTTCGGCTCCTGCTTCGTGCGCGCGCCGGCCTCGAGCGCCCGCCCGTACACGGCGTCGCAGTCGGGCACGTAGACGTGCACGCTCCCGGGCGGCAGCGCGTCGTCGCCCGTCGGATCGCCCGTCATCACGAGCGAGTCGCCGATGCGGATCTCGGCGTGCGCGACGAGGTCGCCCATCGGGTAGAGGCGCTGCGTCTCGGCCCCGAGCACGCGCTTGGCGAACTCGATGAGCCGCGCCCCGCCCGGCAGCGCGGGCGTGAGCGTGGGCATGTCGGCGGGCTTGAAATGAACGGCCATGGAAGTTCCCCTTTCCCTCTGCGCGAGAGGTCGCGTTCCCGCTCCGTAGGCTAGCCGAGGCGCGGGGCCTTGGCTCGAGGAGCGCGCCCGAGCGTCGGGTACGGACCGGCCTCGCCGGCCGGGAAGGACCCGAGTGGCCAAGCCCCTGCGGCGCTGTTACCTTTCAGCCCGTGGACGGAGCTGCTGCGGCTGGGCACGAGAGCCTGGATCCGCTCGAGCCAGGGAGCGTCATCTCGGGGAAGTACGAGATCTCGCGCCTCCTCGGCGAGGGCGGAATGGGACTCGTGTACGAGGCCCGGCACCTGCGCCTCGGGCACCGCGTCGCCATCAAGATCCTCCACCCCGACGCGAACGAGGCCCCGTCGCACGCGGCCCGCTTCGAGCGCGAGGCGCGGGCGGCGGCACGCCTGAGCGGCCGGCACGTCGCGCGCGTCTACGACGTCGACACGCTGCCGGACGGCGCGCTCTTCATGGTGATGGAGCACCTGCAGGGGCGCGATCTCTCGGACGAGATCCTGCTGCGCGGCTCCATCCCGGCGGCCGAGGCGGTGCGGTACGTGCTCGACGCCTGCGAGGCCATGGCCGAGGCGCACCGGGCCGGCATCGTGCACCGCGACCTCAAGCCCGCCAACCTGTTCGTCACGGACGTCGAGGGCGGGCGCATCGTCAAGGTGGTCGACTTCGGGATCTCGAAGCTGGTCGAGGAGGGCGTCGCGAGCGTCACGCGCACGCAGTCGAGCTTCGGCACGCCGCACTACATGTCGCCCGAGCAGGTGCGCTCGACCAAGCACGTCGACGGGCGCAGCGACATCTGGTCGCTCGGCGTCATCCTGTACGAGATGCTCGCCGGCGCGCTCCCGTTCGCGGGCGACAGCGCGACCGCGATCATCGCGGCCATCGCGGCCGACACGCCGGTGCCGCTCCACGAGCTGCGCCCCGATCTGCCGCGCGCCCTGTGCGACGCCGTGATGGTCGCCCTCGCCAAGAGCGCCGACGAGCGTTTCGCGACGATCGAGGCCTTCGCCACCGCGATCGAGCCCTACGCCGAGGGCGGCGCCCGCGCCCACGAGCTCGAGGCCGGGCCCGCCACGGGCGGCGCCAGCGCGCACGGCTTCGACGCCACGGTGGCCCTCGGGGACGCAGCGCCCGCGGCTCGAGCCAGCACGGGCGATCGCCGACGCCCGGCGTCCTGGGCCGCGCGCCCGAGAACGCCGTCGGCGTCGGCACCCGAAGCGGCGGCGAGCGGGGTCGCGCTCGCCCACGCCCCTCCGAGCGGCGACGTGCGCTCCCCCACGGTGCCCTCGGCGCCGCCCACCGAGGTGCCCGCGACCGAGCCCCGGCCGCCCGCCACACGGACGACGACGGGCGCCGCGCTGCGCGGGCGGGTCGGACTCGCCGTGGCGGGCCTCGCCGCGGTCGGCGTCGCGGCGCTCGCGGTGGTGCTCGCGACGCGCGGTCCCGCGACGGATCTCGGCGCGAGCGAGACCGACGCGAGCGGCTCGAGCCCGGCGCGCGCCGCTGCGAGGGTAGAAGCGAGCACCGTGGCCGTGACGCCCACGGCGGTGACCACCCCGTCCGGCGAGCCCCCGGTCGGCTCCGCGTCCGCGGCGCTCGATCCGACCGCCTCCGCGCCCTCGGCCGCTCCCGCCGAGCTCCCGGTGAAGAGCGCCGACGGCGCCCCCCGGCCGCCGACGACGGCGACGGGGCCCGCGTCCTCACCGCCCTCGGCCGCCGCGAACTCGCCGCCTCCGTCCGCCACCTCGAGCGCGCGCAAGTTCCGGACGACGTTCTGAGGTGCTTGCGCGCCCGGTCGCGAGACGGCACAAGGTGAGCTCATGACGACCCAGCGGCTCCGTCCCTTCGCGCTCGCGCTCGCGCTCGCCGCGGCCGTGAGTGCGCCGAGTGGCGCGGCCCGCGCGGCCGATCCACCGGCCGAGGCGCAGGCGCATTTCAAGGCCGGCGTGTCGTTCCTGCAGGATCCCGAGGGCGCGCGCTACGAGGAGGCCTACGCGGAGTTCAAGCACGCCTTCGAGCTGTCCGGCTCGCCGAAGGTGCTCGGCAACCTCGGCCTCTGCGCGATGAAGCTCGAGCGCGACGGCGAGGCCATCGACAGCTACGCCCGCTACCTCGCCGAGGTCTCCGACATCGACCCGGACGAGCGCGCCCAGATCGAGCGCGACCTCGAGACGCTGCGCGTGAGCGCGGTTCGGGTGACGCTGACGGTCGAGCCCGCACCCGCCGCCGGCGTCGATCTCACGGTCGTCGACACGCGCGTCCCGGTGCGCGGCACCAACGTGCGCAACACCTACCGCTTCGACGCCCTGCCCGCCGTGCTCGTGCTGCGCCCCGGGCACCACGTCCTCGGCGCGCGCCTCGCGACCTCCGGCGCGCCCGAGTGGGACGTCTCGATGCCGCCGGGCGCCAAGCTCGAGCACCGGTTCGTCCTCGTCACCGCCGCGCCGGTACCCGCGCCGCCGCCGCCCGAGCCTCCGCCGCCACCCGCGCCGCACTCCCTCGTCGGGCCGGGCATCCTCACCGGCGTCGGCACCGCGGCGCTCGTCGCCGGCGCAGCGCTCGGCGGCGTGGCGCTCGGCAAGGTGTCGGACCTCGAGGACCGCTGCCCCGGCAACGTGTGCCCGCCCGACGCCGCGGGCAGCCTCGACACGACGCGCGGCTTCGTACGCGCGAGCGATTTCCTCATGCTCGGCGGCGGCCTCGTCGCGGCCGCTGGGCTCGGCTGGCTCACCTGGGCGCTCGCGGACGAGCCGTCGCTCGAGTCCGCGTCGGCGGCCGCGCCGATGCTCTTCGGGGGTGCGGCCTGTGATGCCCGCGGCTGCGCCGCGGCCGTGGCGATGGAGTTCTGAGTGGCGAGCAAGCAGGCTCTAGGGTGGCTCCTCGTCGGGCTCGGCCTCGGGCTCGGCGTCCCGTCCGGCACGAGCGGCTGCTATCTCGTCACGGACCTCGACCGCTTCGAGGTCGGCGCGGGCGAATCCCCCGACGATCCGAACGCGCCGTCGTCACTGACGCTCACGCTGCGCGGCATGAAGGCCCACCAGGATCACATGGTCGAGCTCCGCGTGATCGACGCCTTGAACTTCGTCCAGTGCCGCGGCGTGTCCGCGGGGCTCGGCCCCGACGCCGACACCGGCGTCACCTACCGGCTCTCGCGGGCCATCTCGGCGGGCAACGGCCCGCACCGGCTCGACTTCTACGCCGACTTCAACCACTCGGGCGGCTACGACGGCATCACCCTGTCCGGTCACGACCACGCCTGGCGTGTGGCCCCGCTCGTCGACTTCCCGGCGGGGACGCCCCACGTCGCGAACCTGGTGCAGGTCGACTTCCAGCACAACACGCAGTTCATCGACCTCGACGAGTGGCCACCGGGGACGGTCGCGCCGGCGGTCGGGCCGGTGTCGGACGCCGCGCTCCACTTCGAGCACGCCTCGCTCGCTGCGGACGAGGGCCACCTCATCGAGGTGCGCATCGTGCAGAGCATCGCGCCGCGCAGCACGGTGGCGCTGTATCGCCACCCCGCCATTCCGGCGACCGACTTCGGCGCGACCATCGCCGGCACGATCGACGTCGGCGTCGCCTACGACGTCGACGTCTACCTCGATGCGAACGGCAACGGCGCCTACGACAACCCCGCCGCCGGCGCGGGCGACCGCGGGTGGCGCTTTCCGGTCACCGCTGCGCTCGTGGGCGGCGGCGGAGCGGGCGGTGCGGGGGGCCAGGGTGGAGCCGGCGGTGGCGCGGGCTCGGTCGCGCTCGACTTCACCTTCGACCCGGCGAGCTCCGCCGACGACATCGACGTCGGCGCGCCCTGAGCCTTTCGCCTACCACGCTCCGAGCACGGCTCAGCCGTAGAAGCGCCGGTGGCCCTTGGCCATCTCGACGAGCAGCGGTGCCGGCGACCAGCGCTTGCCGTGCCGCTCGGCGAGGGCCTCGATTTGACCGAGCAGGGTCGCCGCACCGAGCGTGTCCGCGTAGCGGAAGGGCCCGCCCAGGAACGGCGGGAAGCCCAGCCCGAAGACGGCGCCGATGTCGCCGTCGCGCGCGCTCCGGAGCACGCCCTCGCCGTGGCAGTGCAGCGCTTCGTTCACGAACTGCAGCACGCAGCGGCGCTGGATCTCCTCGACCGGGTAGGGCTCCTTGTGCCGTCTGCCGGGGACGGGCAGGCCGAGCACGCCGTACACCGTCGCGTCGACGTGCTTGCCCCGGCCGAGCTCCTTCGCGGCGGCGCCGTAGAGGTAGAGGCCCTTGTCGTTCTTGCGCCCCTTGCGACCGTCCTCCACGAGCTTCTGCACCGTGGCCGGCGGCTGCATGCGCTCGCCGAAGGCGCCGACCATGATCGGGCCGACGTGCGCGGCGACGTCGATGCCGACCTCGTCGAGCAGCGTGAGCGGGCCGACGGGCCAGCCCCACGCGACGAGCGCGCGGTCGATGCCGTCGACCGAGCAGCCCTCGGTGAGCAGCCACGCCGCCTCGTTCATGTAGGGGCCGAGGATGCGGCTCGTGTAGAAGCCGACGCCGTCGCGGACGACGATGACGGTCTTGCCCTGACGCTTGCCGAGCGCGACCGCCGTCGCGACGACCTCGGGGGCCGTGCGCTCGGTCGTGATGACCTCGAGCAGCGGCATCTTGTGCACGGGGCTGAAGTAGTGCATCCCGACGACGTTCTCGGGGCGGCGCGCGCGGGCGGCGATCTGCCCGATGGGGAGGCTCGAGGTGTTCGACGCGAAGATGACGTCCTCGCGACAGCTCGCCTCGACCTCGGCGAGCACGCGGTGCTTGAGCGCGAGGTCCTCGAACACGGCCTCGACGACGACGTCGGCCTGGCGCATGCCCGAGTAGTCGCTCGTGCCGCTCAGGAGGGCGAGCTTCTGGTCGCGCTCGCCCTGCCCGAGGCGCTTCTTCTTCACGCGCTCGTCGAGGAGCGTGGTCACCTGGCGCAGGCCGCGCGCGACGCTCGCCGCGTCGCGATCCTTGAGGCGCACCGCGATGCCGTTGTCGATCGAGACGTAGGCGATGCCCGCGCCCATCAAGCCCGCGCCGAGCACGCCGACCTTGCGCACCTCGCGCGGCGCGACCGACGGGTCGTCGACGCCCGTGTCCTTCTTCAGCGCCGTCGTGGCGAAGAAGATGCCCACGAGGCGCGCGGACACGTCGCCCGTCACGAGCTCCGCGAAGGCCTCGGCCTCGACCGCGCGCGACGCCTCGAAGCCCTTCTTCGCGAAGGTCTCGAGCACGTCGAGGATGCGGCCGGGCGCCGGGTAGCGGCCGCCCGTCGACTTCTTCACCGCGGCGCGCGCCTGCCGGAACACGACGCGGCGCCCGAGCGGGTTCTTCTCGAGCGCGAGCGTCTTCAGCCGCTCGACGGGCGGCGGGCTCTTGCGCGGCTGCGAGAGCGCGGCGCCCTCGGCGAGCGCGAGCGCGAGCTCGCTCGCCACCCGCACGAGGATGGGCTCGGGCACCACGTCCGCCGCGACCCCGAAGCGCCGCGCCTTGTCGGGCGACATGTTCTTGCCGGTGAGCCCGTGGTCGAGCGCCACCTGGAGGCCGGCGAGCGCCGCCAGCCGCTGCAGGCCGTTCAACCCCGGCAAGAGACCGAGCCGCACCTCCGGGAAGCCGAGCACCGTCTTCTTGCTGCTCGACAGGACGCGCGCGCGGCAGGCGAGCGCGATCTCGAAGCCGCCGCCGAGCGCCGCCCCGTGGATCGCCGCCACGACGGGCTTGGCGAGCCCGGCCAACCGGTCGAGCGCGCGATGCCCCGCTTCGACCATCTGCCGGGCCGCGTCGACCGAGGTGAGGCCCTTCAGCATGTCGAGGTCGGCGCCCGCGACGAAGCCGTCGGGCTTGCCGCTCACGAGCACGGCGGCACGGAGCTCGGGGTTGCGCTCGAGCTCGTCGCACACGCGGGCGAGGTCCGCGCCGAAGTCGGGGCGCAGGGTGTTCTGGGACGCGCCGGGCACGTCGAAGGTGACGAGCCCGACGCCATCGGGGCGGGCCTCGAGCCGGATCGCGCGCGGGCTGTCCGCGGTCGTCGTCGTCTGCGTCATGGTCGCCTCCATCGTCCTTGCCAAGGCGTCACGGGGCCTCGAGCACCACGGCGGCGCCGAGCCCGCCGGCCGCACACACCGTGAGCAGGGCGTGGTGTCCGCCCCGCTTGCCGAGCGCGCGCAGCGTCGAGAGCACCATGCGCCCGCCCGTCGCCGCAAAGGGGTGGCCGAGCGCGATCGAGCCGCCGTTCACGTTGAGCTTGTCGGGATCGACCTCGCCCACGGCCTCGCTCCGGCCGAGGTGCTGGGCCGCGAACGCGCGCGAGCCGAGCGCCTTCAGGTTCGCGACGACCTGCGCCGCGAAGGCCTCGTGGACGTCGACGAGGTCCATGTCGCCGAGCGCGAGCCCGGCGCGCGCGAGCGCGACCGGCGCCGCGAAGACCGGCGCCATGAGCAGCTGCCAGCCGGGATCGACCGCCGCGTAGGCCCAGCTCTTGACGTAGCCGAGGGGCGTGTAGCCGAGCGCCTTCGCCTTCGACTCGCGCATCACGAGCAGAGCGCTCGCGCCGTCCGTGAGCGGCGACGCATTGCCCGCCGTGATGGTGCCGTGGCGCCGGTCGAAGGCCGGCGGCAGCTTGGCGAGCGCCTCGAGGGTCGCGTCGTCGCGCACGATGTTGTCGCGCTCCACGACCTCGTCGAAGGGCGGCGGCACGACCGGCATCACCTCGGCCGCGTAGGTGCCGTCGGCCCAGGCGCGCGCCGCGTTCTGGTGCGACGCGAGCGCCACCGCGTCCTGCTCCTCGCGCGTCACGCCATTCAGCTTCGCCATCTTCTCGGCGGCCTCGCCCATCTGCTCGCCGGTCGACGGCTCGCGCGAGAAGCCCGGCACGCCGGGCAGGAGATCGCGCGCCGACAGGCCCGAGAGCGCCTTCCAGCGCGCGCCCATCGTCTTGGCCTTCTGCAGGGCCATCAGCGTGTCGCGCAGCCGCGCCGACACCTTGAGCGGGACGTCGGTCGTGCTGTCGGCCCCGCCCGCGATGGCGACGTCGTGCTGTCCACCCCGGATCGCGTCGGCTGCGCTCGTGAGCGCCTGGATCGAGGTGGCGCACGCGCGCGACACGCTGAAGGCCTCGATCGTGCGGGGCAGCCCCGCGCCGAACACCACCTCGCGCGCCACGTTGAGCCAGTCGACGCTCGGCACGACCTGGCCGTACACGCACAGGCCGATCTCGCGCGGATCGAGCTCGGCGCGCTGGACCAGCTCCTTGACCACCGCCGCACCGAGGTCGGTCGTGCGCAGGCGGCGCAGACCCGTGCCCGCCTTCTGGAAGGGCGTGCGCAGGCCCGCCACGATGGCGATGCGGTCGGGACCCTGGCGCGACGCGCTCGCCGCGCGCTGCGCCTCCTGCTTCGCAGCAGCGTTCGGTGCCGCGTCGGTCGTCGCGTCCGGCGGCGGCGCACTCGGTTCGGCCTTCGGCGCGGCCGCCGACTTGCGTCGCGGTTCGGCCGGCTCGGCCGCCGGGGCAGCCGCCTCGGCCTTCGACCGTCCCTTCGCGGTGCGGCTCGCCGCCGCCTCCGCGTCCGCGTCGTCCGCCTTCGTCTTGCCGGACCGCGCCGCACCGTTGCCCGCGCCGCCGCCCGCTCGCCCTTTGCCCTTGCCGGTCGCCGCCATGGCCCCGGTATAGGAGTCATGACGCACTGTGTCAAACCATCCGGACGGCGGCGGCGCCGGGCCCGTGCGCTACAGCCAGACCTCGCCGTGGAGCCCGAGCGTGCCGATGCGCGGCGCGCGCGAGGCCCGGTCGAGGCGCTCGACGAGGGCGGGCAGACGCATGGCCGGCAGCGCGCGCGCGGGCAGCTCGAGCGGGCGGAAGAAATCGTCCCAGTGGCAGAGCAGGATCGCCGCCGGCGAGATCGCCCGGAGCACCCGCTCGGGCAGCCGCTCGCTCGTCGTCCAGCCCGCCACGCACAAGAGGAGCAGATCGGCGTCGCGCCGGGCCGGCGCCGCGCCGTCCACGAGCTCGGCGCTGCCGAGGTGCGCGATGCGCTGGCCCGCGACCTCGACCTCGACGCGCAGCACGGCACCGCAGCGGTACTGCCACGAGCGGGTCGGCACGTCACTGCAGTCCGCGATGTCGCCCGGGAAGGGCACGCGCCCGAGCAGCAGCGGCGCGTGCGCGCCCGCGAAGAAGCGCAGCAAGAAGGGACCGACCGCGCGCTCGACCGCCAGGGCGCCCGGCTCGACCAGGTGGAGCTGCCCCTCGGGCAGGCCCGCCACGCGACCCAGCGCGACGAGCGAGCGCGAGCCGAAGACGGGCGCGCCGGTCTGGCGCGCGAGCGCGGGCACGTCGAGCACGTGGTCGAAGTGGGTGTGCCCGACCACGATGGCGTCGGCGCGCGGCACCTCGCGGCGGAGCAGGGCGAGGTCCGGCGCGAGCGCGCCGAGCGCGCAGCGCGCGAGCGGGGCGCGGGTGAGGTACGGGTCGACGAGCAGCACGTGGCCGTCGTGCTCGATCGCGAACCCGGCCGTGCCGAGCCAGCGCACGACGACCGAGCGCCGGTCGCGCGCGACGCCGAGCGCGTCGGGCCCGAAGAGCAGATCGGTGGGGCGCACGCCCGCACTCTACGCCGGCCGAGGCGCGCGGCCAGGGGATCCCGCGCCCGCACCGCGTCCGTCGGCTATGCTCGCGCCCTGCGATGCTCGAAGCCGATCCCGAAGTCGTCGCGGGCGCCAAGCGAATGATCCGCAAGCAGGCGCTCGGCCTGCGCGGCAGCATGCCCCCCGAGGCCCTCGCGCGCCGCTCCGCGGCCATCGTCGCGCGCCTGCTCGCGCTGCCGGCCGTCGCGGCAGCGCGGAGCGTGGCGCTGTTCTGGCCCATCGCGGCGCGCGCGGAGGTCGATCTGCGCGCGCTCGACACCGCGCTGCGGGCGCAGGGAACGGCGGTCGCGTACCCGTCGACGCTCGAGCGCGCCACGCGCCGCATGACGTTTCGCCTCGCCGCCGACCCGGCGTGCCTGCTCGAGCGCGGCAACCGCTTCGCGGAGCCGCCGCCCGACGCCCCCGAGATCGTCGACCTCGGCGTGGTCGTCATCCCCGCGCTCGCCTGGGACGGGCGCGGGCACCGTCTCGGGTACGGTGCGGGCTACTACGACCGCGCCCTGCCGCGCTTCTGCCCGCCGGCCCGCAAGATCGGCGTCGGCTACGACTTCGAGCTCGCGGTCGAGCTGCCGGCCACCGCCCTCGACGTCGCGGCCGATGTCCTCGTCACCGATCTGCGGACGCTCGAGGTCGCGTGATCACGGCGCCGCCGGCTCGATCGCCTCCTTCACCTGGGCGAGCATGCGCAGCGTGACGAAGTTGCGGACGGCGTAGCCGCAGCCGAGGCTCGCCGGGTCGAGGACGCCGATGCCTCCGCCGAAGCCGCTGAGGTGCATGCCGTCCTCGTCGAGGCCGTGGTTGACGAGGGGCTCGAGCGCGTGGCGCAGATCCACGAGCGGCAGGTGCCGCTCGCAGGCGAGCGCCACGACCACGGCGTTGAGCGCGTTCGTCTGCACCGCGACGCGCCAGTCCGACAGATCGCCCGGCTTCTTGTCGCAGCCGGCGCGCTTCGGCGCGTCGCCGTGACGCGGCAGGGTGGTCAACACCGGCACGACGCCCGCCTGCTCGAGCTCGTCGAGCACCGCGCCGAGATCCGCAGCGAAGCGCCGCGCGAGCTCCGCGAGCGGCGTCGCGGGCACGTGCGCGTCGTTCGTGCCGAAGAGCACGACCGCGACGGCGGGCGAGAGCTCGGCCACGAGCTCGCCCACCGGGGTGCGCGCGTCGGCGGCGGTCGCGGCCCACCGCGCGGGCGCGCCGTCCCTGGCCGCGCGCCGCGCCGTGAACGAGTCGGCACCGCGCGCCGCGTCGACCCCGCGGTACCAGTCGACGATGGTGCCCGCCTCGTCGCCGTCGACGCGCGTGCGCAGGGCGGCGCCGACCAGCGGGTCCACGCGGTAGATCGCCCCGCGGCTCGCGCCGAACGCCCCGAGGAACATGGCGGTCGTGGTGAGGCTGTCGCCGACGAGGCCGAAGACCCGCGCCCGGCGCCCGAGCGCCCGGCCCCGGGCCGCGAGCTCGCGCAGGTGCGCGCGCGTCGGCGCGTCGAAGCCGAGCACGGCCTGCTCGAGCCGCGCGAGCGGCACGTCCCGCCGCGCCGCACCGAAGCCGCAGCGCGGCGCGAGCTCGCCCTCCTCGCCCTTGACGAAGCCGCAGCGCTCGAGGTCGGCCGCCTCGCGCCGGTCCGCGTCCCCGTGCGCCTCGAGGCTCCACGCCGCGCAGCTCGTGCGCCCCGACGGGTCGGGCGGCGCGACCGCGGGCCCGGCGCTCGGC
>JACRDA010000377.1 GCA_016212965.1 Myxococcales bacterium
GACGCGCAGCGATCGATCTCGAGTTGCGAGCGCCGTGCCAGGCTCCGCAGTCCCTCGCGAGGCGCATCAACATGCCTGCAACCTCCCGCGCGGCGCCCCCAACCCCGCGAGATCAGCTGGCCCGACTTCCGACGAAGAGCCTGAATTGCGGAACATCACCGATGAGTGGCGCGACGGCGTCACGCCAGACACGCAGCCGTTCAAGCCGGAGTATCGTGATGACCGCTCGGGCCAGACGGACCTACCGAGCGGCAGCGCGACCTGGTACGCCTGTTCGCATACCCGCGGCACGACTCTACGCCTGCGCCTCTGGCTGCGGGCACGCCTCCCGCCGGGCCGCCCCAACACCATGCACGTGCTGCGCCTCGAGCCCGAGACCCCCGACGCCGATGGCGAAGCCTTCACCTTCGTCGCGGCGCCGAACGCCGCGCTCGTGGACGGCACGCCGTTCGCCCTGACGGTCGCGGCGAACGCGCCGCTCCCGAGGCTCCTTCGCCGCTACCAAATGAAGCTCAGGCTCAGCGTCGTACTCGACCACTGCCCCGCTCGCGTCCTCGTCGCGCGGCACGCCCTCGACATCTTCGTCACCTTCGGGCCCCCTGGGGGCCAGATGCAGATGCACCAAAGTCTCGACCTTGACTTCAAGCAGGGCGTGATGACCACGCAGCCGTTTCCCGAGACCGGAGCCTTGCAGTCCGTGACGGTGCGACGCCTCGCGCGCGCTATGGAGGCCGTTGACGGTGCGGCAAGCGAACAGAAGGCGATGAGCTTCATCTTCCGGTTTCTCCAAGAAGAACAGATCAACTATTATCCGTATCGTCGCTATCCGACGCCGAGCGAGCTTCAGGTCGACCCCGCCGCGAACCCGACCGACCTCCAACCCCTGCCCGACCTCCATACGTTCCTGTGGATCGCGCTCGCCGAGCGAATGACGTGCCACTGCTCCGACCTCGCCGCCGCGTTCCGCATGATGGCTCGCATCCTCGGGATACGCGGCGCGATGGACGTGAAGTTCGCCTTTCCCTGGCCGCCATGGGATGGCACGGGGCAAGCGCGCGACTACACGAAGAAACCCCGGCAGGGCGCGCTGAAACCGTATCCCGACCCCGGCAACGCGACGTGCATCTTCTTCGACCACAACGGCGTGCCGAACCAGTATGAGGGCGTCCTCCGCTGGGAGCCGCCGGGTGAAGCGGGTCGCGCCATTCTCTATGCAGTGAGCGACAAGATCTGCGGCCACTTCCTTCCCGGCGATCCGCCGGACATGGACGACCTCAACGCGAGCCTGTACTTCGAGGAGAGTCTCCGTGATGGGGACGGCAACGTGCACCCCGACAAGCCGCTCAACGGCCATTTCAAGCTAGCGATGCGGCTCAACGAAGGTCCAGGGGGGCTGCGAGCACCCGTATTCTCCTTCCTTGGCCACGACACGCAGACGCTGTTCGAGTTCCACTACCAGACCACGACCTTCGAGCCTGGCGATGACCGCCAGGCAGGGGCCGGAGGCAAGATCTAGCCATGGCTGTCCGGTTTGGCGTCCTGAGTGGGCTGGCGGCCGTCCTGGCGGCCTTGGCCTGCAAGTCGCCCTCGCGCACGGACTCCGGCGACTCCGGACGGGGAGAGGGGTCCTCGACAGCGCCGGGCACATGTGATGGCGAAGCGCGGCCCCTGGCGGCGAGCGCAGCCGCGCCGTCTCCCGGCATGATCCACATCCCGGCCGGCATCCTCACGATTCGCGGAGAAAGAAACGGCGGCGATCCGCGCAAACACGGACGAGAGGAAGGTCTTGGTCTGCGCATTCGACATCGACGCGACCGAGGTGACGGTCGCCGCGTACCGTGGTTGTGTCGGCGCGGTGAGCTGCTCGGAGCCCGCGCGATTCGACCCACGCGGACGGTGGCACGAGAAGTACTGCAACTGGGGCCGGCAGGACAGGGACAATCACCCGGTCAACTTCTGGTTTTCGATTGTCGAGAAGGCATCCTGGACGACGCCGGCGGACGTGCGCGCCGCGTTCGGCACAGCCGACTTCCTCGCGGACAACCGCGCGATCTTCGACATCAAGGGCAACAGGTACCGCCTCGTCGTTCAGATCCGGTACGCCCCACTCTTCCTCGTCTACATCCGCTTCCTCGGGACACACGCCGAGTACGACCGCATCGACGCAACGACGATCTGATTGCGAGGCCGCCGTGATCCACCCCGTTAACGACCAGGAGTCCCATGAGAAGGCGCTGCGGCGCATCGGTCTGCTTTGGGATGCCGCACCGGGGTCGCCTGAGGCAGACGAGCTCGACGCGCTGGCCACGCTGGTCGACGTGTACGAGCGTCGCACCTTCCCGATTCTACCGCTTGATCCAGTTGAAGCGATCGAGGCGCGCCGCGAGCAGCTGGGATGGTCGCGCAAGGAGCTCGAGCCGTTGCTCGGCTCGCGCGCCCGAGTTTCCGAGGTTCTCACTCGGCGCCGCGCGCTCACGCTCCCCATGATCCGCCGGGTATACAGCGGCATGGGCATCCCTGCCGACGTTCTGATCACCGACCCGCGACCGATCGCGAAGGCGCCCACGCGGACCAAGCCGCGCGCGGCTCGTCAGACGGGTGCAAACGCAGCCACTGCGAAACGGCCTGCACGTCGCACGCGAGGTGCTGCCCAGCAAGGTAACGCAGCCCGCGGCGCTTCGCGCCGCGGCTGATTGCCCACCCGTTCGCCAGAGGCTGCGTCAGGCCGGCTTGGCTGTTGTAGGCGGACGACAGGCGCCAAGAAAGTCCGCTTGCCCACGCCGACGCGATGTAGCACACTGCTACTTGATGGCGGGCCCACCTCGGACACCGGAGGATGCGCTGGCGTGGGCCAAGGCGGCGATGATCAGCGTTCCTCGGCGCTACATCATCGATGGGCACGTCTACACGAGGCTCGCCCAGCGTCGCATGACCGATCGCTCCATCTGGTTCACGATCAAGAACGCGACGATCTGCGCGGCGTACGTGCCAGATCGTCCGTGCCTGACTGACGGCACATCGTGGCGCATCACTGGTCCCGACGAAGACGACGAGCCCACGTCGGTCGGGGTCGAGACGTTCGTCGACCACTTGGGCGAACGATTACTCATCATCACCGTGTTCTAGCGGGTGCAACATGACTATTCGATGTTCCGAGTGCGGCACGGGCAACCTGCGCAGGGCCAGGACCAAGGAGCACGATGTCGGCCCTCTGTTTGGTCTTGACACCGTTCTTCTCGACGGGGTTCCGGCCCTCGTGTGCCCGACGTGCGGACACGTCGCGCTAGAGGGCGACGTCATCGAGGGTGCACGACGCAAGCTCGCCTTCTTGATCGTACGGCATCGCACGGTCCTATCCGCAGCTGAGGTGCGGTTTCTGCGCGAGGCGATCGGCATGACGCAGGCCGCGCTCGCCGAGCGACTCGACATCATACGCGGCACTGTGACGCGATGGGAGTCAGGGGATGAGCTCGGCCCGGTTCAGTCGTTCGCGCTGCGCACTCTTGCTGCCTGGGCTCTTGGTGGCGAGAAACTTGCTCATCTGGTGTCTGCGCCCGACGCCCCGAAGCCGGACGTCGCATCGACACGCCCCTACCGAATTGTGGGCGATCCTCTCAAGGGGGCTGCCTAACGGATAGCGCTTTGGGGTCGACCGCCGACGCGCGTGGCGTCCGGTGCGCGGCACGAGCCTGGCCTCGACACCGAGGCTGAGCGAGGATGGGCCCGAGGAACGATGAGATCCGCCCTGCTCGGTGCCGCGTGGCTCGGCTGGGTCGCCGCGTGCTCCGGCGACGGAGCCGGCGGGCAGCCCACGACGCCCGCCGCGGCAGCGACTGCCGCGAGCGCGGCCTCGGCGGCCGGCACGGTCGCGGTGCCAGTGCCGCCGCCAAGCGCCGCGACCGCTCCGCCCCCGGCGCCGAGCCCGGTGCGCCGCATCCCGTTCGCGTGGAAGCCGCCGAAGGCGGACGACGCGCCCTACGCGATGGCGGACGAGGAGGACCAGCATCACCTCGTGCTCGGCGCCGGTGTGGAGCGCGGCGGGGCCTACCCCGTCGTCGTGGGCCTGCACGGGCAACCGCGCCGCGGCGAGGCGCCGCGAACGTACGCGTTCCCGAGGACGGTCGAGGCGGTCGTCGGCGAGATGGTCGAGCGCGGGGAGCTCGGCCCGACCGTGCTCGTCCTGCCGGTCTTCCGCTACCTCGGCGTCGACTGGCCGGCCTTCGATCTCGCCGAGCTGCGCACCAAGGTCGAGGCGCTGCTCGCCGAGCACGGCGTGCGCGCGACGAGCTACTTCGTGTTCGGGCACTCGGGCGCGGCGGGCTGCGGCGGCGACGGACTGAACCGGGCCGAGCGGCTCGGGCCCGCGGCCGTGGGCTTCTTCGACACCTGCGTCGGGCCGGGGCTCGTCCAGGCGATCGGCCGGCTCCGCAAGCTCGCGATCCCGACCCTCGTCCTGCACAGCGTCGAGACCGCGGGCTTCGTGCCGCGGCAGAAGCGCGAGTACCTCGCGAGCTTCGACTTCGGCCAGGCCTACCGGCCGCTCGGGCTCGCGCCGGTGACCTGTCCCGCGCGCCTGCCCGACGCGCCGCTCCGCGACCAGCCCTATCGCTGCGCCGCGGACGCCGCGGGCGTGGTCCGGGCCTTCGTCGTCGACACCGGCGACGGCGAGGCCGCGCACGAGGCGCTCGTGCCGGTCGCCGTGCGCTATTTTCTGCGGGAGCTCGTCGCGACGGCCGCGCGGCCCTGAGCAGCGCGTGAGGCCGCGCGGTCAGCCTGCCGGCGGACGCGGCCCGACCGTGACCGCCACGTCGATGCCCTGGCGCACGCTCTGGGTCACCATGCAGAAGTCCTCGAACTTGTCGAGGCAGCCCGCGATGGCGGGGTGATCGTTCGGCAGGCCGGTGTCGAGGTGCACGCGCACCTGGCCGATGCGCAGGCGCTTGTCGGGGTTGCGCACCACGTCGACGCCCACCTCGGCCGTCACGTTCTCGAGCATCGTGCCGGCGCGCTTGGTGCAGAACACGAGGCTCGCGGCGAGGCAGTTGCCGATGGCGGCCGCGAGCACGCGCGCGGCGTTCGGGGCGCGGTCGTGTCCGAGCGGCGGCGGCTCGTCGAGCGCGAGCGTGGCGAACTCGGCCTTGTCGAAGCGGACCGCGAACTCGAAGCCCGAGATCTGCCGGACCTGGATGTCGAAGTGGCTCATCACGTCACTCATGGTCGTCTCCTCTCGAGGGCGCAGGCTCCGCGGTCACCATGCTGGCGCGCGCCACCCGCTCGCGCCAGCGCTTGTAGAGGCCGACGCCGAGGAGGGCCGGCGTCGCGACGATGCACACCGGGCAGACGGCGCTGCCCACGATGGCGCCGAGCACCCCGAACGCGCCGACGCCGAGCCCCGCCGCCAGGTACTCGGTGCTCGCCCGCGAGCCTTCTTCCTTCTTGTCGTCCGCCATGATGCCGATGGGAGCCACGGCGCGCGCCGAGGGTTCGTGGCGCGGGCGTGCGGGCGCGGGCGGTCGAGCGAACCGTTTCGCGCGCCGGCGGCTCCCATCCGGCATGGGATTCTGGACCAAGCTCCTCGGCCTCGAGCCCCCCGAGCTCCCGGTGCACGTCGACGACGAGAACTTCGAGCGCGAGATCTTGCGCTCCGAGCTGCCCGTCCTGCTCGACGCGTGGAGTCCGGGCTGCGTGCCCTGCAAGCACCTCGAGCCCATCGTGATCCGACTGACGAGCGAGTACCGCGGGCGCGTGAAGGTCGCCGAGCTCGACGTGAGCCGTGCCCCGCGCGCCGCGCGCCGCCTGCGCATCGGCGGCACGCCCCCGGTCGTCTACCTGCGCGGCGGGCGCGAGCTCGAGCGCGCCGTCGGCCTCCACGGCGAGCTCTACCACCGCCAGAGCATCGAGGCGCTCTTGCTCGACGAGGCGCCGGCGGAGCCGGCCGACGAGGAGGCCGCGCCGCTCCGGGACGCGTGACGTCACGCCGGCCGACACCCGCAAAGAAAAAGCGCGCCGCGGGCGGCAGGCGGGGTACATGGGTCGGGCCACCCCGCCCGAGGCGCGGGCGGACAAGGAGACGCCATGGCCTACGACCTCAAGCCGATCAAGGCGCCGCGCGCCGCGGGGCTGCTGCTGCGCGGTTTCGTCGTCGCGGTCGAGAACGCCGCGACAGGGGCCCTGCTCGCCGACAAGCTGCTCGGCGACGCGGGCATCCTCGCACTCCGCGAGCGCGAGGTGCACACGCCGCTCGCCGCCGCCCACCCGGTGCTCGATCACGGCCTGCCGCGCGCCGCGACCGGGCGCCCGCCGGTCGATCTCGGCGCGCTCGGCGACCGACTTCCCGCGCCGCCGGCGCGCGGCACGCAGGAGGGCGTGCTCGACTTCGCGCGCGCCTACCGCGACAAGCGCACGGACCCCCGCGCCGTCGCCGAGCGCGCGCTTGCCATCGTGGCCGAGACCGAGGCGCGCTCGCCCGCGCTGCGCCTCTTCATCGCGCAAGACAAGGACGACCTCCTGCGCCAGGCGGACGCCTCGGCCGCGCGCCACGCGGCGGGAAAATCGCTCGGCCCGCTCGACGGCGTGCCCGTGGCCGTCAAGGACGAGCTCGATCAGGCCGGCTACCCGACGACCGTCGGCACCCGCTTTCTCGGGACCACGCCCGCGACGGCCGACGCCGAGGTGGTCGCGCGCCTGCGCCGAGCGGGCGCCCTGCTCGTCGGCAAGGCGAACATGCACGAGATCGGCCTCGGCGTGACGGGCCTCAACCCGCACCACGGCGCCGCCCGCAACCCGCACGATCCGGCGCGGGCCACCGGCGGGTCCTCGAGCGGCCCGGCCGCGGCGGTCGCGGCGGGCGTGTGCCCCCTCGCCGTCGGCGCGGACGGCGGCGGCTCGATCCGCATCCCCGCGGCGCTTTGCGGGGTCTTCGGGCTCAAGGCGACCTTCGGCCGCGTGAGCGAGCACGGCGCGGCCGAGCTCTGCTGGAGCGTCGGACACGTCGGCCCCATCGCCGGCAGCGCGCGCGATCTGGCGCTCGGGTACGCCGCCATGGCGGGCCTCGACGAGAAGGATCCGCAGAGCCTGTGGCAGCCCGAGGTCGACCTCGACGGGCTCGAGCGACCCGACCTCGCGGGCGTGCGCCTCGGCATCTACCGGCCCTGGTTCGAGGACGCGGAGCCCGACGTCGTCGCGCGCACGCGCGCGCTCGTCGACGCCCTGTGCGCCGCGGGCGCGACGCTCGTCGACGTGGAGCTCCCGGAGCTCGAGACGCTGCGCGCCGTGCACCTCGTCACCATCGTCGGCGAGATGGCCGCGGCCCACGCGGGTCACTACGCGCGGCACCGCACCGACTACGGGCTCGACACGCGCCTCAACCTCGCCCTCGGCCGGCGCTTCCAGGCCTACGACTACGTGCACGCGCAGCGTCACCGCGCGCGCCTCGGCCGGCTCTACGCCGAGGCCTTCGCGCCCATCGACGCGCTCGTCACGCCCGCCACCGGCTGCACGGCCCCGCTCCTGCCAGCCGACGCCCTCGAGACGGGCGAGAGCAACCTGCCCGTGACCGAGCGCATCATGCGCTTCGCCGCGCTCGCCAACCTGACGGGCCAGCCGGCCGTCAGCGTGCCGGCCGGCTACGACGCCACGGGCCTGCCGGTCGGCCTCCAGCTCGTCGGTAAGCCATGGCAAGAGGCGCTCTTGCTGCGCCTGGCGTTCGCGTGCGAGGGGCTCGTGGAGCGCCACGAGCCCGCCGTCCACCACCGCTACCTCGGCTGAGGCGCCTCGGCGCCCCACGTGATGCCGACGATCTCGAGCTCGACGTCCCCGGCGGGCCGCCGCAGCGACACGACGTCGCCGACCTTCTTCTTCAACAGGGCGCGGCCGATGGGCGAGGTGTAGCTCACGCGCCCGCGGTCGGGATCGCTCTCGTCCTCGCCGACGAGCTGGTAGCGGCGCCGCGTGCCGTCCTCGTACTCGACCTCGACCGTCGCGCCGAAGAACACGGCGTCGCCCTGCTGCTTGTCGGGATCGACCACGACGGCGCCCTCGAGCCGCTTCTGCAGAAAGCGGATGCGGCCGTCGATCTCGCGCAGGCGCTTCTTGCCGTACTTGTACTCGGCGTTCTCGCTGCGATCGCCGTGCGCCGCCGCGACGGCCACGTCCTCGACGGTCTTCGGGCGCTCCTTGTAGAGCAGGTGCTGGAGCTCGGCCGTGAGCTTGCGCGCGCCCTCGGGCGTGAGGTAGTGGCTCACGCCGGGCGCGGCGCGGCCGTCACCATCCGGGCGCGCCATCAGGGGCAGATGGCGCCGGGCACGCCGGCCGGCACGCAGCCGGCGGACGCCTCACAGCACGGGGTCGGGTCGTTGCAGAGGCTGTCGATCTCCTGCAAGGTGAGGCCCCGGATGACGCAGCCGAGCACCGGGTCGCAGCCACCGATCTGGCACTTGTTGGCGGGCGTGCAGGCGCTCGCGGCGAAGTGCTGGCACTGCCCGTTGCTGCAGGCGTCCGAGGTGCAGACCGAGTTGTCGTTGCAGCTCTGCCCGCAGTTGCCGCAGTTGTTGAAGTCCGTATTGACGTCGACGCAGGCGCCGTTGCAGTTCGCCAGGCCCTGCGGGCAGCCCGTCTCGCACGTCGCCGGCAGGCCCGCCGGCCCGCCGCCCGCGCCGCCCGTGCCGGCCGGCGCAGGCACGCACACCGGCGTCGGCGCCGCGCACGGGTTGTCGCACGTGCCGCAGTTGTCGGGGTCGTTGAGGATGTTGACGCACGAGGTGGGCGCCGCGGTCGGGCACGGCGTGAGCCCCGCGTCGCAGCTGAAGACGCAGGTGCCGTTCGAGCAGAGCGGGGTACCGGCCGGGCAAGCGTTGCCGCAGCTGCCGCAGTTCTGCGCGTCGGTCGCCGTGTCGACGCACTGCCCGCCGCACGCGCTCTCGCCCGGCGGGCACGAGCCGCACTGACCGTTCGAGCACAGGTTGCCGGGCGGGCACCCGTTGCCGCACGCGCCGCAGTTCGCGGCGTTCGAGCTCGTGTCGACACAGGCGCCGCTGCAGTCGGTGTTCGGTGCAAGGCAGGCGCCGCAGGCGCCGTTCACGCAGAAGGCCGCCGAGCCGCCGGCGCCGCAGACGGTGCCCTGCGCCGCGCCGCCGCCCGCGCCGCCCGCGCCGGTCACGCACAGCGGGTCCGAGCAGCCGCCGCAGTTGGCCGGATCGGTGCGGGTGTCGATGCACGCGCCGCAGCAGGCCGTGAGCCCGTTCGGGCAGTTGCTCGAGCAGCCGCCGCTCACGCACACCTCGGTCGCGCCGCAGACGTGCCCGCAGGTGCCGCAGTTGGCCGGATCGGTCTGGAGCGACACGCACCCGCTCGTGCCGTTGCCGCCCGAGCCGCTGCAGAACACCTGTCCGGCGGTGGTGCAGCCGGGGGGCGCGCCGCCCGAGCCCACGACGCCCACGCACACCTGCTGGAAGGTCGACTTGTAGATGCCGCAGAGGTCGTGGTTCCGCAGCTCCACGGCCCGACTGCAGCTCGAGCGGTAGTGCGAGTCCGCGCAGAGGTCGCAGAGCTCGGACAGGTCCTCGCACGGGTTGGCGCAACCCGGGGCCGACACGACGGCGCCGACGACGGGTGCGAACGCGAAGCAGAGACCGAGAACGAGCTTTTTCATGGCGATGTTCCGCGCCTGACGCGCGCCGCTCGGGCACGCCCCGCACCTGCGAGGTCCGACCGTCCCGACGCACCCAAGCGGGGGCATCTTCTCACGGGCCGTGGGGCCGCGCCAAGAACGGGGGCCGCGCCCCCAGTACCTCGGCACAGAGGTTTCGATCGTTTGCGGCCGTAGCGCGGGGATTTGCGCGGCCGACGCCCGGCGAGCGGCCATCCCACCGGGCCGTCGCGCCTCACCCGCCGGCCCGTCACTCGAGCTCGTCGGCGAGCTTCTTCGCCTCGGCGAGCAGCTCGAGCCGCGCCTGCATCGCCGCGAGCTCGCTCTTGGCCTCGGCCACGACCTCGGCCGGGGCGCGCTCGGCGAAGCCCTTGCTCGCGAGCTTCTTCTCGAGCACGCCCACGTCCTTCTCGGTCCGCTTGATCTCGCGCTCGATGCGCGCGCGCTCCTTCACCGCGTCGACGACCCCGCGCAGCGTGAGCAGCACCTCGACCTCGCGCGCCATCGTCATGGCGACGCCGCGCGGTCGCTCCCCCGCCCGGTCCGCGACGACGACCGCACCGTCGGTGCGCACGAGCGTCTCGACGAAGCGCCGCTCGCCGAGGAGCAGCGCCCGCACGGCCGGATCGCTCGAGCGGAGCTCGAGGTGGACCTTCGAGCCCGGGTGCACGTCGCGCTCGCTCCGGATGGTGCGCGCCGCGACGACGGCCGCCTGCACGATGTCCATGGCGCGCTCGGCCTCGGGGTCGGCCCGCCCGTCCTCCGGCCCCGGGAGCTTCGCGAGCGCGATCGACACCGGCACGCCCGCCGGCCGCGGCAGCCGCTGCCAGAGCTCCTCGGTGAGGAAGGGCATGAAGGGGTGCAGGCCGCGCAGGACGGCGTCGAGCGTGTGCGCGAGCACGCGCTGCCACTCGGCCCGCTCCGCCGCGCTCACGTCGGTCGCGGTCGGACCGAGCACGGGCTTGCACATCTCGAGGTACCAGTCGCAGAGATCGCCCCACACGAAGCGGTAGAGCGCCGCCGTCGCCTCGTCGAAGCGAAAGCCGTCGATGCCGGCGCGGACGGCGCTCATCGTCCCGGCCAGGCGCGCGAGGAGCCAGCGATTCGGGAGCGACTTCGCCTCGGGCACGGCATCGGTGCGCACGACGCCCTCGAGGTACGGCAGCGCGAAGCGCGTGGCGTTCCAGATCTTGTTGCAGAAGTGTCGGTTGCCCTCGATCTTCTTCGGCGAGAGCGGGATGCGCTTCGACAGGGCCGAGTAGCTCGCCAGCGTGAAGCGCAGAGCGTCCGTCCCGTAGGCCTCGAAGCCCTTGCCCATCGAGGCGCTCGACGGGTAGGCCTTCTTGAACTTCGCGAGAGCCTCCTCGATCGGCGCGCCCGGCAGGGCCTTTCTCACCACCTCGTCGAAGGAGGCGCCGTGCATGAGGTCGAGCGGGTCGATGACGTTGCCCTTCACCTTGCTCATCTTGTCGCCGGTCTCGTCGACCACGATGGGGTGGAGCAGGATGCGCGCGAACGGCGGCTTACCGAGGAAGTGGATGCCCATCATCATCATGCGGGCGACCCAGAAGAAGAGGATGTCGTAGCCGGTCTCGAGGTCGCTCGCCGGGTAGAAGCGCCGGAGCGCCGCCGTGTCGTCCGGCCAGCCGTGGTAGGCGAAGGGCCAGAGCGCGCTCGAGAACCAGGTGTCGAGCACGTCCTCGTCCTGGCGGAGCTCGGTCGCGCCGCAGCCGCCGCACGCCGTCGGTCGGTCGGCGCGCGTGACGGTGACGTGCTCGCACTTGTCGCAGTAAAAGGCCGGGATGCGGTGCCCCCACCAGAGCTGGCGGCTGATGCACCAGTCGAGGATGTTCTGCATCCAGTGGGCGTAGGTCTTCGTCCACTCCTCGGGCAGGATGATGGTCTCGCCCTTCTCGACCGCCGCGAGCGCCGGCTCGGCGAGCGGCTTCGTGCGCACGAACCACTGCGTCGAGAGCATCGGCTCGACCACGGTCTCGGTGCGGTCGCTGCGCGGGATGACGAGCTTGTGCTGCTTCGAGCCGCGAACGAGCCCCTTGTCCTTCAGCGCCCGCTTGACGGCTTTCCGCGCCTCGAAGCGGTCGAGCCCGGCGAAGGAGCCGCCGTGCTCGTTCACACGGCCCGCCTTGTCGAGGATCGCGAGGACCGGCAGGCCGTGGCGCTTGCCCGTCTCGTGGTCGTTGAAGTCGTGGGCGGGCGTGACCTTCACGGCGCCCGTGCCGAACTTCGGATCGACCAGGACGGCGTCCGCGATGATCGGGAACTTCCGGTCGAGCAGGGGGTGGACCACGTTCTTGCCGACGACGTCCTTGTAGCGCGGGTCGTCGGGGTGCACGGCCACCGCCGTGTCGCCGAGCATCGTCTCGGGGCGCGTCGTCGCGACCACGATCTCGCCGCCGCCCTCGATCGGGTAGGCGAACTCGTAGAGCTCGCCGTTCTCCTCCTCGTTGTTCACCTCGAGGTTCGAGAGCACCGTCTGGGCCTGGCAGTCCCAGTGGATGAGGCGCGTGTCGCGGTAGATGAGCCCCTCCTCGTACAGGCGCACGAAGGCCTCGCGCACGCCGCGCGCGTAGTCGGGGTCCATCGTGAATTTGCTGCGCGCCCAGTCGGCCGACAGGCCGAGCGCCTTCTGCTGCTCGACGATGCGCCCGCCTGCCTGCCCCTTCCATTGCCACACCCGCTCGAGGAAGGCCTCGCGCCCGAGCTCGTGCCGGGTCTTGCCCTCGCGCGCGAGCTGCCGCTCGACGACGACCTGCGTCGCGATGCCCGCGTGGTCCGTGCCCGGCGCGTAGAGTGTGTTCCGGCCCAGCATGCGGTGCGCGCGCGCGAGGATGTCCTCGAAGGTGCACATCATCGCGTGCCCCATGTGGAGCGAGCCCGTCACGTTCGGCAGCGGCATCGGCAGGACGTAGGTCGGCCGGGTGTCGTCCGCGGCCTCGCTCGCGTGGAACACGCCGTGCTCGAGCCAGTACGCGTACCACCGGGCCTCGATCTCGGCGGGCTCGAAGCCCTTCGAGAGTCCGCCCTCGGGCGTCGGATCGGCTGCGGCCGCGGGGGCGGCGGCGCCTGCTTCGGAGGAGCTGTCGGTCGTCATGGGCCCGGGAACTTGGCGCGAAGCGCGCGACGCCGCAACCGGCGAGCGGTGCGAGGGGCGAGCCCCGGACCCGTGCCGAAGCAGCAGGCGGCATCCGGACCTGAATTTTCCCCTCACCCCCCGGCCCCCTCTCCCGGAGGAGAGGGGGTGGTCCGTGTCGGGGGCTTTCTTCGTTGGCGGTCGGAGAACGAAGCGCGCTTGCGTGTGTCGCCGCGTCGGCGAGGCGCTCGGAGCAGTTGGCGGATCCGGTCGAGTGCGCGCTCGGGGTCGTGGAACGCTCACCACCTGACGCCGCCGACTCGCTTGCAGAACTCCCGGAATCCCAGGAAATTCGCCGCTGTCACCCCCCCTCTCCCCTCGGGAGAGGGGGCCGGGGGGTGAGGGGAAAATTCAGGTCCGGATGCCGCTTGCTTCTGCGGCAAGGGTCCAGGGCTCGCGCCGGCCGCTTGCTTCTGCGGCAAGAGTCCAGGGCTCGCGCCTCTCATCCCATCAGCTGGCAGCCCCCGATGCATCCCGGCTCCGTGCAGGTCGGCACGCAGACGAAGTCGCAATCGGGGATCCCGCACGGGTAGCAGCAGCTCAAGCCCTCGCCGCAAGCGGGCTCCTGCCCGGCCACGCACACGGCCCCCTCGCCGAGGTAGCTGCAGACGAAGGGGCAGGCGAAGTCGTCGACGACGCCGTTGCAGTTCTCGTCGACCCCGTCGCAGGTGCACGGCTCGGAAGCCGGACCGGGGTGGACGTTGGGATCGAGGTCGTTGCAGTCGATGCCCACCGGGTACCCGTCGCCGTCCTGGTCGTCGCAGGCGAGGAAGCACGGAAAGTCGTCGATGACGCCGCTGCAGTCCTGATCGATGCCGTCGCAGGCGCACGGCTCCTCCTGGCCAGGATGCACGGCCGGATCGGCGTCGTCGCAGTCGGGCCCCGCGGGGTACCCGTCGCCGTCCTGATCGACGCACGCGAGATCGCACGGGAAGTCGTCCACGATGCCGTTGCAGTCGTCGTCGATGCCGTTGCAGCTGCACGGCTCTGGCTGACCCGGGTGAACGGTGGCGTCCTCGTCGTCGCAGTCGGGCCCCGCGGGGTAGCCGTCGCCGTCGAAGTCGCTCGCAGAGCCGGTGCCGCCCGAGCCGGTGCCGCCCGAGCCGGATCCGACCGTCACCGACGGCGAGCACGCGCCCCCGAGCGCGAGGGCGAGGAGCACGGACACGGTGGCGGCGACGAACGAGCTACGCACGGCATGGACCTCCGCGAGGCGGGACGCACGGATCGATCCTAGCACGCGCGGCCGTGCCCCGGCCGAGCCTGACGCCACGGCGCGGCCGGCTCTTCGCCTCCTCAGCGCTCCTTGCGGCGGAACAGCTGGCCCAGGATCGCGAACAGGCTGTCGGTCTGGATGGCCTCGATCTCGCCGTGGTCGAGCCACGTGTGGTGGCACTTCGGGCACACGTCCATCACGACCTTGGCGTCGCGGGTGCTCACGACCTTCTGCATCCCGACCGCGCACGCCGGGCACCGCAGCACCACCGCCTGCGCCTTCGCGTTCGGGATGTCGCGCTCCTCGATGAACGCCGTGCGCTCCTCGACCTCGATGTCGGCGAGCTCCTGCGGCCCGACGAAGCTGCCCTCGCAGGCCTCGCACACGTGGACCTTCTCGACGAGCGAGTGGGCCGCGAGTCGGCCCGGCACCAGAGGCTTGTTGCAGCGCGGGCAGTCCATGGGCCGACGCTTGGCGCGGGCCCCGACAGCGTCAAGGACGAAAGCCCGCGACGCAGAAGTGTGACCTTCCGTTCACGGCCCGAGCGAGAACGTCGCGCGGACGCGGCCTCTCCGCTGCGGGCAAGTGCTCGAAATCGCATGCGCGGCCCGCCCGTCTTGGCGGGCACACGGTGTGCAATTGCACTTGCCAGCGCAACGCGCTCCACTCGATCCCACGCGAACCCCACCCGGAGGCCGCCCATGAAGAAGCTCGCCATCACCCTCGCGCTCGCCACCCTCGGACTCGGCACGCTCGCGGGTTGTCCGAAGGAGTCCGCCCTCACCTTCGGCGAGGCGGCCCAGGCCCTCGAGGAGGCCCAGGCGTCGACCCAGGCGGCGAGCGTCGTCGGCGCCACGATCGAGCTCACCACGAGCTTCACCATCGGGGCGGCCGTCGAGCAGGCGGCGCAGGAGATCGGCGCCTTCATCGCGGCGCAGCTGCCGTGTGCCGAGATCGCGCTCGCCGGTGGCGAGCTCACCGTCCACTACGGCGCCCTGCCGGGCAACTGCGCCTACCAGGGCCAGACGCTCACCGGCACGCACACCATCGGCGTCGTGAAGAACGCGGCCGGCGAGATCGTGGTGAGCCACGAGTGGAGCGAGATCTCGAACGGCAAGTTCTCCGTCACCGGCACCGCGACCGTGACGTGGAACTTCGAGGCGCTCACGCGCCACGTCGTCCACGACCTCGACTGGACGCGCCTCGCCGACGGCAGGAGCTGGACCGGCACCGGCGACCGCGTGCAGCAGCCGCTGCCCGGCGGCCTCGACGAGGGCCTGCAGATCGACGGCTCGCGCAGCTGGACCGCCGCGTCGGGCGTGTGGGACCTCGACATCGCCGGCGTCCAGATCCGCTGGGTCGATCCGGTGCCGCAGGCGGGCGTCTACACCCTGACGACGCCCAGCGACAAGACGCTCACGCTCTCCTTCGCGCGCGTCGACGCCGACACCATCCACGTCGAGATCGACGGCCCGAAGCGCAGCTTCGGCTTCGACGTGTCGTCGAGCGGCAACGCGCAGTCGACCGACGCGCCGTGACGCTCGTGCGGCCGCGCGCGGGCCGAGCGAGCCGCCGCCGCCGCTCGACGGACGGGGCGGCTCGCCAGCCGGCCCTGCGCACCGTGGTAGCATGAGCCATGCTCACGACGGCTCGTCTCCACGCGCTGCTCCTCGCAGCCGCCTTCTTCGCCATCGGCCCCTGGGCCTGCTCGGTCGCGAACCTCCCGTCGCAGCCGAGCGAGCAGACCACGACCACGACCACGACCACGACCACGACCACGAGCACCGGCAGGCGGGCGACGGCGCGGTGCGCATCCGCACGCTGTGAGGCCGGGGTCGAGTGGCCCTGGACCCTTGCCGAAGAAGCAGGCGGCATCCGGACCTGAGTATATTTCCCTCACCCCCCGGCCCCCTCTCCCGGAGGAGAGGGGGTGGTCCATGTCGGGGGCTTTCTTCGTTGGCGGTGGGAAAACGAAGCGCGCTACCGGGGGTCGCCGCGTCGGCCGGACGCTCGGAGCAGTGGGCGGATCCGGTCGAGTGCGCGCTCGGGGTCGTGGAGGATCTGTTCGTTGGGGAGGCGCAGGACCGTGAGGCCTGCGGCGCGAAGCAAGGCGTCGCGAGCCGCATCGCGAGCAGCGACGCTGGGGTCGTCGTGATGGCCGCCATCAACCTCTACGACGAGCCGAGCTGCTTCGCAGAAGAAGTCGACGATGAAGCGACCCAGCGGTTGCTGGCGCCGGAACTTGGCGTGCTCGAGCTGTCGGCCGCGAAGTAGCTGTCACAGCGCGCGCTCGGCATGCGTGGAGGCGCGGCGCAGCGTCCGGGCGCGGTGCGTCTCGGGTCGGCGGAGGCGAGCCATGCTCGTCCATCGACCGAACCGCGTGCGAGTTGCTCGCCGCACACGCTGACAAGGAGCAACGAGACAAAGACCGCTTGGGCCGCTCGGCGCTCGGGCATGGAGCGGCGCAGCGCGAGGACTCGAAGACGGGCCACTCGCCAGCCCTGGAGCCTTGGCCTCTGAGCACGCGGCATCAGGACGAGCCGACAATCCGCGGCGGATTTCGAGGAGTCCCCGACTGGGACCACCCCCTCTCCTCCGGGAGAGGGGGCCGGGGGGTGAGGGCAACAGTTTCGGTCCGGATGCCGCTTGCTGCTTCGGCAAGGGTCCGGGGCTCGCTCGGGCTCGTCTCCCCTTCTAGGGAGCAAGCAAGCGGAACACGTACGCCTCCTGGCGCGTGTTCGACGCCTGCAGCACCAGGTCCCCGAGGTCGAGATCGCCCGACGCCGAGCCGCCGACCACGGCGCCGTCGGGCAGCGCGCGCACGCTCGTCACGGTCTGGTCGAGATCGTCGCCGAGGCTCGCGGCCCAGAGGGGCGCACCGGCCTCGGTGAGCTGTGCGAGACACACGTTGCTGCCGCCACCGCCGAGGATGGTCTTGCCGTCGAAGCGGATCTGGGACGGGCAGCGCAGGGCGACGGTGATGCGTCCGCCGGCGACGTCGAGCGCCACGGCCTGGAGCAGGAGCGTGTTGCCGCCGATGCCGACGTGCCAGGTCGTGGCGAGGCTCGGGCCGAGCTCCGCCACGAACGCCTCGCGCACGTCGCTCGCGGTCTGGGGCGTGCCCGCGATGTCGCTCTGGCCGCTGAAGTCGCCGGCCACGAGCAGCGACGAGCCCGCGCGGACTACGGCGCGGACGGCGCGACTTCCGCTCGCGCCCGTGATGCGGCGGAAGTCGACGGCCTGCCCGTCGGTGGCCGCGAGCCGCAGGACGAAGCCGTCGCCGCTCGCACTGCCGGGCTCGGTCTGCCCGTGGTGGACGAGCTCGCTCTGGTACTCGCCCCCGACGACCACGCTGCCGTCGGCGTCGACCGCGACGCCGCGCGCGCGCTGGTCGCCCGCCCCGCCGAGCTGCACCACCCAGCGGAGCGCGCCCACTGGGTCGAAGCCGACGACGAGGCCGTCGAGCGCGGTCGCGGCCATCGAGCCGAGGCCGAGATCGACGGTGCCGCCGAAGGCGCCGGCGGCGTAGAGGTTGCCCGCCGCGTCCACCGCGAGCGCGCCGAGCTCGCCGCCGCTGATGGACGGCGTGGGATACGGCACGACCGCGTCGACGTTGGGCCCGAAGTGGGCCAGGAAGATGCCCGTGCCCTGCAGCGTCTGGCCGCCGAAGCTCGGCGACCCGAGGTTCGAGCCGGCGACCCAGTAGTGGCCGCCGAAGTCGACCGCCGCGAAGCCCGCGAGCAGGTCGAAGGCGTTGCCCCCGTAGGTCGCCACGAGCTCCTTCTGCCCGTCGTCGTGGACGCGCACCGCGAAAAAATCGGTCAGGCCCGTGGACGGCACCGTGACCCCCGGCGCAAACGTCCCCATCCCGGCAAACTCGCCGACGGCGACCGTGGCTGCGCCTTCGCGGGCGAGCGCATCCGTCCGGCTCGCGGCGAGGTTGCCCGTCACCGGGAAGGTCACGGCCCAGAGGCCGCAGTACGATGCCCCGGCGCACGGCTCCGCTCCGCCGCTGCCGCCCGCGCCACCGGTGCCGCCGCCCCCGGCGCCCGCACCGAACGAGTAGTCGCCGACGCCGCTCACGAGCTGGCACGAGGCGCCGACCGCGAGCGCGCCAAGCCCGAGCCCGAGCGCCCACCGCCTGCCGCGCGCCATCAGAAGCTCCCTCGCACGCCGAGCGCGCCCGGACCGACATACGGCGCGAGACGCGCCTCCGCCGGAGCGGCCGACCCGAGCACGTCGTCGATCGCGAACAGCGCCACGAGGCCGAACAGCGCGCCGGCGCCGGCCACGGCGAAGGCCACGTTCGACGCGTTCGCGAGAGCGAGCCCGTCCTGCTGCACGTCCTCGAGCCCCTGCCCCACCGGGCAGAGCTCGTCCGCGCCGCAGGCATCGGCGAGCTGCCGCCCCTTGGCGAGCGAGCCGACGCCCGTGCCGATGCCGACCGCGAGCGCGGCGCCCGAGAGCGCGAAGCCGGCGACGGTCGAGACGGGATAAGCGGGCACCGACGGACCGGCGGCGGTGGCGGTGCCGGCGGGCGCGAGCGGATCGACCTCGAGGTCGAGCGTGAGACGCTTCGTCTCGCCCTCGGCGAGCTCGACCGCGGCGCGCGCCTCGCGGTACCCCGGCGCCGCGACGCGCACCTCGTGCGAGCCCGGGTTCACGCTGCGCTCGCGCACCGCGCCGACCGCCACGGGCGCTCCGTCGAGCGTGACCGTGACGGCGGCACCGTCGGCGCCCCGGATCGTGAGCTCGAGCGTGGCGATGCGCCCGCCGAGCGCCGCCGCGCGCTCGCCGGCCTCGCGCCGGGCGTCCTCGAAGGCCGGGTTCGGCTCGGCGGCGACGAAGCGCGCCGCGCGCAGGTACGCGTCGCGCGCCTCGACGAGCTGGCCGAGCGCCTCGCAGGCACGCCCCACCGGCAGCGCCGTCGTCGGGACGTCCACGAGCGCGTCGGCCCCGCGGTACTTCTCGAGCGCGGCGGCCATCTGGCCGTCGGCCGCGAGCGTGTCGCCCTCGTCGAGCAGCCGGCGCGCCGTCTCCTTGTCCGCGGCGCTCACCGCACTCGGGTCCTTGGCGTGCGCCGGCGGCGCGAGCACGCCGCACAGCCCCGCGCTGCCGAGCAGCGCGGCCGCGAGCGACAGGCACACACCGCGCTGGGCTGTCATGGCCGGGTCCTTCGGCACCAGATTGCCGCGAACCGGGGTGCGACCGCAAGCGCGCTGCGCGATTCCGGTCCCGCTTGCGCGTGCCTAAAGAGAATGCAACATTCTCTTTTACATGGCACAGGTCCCGAAGGAGCACGTGCGGCGCCGCATCGTCGGCGCCGCGGCGCGCCTGTTCGCGGCACGGGGCTACGCGGCGACCACCGTCGCCTCGGTCGCCGCGCGCGCCGGCACCTCGACCGGCAACGTCTACAAGTACTTCGCCGGCAAGGGGGCGCTCTTCGACGCGGTCCTGCCGCCGGCCTTCGCGCGCGACGTGAAGCGCATGACCCACGCGCGCATCCTCGCGCTCGGCAGCGCGCGCGACGTGCGGGAGCTGCCGCGCGACGCGCGCTACCACGTGGTCGCGGGCGAGCTGCTCGAGCTCTGCCTCGCCCACCGCGAGCGCGTCGTCATCCTGCTGGCGCGTGCCGAGGGCACGCGCTTCGCGCGCTTCGCCGAGAACTTCGCCCGCGCGCTCGTCACCTGGGCCCTCGGCTACGCGCGCCGCGCCTGGCCGGCCGTGACGCACTCGTCGGCGCTGCGCTTCGCCCTCGCGTCGGTGTACCGCGGCTACCTGCGCTCCCTCGCCGCGGCGCTCGTGAGCCTGCCGAGCGGGCCGCGGGCGCGCGCGGCGGTCGAGCTGCTCACGACCCACCACCAGGGCGGCCTCGCGCACCTCTTCGCGAGCGTGGCGCGCAGCGCGGCGCCAGGGGGGCTCGGGCCATGACGCTCGTCCGCCGCCAGCCGAGCACGCGGCAGCTGCTCGCCCGCATCCTCGACGCGCCCGACCTCCCCGCGCAGGTGCAGGCGCTAGCACCCGCCGTGCTCGCGCGGGTCGTCGAGCACATCGGCCTCGAGGACGCGGGCGAGCTCGTGGCGCTCGCGACGCCGGAGCAGCTCGCCCTCGTGTTCGACCACGACCTCTGGCGCGCCGCGCGGCCCGGCGAGGACGAGACCTTCGACGCCGAGCGCTTCCTCGTGTGGCTGGCCGTGCTGCGCGAGGCCGGCGACGAGCTCGTCGCCGAGAAGCTCCACGCCCTGCCCGAGGATCTCGTCACGCTCGCCGTCCACCGGCTGGTCCTGGTGCTCGACCTCGACGCCCTGATCGCCGTGATGCAAGACGGCGGCGAGGACGTGGCCGCCACCGAGAAGGCCCTCGAGTGCACCCTGCACGAGGAGATCGAGCAGTACCGGCTCGTCGCGCGGCAGCACGACGGCTGGGACGATCTGCTCGCGGCGCTGCTCGCGCTCGACCGCGACCACCACGATGAGCTCATGTCGATCCTCGAGCGCTCGGCAGCCATGAGCGCCGACTACATCGAGGACAACGGAGGCCTCTACGAGGTGCTCACCTCGGAGCAGATGCTCGAGGCCGATCTGGCGGGCGAGCGCGAGGAGCGC
>JACRDA010000378.1 GCA_016212965.1 Myxococcales bacterium
CGCGCGCGACCGGCGCACGGCGGAGGCGGACGGGGCGCGGGAGCTCCGGGCGGTCGCTGCGCCACGCCGGCGCGCTCTGCGCCGTCGTCGCGGCGTTGGGCTGCGCCGGCTCCGGTGACGCGCCCGCCAGCACGGCGCCGAGCTCCGCCGCTGCGCGCGCCAGCGTGAGCGCGGACGCGGCCGGGGAGCTCGCCGCGCGCCTCGCCGACAACGAGCGCGAGCAAGGCGAGCTCCGGGCCGAGCTCGCCCGTGCGAGCGACGCGGCCACGCTGGCCGCGCTCCGCGAGAAGCTGCGCCAGAAGATCGCCGTCGGCGAGGTCCTGAAGCGCGCCGCCGGAGCACCGGTGCCCTCGCCCGCGAGCGCTCCGCCGAAGCGCGGGTGCCCGAAGAGCAACCCGCTCTGCGGGGACATCTAGCCGCTGGCCGTTGCCGACCGCCCGGCTCACCTGCGCGTGACGACGAAGACGACGAGCCCGATGCCCGCGATGACGACGCCCGCGAGCACCGCGAGCAGGATCCGCGGCCACGAGCTCGGCGCGCGCCGGTGCATCGGGGCGAGGAGCAGGTCCATGGAGGCCGAGGCGATGGGCGGGCGCGGCGCCGGGGCGGCCTGGGGTGCGGCCGACGCGACCGGGGCGGCCGCCGCGACGGTCTCCGGCGCCCGCAGCGCGGCCGGGATGGGCAGGGCGGGAGCGAGGGGCGCGGCCGGCGCGGGAGCGGGTCGCGCGGCCGGATCTTCGTCGACGTCGACGCTCGCCTCGACGACGTTCGACGGGTCCGCCTCCGCGGCGTCGAGCTCGGCCGCCACCCGCTCGATCTCGACGAGGTCGTGCGCTCGGCCGAGCAGGGGGTTGGGACCGGCGAGCTTGGCCTGGCGCTCGGCGGCGGTCTTCGGCTCGTGACTCATGGCGTCGCGGGGTCGGCGCGGCGCGTGCGCGCGCCGCCGGGGCCGATACTCCAGGTTACACAGCGTGCGGCGCCCCGCACAATGGGCTCCGGGGCGCCGCGCCGCCCCGGCCGGCTCACACCGGCCCGACGAGGTGCAGGGGGCGGTTCTCCGACGTCTCCGCGCTCTCGCGCAGGTGCCGGAAGGTCGCCGTCGTCGGGTCCATGCGGTAGTCGCTGGCCCACTCGGCGTAGCGGTCCGCGAGCTCGACCACCGCGTCGAGCAGCACGGCGAAGTCCTCCTCGGTCGTCGTCGGCGAGAAGCTCACGCGCAGCCACCCGGGCCGCGAGGCCTCGTCGCCCTGCTCGAGCGAGCAGCGGATCTCGAAGCTGCGAGCAGCGCCGATGCCGAGCAGCTCGTGGCCGTAGGTGCCGGCGCACATGCAGCCGCCGCGCGTCTGGATGCCCCAGCGATCGGAGAGCATGCGCGCCGCGAGGTTGTGGTGCAGCCGCCCCTCGTCGAACACGAGCGACAGGATGGCGAGCCGCGGCGCGTCGAGGTCCCCGAGGATGTTGATGCGGGGATGCCGGGCGAGCCGCTCGATGGCCCGGCGCAGGAACGCCTCCTCGACGCGCGCGGTGCGCTCGACGCCGATGAGCTCCTTCAGCTCGATGGCGAGGCCGGCGCGAATCGCGCCGACGATGTTGGGCGTGCCGCCCTCCTCGCGGTGGCTGAGCTCGTCGGTGTAGCGCCAGTCCCAGGGCGAGGTGTAGACGACCGTGCCGCCGCCGGGCTCGACCGGCACGCGGCTCCGGAAGAGGCGGCGGTTGGCGACGAGCAGGCCCGGCGCCTGCGGCCCGCCGAGGAACTTGTGCATCGACACGAAGACGGCGTCCTTGCGCAGGGCGGGGTCGGGTGCACCCGCAGGGCCCGCGGGGTGCATGTCGATGTCGACGTAGGGAGCCGCCGCCGCATAGTCGAAGCAGGCGTAGCCTCCGTGCGCGTGCATCGCGCGGGCGAGCGCGTCCACGTCGTTCTTGATGCCGGTGACGTTGGAGGCGGCGCTGAAGGAGCCCACCTTGAGCGGGCGCGACCGGTAGCGCGGATCGGCGAGCGTCGCCGCGAGCTCTTCCGGCGAGACCCGCCCGTCGGCATCGAAGCCCACCATGACGACGTCCGCGACGCTCTCGCGCCACGGCAGATCGTTGGAGTGGTGCTCCATCTTGGAGATGAAGACGACGGGCCGCTCGGCGTCCGGGATCTGGCGCCGCACGCCGACGATGCGCTCGATGGGCTCGGGCACGAGGATGCCGATGGCGCGCACCAGCTTGTTGATGGCGCCGGTCGCCCCCGCGCCCGTGAAGATGACGACGTCGTCGTCCGCGGCCCGAACGTGGCGCTTGGCCGTGTCGTGCGCCGCGCCGTAGAGCGCCGTCATGTAGCCGCCGGTGGCGCTCGCGTCGGTGTGCGTGTTCGCCATCCACGGCAGCACGCGCTCGCGCACCAGATCCTCGATGGCCCCGAACGGCAGCCCCGAGGCCGTGTAGTCGAAGTAGCGTTTCGGCAGGACGCCGAAGGGCGTGCGGATCACGGCGTCGCGCCCGATCACACCCTGTCGCACCCAGTGCAGGACCGGATCACGGCGCAGCTCGTCGAGGCTCGTCATGGCTGGCTCCGCGCGGCCGCACGCGACCGCACGCCCTGGCTCGTAGGCCGGACGTCGACGCCCTGCAACCGCGCCCACTTCACGTGAGCAGACCGAGCGCGGCCTCTGCCTCGCGCCGCACGACGTAGGCGAGGTCCCACTCGAAGCGCTCTTCGCGACCGAGGATGCGCCGGCAGAGCGCGCGCACCGTGGCGCGCTCCTCGTCGCCGAGGTGTCCGCGGCGCGCGAGCGCTGCCAGGCTCCGCACCGCCTTGGCCCGGACGCCGGCGTTCTCGTCGACGGCGTTCGTGCACAGCTGCTCGAACAGGCCGGCGCGCACCGCCTCGCCGAACGCGCCCGGGGGCACGTGCTCGGCGAGCCGCCCGATGGCCCGCGTCGCCGTGTCGCGCAGCTCGAGGTCGCTCGAGCGGGCCGCCTCGAGCGCGAGCGGCGCGGCCACGCCCGCCGCCGGCGACTGGATCATGCCGAGCGCGTAGAGCGCGAACGCGCGCCGGTCGTCGTCGGGCGCCGTGCGGTACGCCTCGACGAGCGGCTCGACCGCGGCCGCGCCCATGCGCCCGAGCGCGTGCGCGACGGCCATCTGGGCCTTGAGATCGCCCGCGTCGAGACGCTCGACGAGCAGCGGGATCACCCACGGTCCGAAGCCGGCGAGGACGCCGAGTGCCTCGTCCACGACGGGCACGAGATCGGGCCGGTCGAGCGGATCGACGTAGAAGAGCGAGGTCAGGAGATCGAACAGGGGACGCGCCTGCGCGGTGCCGGCGCGCGGGATCTCCTCGCGCAGGAGCGCGAGCCCGCGGCGCAGCTCGTCCGGCTGGTCGCTCGCCATGAGGGCCTTGAGCTTCTGGATGGAATCCACGCTGCACCTCCAGAGGACGCGACCGCGACTCGGCACGCCACCCGCGCGTGCCCGGCGTCGGATCGTCCACTCGAAGTGTAGCGCCCGGCGCGGCGCCGAGCCCGAACCACGGAGCTCGGCACGGGCGCCAGGCCGCCCGGTTTGCCAAGGCAGTAACTCGATCCGCCCGGAAGCGAGCGAGCGGAACCACGGAGACACGGAAGCACGGAGCGGGACACGGAGGGGCCCCTGAACTTCGCCGGCTCCGTGCAGCTCTCCGTGCTTCCGTGTCTCCTCTGTAACTCGCCTCCAAGTACGCGGAAGGTGAAGAGCACGGTGGTGCGTTCGCTGAGCCGCTAGCCGCCGCAAGAAGGAGGCACCAGGAAGGCGGTAGGGCGGGCGGCCGCCGCCACGAGGAAGTGAAAACTCGGC
>JACRDA010000379.1 GCA_016212965.1 Myxococcales bacterium
GCTCGCGGCGCTCGCGGCGCTCGCGTGGCGGCGGCGGGGACGCGGCTACTGGGGGTCGAGGCGCAGCACGCGCCCGTCGAGGTAGACGACGTACACGTGGCCGAGGTTGTCCTGTCCGAAGGACACGAGCGACGAGCCGCTCGTGACACCGAGCGGCTCCATGGGCGTCGCGACGCCGCCCGTCACGGTGGTGCGCCAGATCGCGCCCGAGCAGTAGTCGCCGAAGAGGTAGCTGCCGCGGAGAGCGGGGATCGCGCTCGCGCGGTACACGTAGCCGCCGGTGACCGAGCACTCGGCGCCGTGCGGGTAGTCGAGCACCGGCGCCGTGTAGCCCTCGACGGTCTCGCAGCCGAGGGTCGCGTCGTAGCAGTGAGTGCCCTCCATCGAGCGCCAGCCGTAGTTGCGGCGGCCCTGCGCCGCACCCGCCGGCGCGAAGTCGACTTCCTCCCACGAGCCCTGGCCCACGTCGCCGATGTAGAGATCGTCCGTGCAAGGGTCGAAGGCGAAGCGCCACGGGTTGCGCAGGCCGTAGGACCAGATCTCGGGCGCGACCGGCCCCGTCGAGGGGTTGCCCGGCGGGATGGCGGTCATGTTGCCCGCGGGGATGCCGTAGGGCAGCGCGGCCGCGTCGACGTCGACGCGCGCGATCTTGCCCCACAGGCTCGAGAGGTTCTGCCCGTTGCCGAAGGCCCCGTGCTGATCGCCACCTCCACCGCCATCGCCGAGGCCGATGTAGAGCATGCCGTCCGGGCCGAAGGCGAGCATGCCGCCGTTGTGGTTCGACTCGTCGTCGGGCAGGACGAGCAGCCGGCGCTCGCTCGCCGGATCGGCGCTGTCGGGATCGCCGGGCGTGCGGCCGAGCTCCGCCACGACCTGCGCGCCGGTACCGCTCTCGGTGTAGAACACGAACAGGCGCCCGTTGGCCTGGTAGGCCGGGTGAAACGCGAGCCCGAGCAGGCCCTGCTCGCCCCCCGCCTGCACCTCGGCCGACAGATCGACGAACGGGGTCGCCGACACGCTCCCGTTCGCGAGCACGCGGATCTGCCCGGTCTGCTCGGCGATGAACAGGCGGCTGTCGTCGCCCGGCGCCGCCGTGACGAAGATGGGCATGGAGAGGCCGCTCGCGACCTCCGTCCACACGAGCTGCGGAAGCGAGCCGCTCGGCGCCGTGCAGTCCTGGGAGGTCGCCGCGCCGCCGGTCCCCCCCGCCCCGGTGCCCTGCCCCCCGGTTCCGGCCCCGCCGCTCGCACCCGTGCCGCTCGCACCCGTGCCGCTCGTGGTCGTCGTCTCGGTGCCCGCGCCCTCGCTCGAGCACGCGACGCCCGCGGCCGCGAGGCACACGAGCAGCAAGGCAGATCCCGTCCGCGGCATTCCCATGAGGCGCAGCATAGCCGCCCGATCGCGGGGCGCCATCAGGGGCTGGGGCCGAACGGGCGAACCACGGAGACGCGGAAGCACGGAGAGCTGCACGGAGGATACAGGGCTCAGAGACTCCTCCGTGTCACGCTCCGTGGCTCGGTGCCTCCTCCGTGGTTCCGCTCGCTCGCTTCCGGGCGGATCGAGTTACTGCCTTGGCAAACCGGGCGGCTCGGCGCCCGCGGCGTCCGCCCCGCCGAGATGCGCCTCGACCTTCGACCCGGTGGCGAAAGGGCCGTCGAGCCGCCCGTGACGCCCATGATGCGACTGGATCGCTCTCGACACCTCTGGCAGCATCGCGAGGAGGCCCCCAAGCTCGGCAAGCGGCAAAGCGAGATGATCCTCTATACCGTCCAGCCAGGCGATTACCTCGTGCAAATCGCTGCCGAGCACGGCACGACCTGGGAAGCGATCTGGAGCCATCCCGCCAACGCGGAGCTCAGGCAGAGGCGAGGGAGCCCGGACGTCCTCTACCCAGGAGATGTGCTCGCGATCGAGGCGCCTGCGCCTGCAGCTCCGCCGGGCCCGCTGCCGGCTCCTCCTCAGGGGCCGCCCGCCGCTCCCTCGCCAGGACCGCGCCCGCAGTGCGCCGCGCCGGCAGATCCGCCCTGGCCGTACGAAGACGAAGATCCGGCAGCTGCTGCCGAGCCGACGTGGGACTGCCCCGAAGGGCTGTGTGTCTGCCACGACCCCGCGCCGGAACCCGAGCGGCGGTCGCACACGCTCGTGCTCTACGACGAGCGCGGCTTCCGGATGCCGGGCGCACGCGTGCGCGTCTACGAGCACGGGCGCTTGCTCACGAAGGAGCCCTGCAAGGCGAACGGCGCAGGGGAGGTCGAGGTGCAGATCCGCCCGTCGACGAAGACGCTGCGCGTCGTGTGGGCGCCACCCGACGTCCCGCAGCAGGCATGGCTGCCCTTCCGGCGGCGCTACCACGCCGCTCTCGGCGCCGGCTCGACGCGACCGACCGACCGCCGCCTCGCGAACCTCGGGTTCGGTGAGTCGCGCTCGCGGCAGGAGAACGTGCGTGCGTATCAGCGCGCCTACGGCGAGCTCGAGACGGGCGAGCCGAGCCACGTGTCGGCCGAGCTCCAGATACGGCACGACCATGGGCAGCTACCTCCGTTCAGCCCCAAACCGACCCTCGGGTCAGGCCTCTCGCAGCCCGATGTCGCCCCGCACTTCGTCGCGTCCATGCAGACGCGCGGATGGACTCCGGACGCTCAGCCGGGCGGCGGCCCCGGTGCGCCTCCACCTCGGGCTCAGGTCGGGGCGCGTCCCCATTCCATCGCGGGCAAGCCAGCCAACGTGCAGGGCAGCTGCGTGCCCGCCCTTGGGAACGTGGTCGTCTTCGTGGCGGACTCGACCGCCAGCTCTCCCCACCCTGTCGCACCCGACGTGACAGTCCAGCTACTCCGCGACGTCTTCGGCACCGCCGAGATGCGCGAGCCGAGCTCGCCGTACGTCCACACCGCCACGGGGGTCACGGTCTGCGCCTTCAACTGTGTCCCGGACGGGGACTGGGAGGTGATCGTGACCTCCCCGGCGCCCGGCGAGAACAACCGGGCGACCGTGCACGTGACGACGGGCGCGTGGATCTGGGTGGGCGTCACGGTAGGGCCGCGGTTGAGGTTGTCGATCTTCGACTTCACGCCGTGGTTCGCAGGGCCGACCAAGGACGACCTGAAACGGTATGCGGATGCCCGGGTGGACGACTACGGATTGGTTCACACCGTCATTCCGAGCTTCGTTGGCCCTGCCTCGAACCCATCACTCGCTGCGGACGAGATCAAATGGGACATGGCGCATTTCCGACCGCTGAACACCCCGAGCCTCGATCCCGCCCTCCGGGAGAGCTACCTGCGGAGCCTGATTGTCGACATCCATTCGCGCGGCGGCCAGCTGCTCGTCGGCTACTCGCTCGTCGATGGCGCGGGCAATCCCAATGAACAAGCGGCGTTCCCCGGCTGGCTGAAGGCCGCTTCGCCTGGTGCGATCAAGCGCCACGCGCAGCAGATCGTTCGGTTCTTCTTCTTCCCGCCACCGCGCGCGGGCGACCCTAACCCGCCGGCAAGACTCGACATCGACGGGATCGTGTTCGATATCGAGCTCGGCGTCATCACCGAGGCGGATCATGGCGAAAACATGCGCCTATTGATGCTCGAGACGGTGAACGCGCTGGTCACCGCGAAGCCGGACGGCATCGTCGGCTATTACACGGGCGTATTCCGCTCAGACGGCTCGGTGCAGAAGCACATGCAGCCATTCTCCTATGATTTCGCCCGGAAGAGCCCGAATCTGTTGGCGCGCACGATGTGCTACGGCAAGGACGGAACGTACGCACAGGTCGGCTTCGACAACAGGATGATACTCACGTCCGCGGGCTGGGGGTTGTCGAATCATGTGCCGGCATCGAATATCCAGATGGCTACCTTCAGGTACCGCCCTGAGCAGCCAAGCTACACAAACATGGACACGCTCGTGCCGGCGCTGCGCGACAGAGGGGTTGGTCTCGCGCTCATGGGCGCGGCCGGCAACGTGACTGCGCGCTCCCCCGCGCCGAGAGCGCAGGTATTCGAGGCGCTACTCAACCCGGGCGCGGCGCGTCCCGGGTTCACGGGGAACCCGACACACGTCCCGCTGCAGACGGATCGCAAGTGATGCGTTGTGCTGAAGCTCTGGTGACGCGGATGGCCCTCGCGGCGTCGGCCCTGGTGGCGACCGGGTGCCCCGGCTCGAGCCAGCCGCCGCCACCTGCGCCCGGCGTCACCCAGTCGACGCCGCCGGCGACGCCCGCGCCCTCGGCCACGACCTCGGCATCGGCCTCCGCTGTTGGCGCCCCCTGTCCCGACGCCACGCGGGCGTTCGCGGCGCAGCAGACGGTTGCGACCTTCTGCGCCGCGAGCACAGCGTGCGCGGGGTTCTCCGGTCTGCCCGCCGGAACCGATGGGCGCCGCGAGCCGCACGAGTGGCTTGCCGGCGTCTCCCCCGGATGGGCCGTCCTGACGGATGGCCGCGTGTACGAGCTCGGCCCGAACGGCTTCTCTCTCCGGTACCTCGTCGACTGGGGCAAGGCGGAGCTGCTCGGCGATCGGCTATGGGTGGAGCAAGACGGCGAGGCGACCCTGGTCGAGCTCACGACCGGCGCGCTGACTCGACTCGGCCGCGTACGGTTCGTCGCGCAGAGCCCGAACGACCTCTACGTCGCAGACGACGTCCGCACTCGCCGCTTGCGGCGCAGCGATCTGGCGGAGCTCGGCAGCGTGGCGTGGGTGCCAAAGCCCTTCGAGTACCTGCCCGCGGACGTGGTCCTCTTGCGTGGCGGGACCGCCATGCTGGTGGACGCGCGCCCTGGCGGAGTGCTGGCCGACTTCGCGACGGGCACGATCCTCCGCCAGCACCTGCGCGGCGCCAGCGTGCGGCCGGACGGCGCGCGTCTGGTCGCGTGCGATCTCGATGCCAGCGCGCTCGTCGAGGTGGACACGGCAACCGGGAACACGACGGCGACGTTCGAGGTGCAGGGGCTCGCTTGTTCCGTGGACCTGCTCACGACGCCCGCCGCCTACTCCGGAGATCCTCGCTACGTATTCTGGGGCGAGCAGGGGCCACCCGGACCACCGAGAGGGCTGCCCTCCGTGGTCGTCGCCGTCGGCGACACCCTTCAGGGCACCGTGGCACGCTACGAAGACCGAGCGGTGCAATGGAGCGCCTCCGTGCTGGCGTCCCCAAGCTTCGATGCGGCGCATGGGCGGCTGTGCCTTGGCTTTGCCGTGTCGAGCGCCAGCTGGGAGGTCTGCGATTGGCAGCTCGCCCCGGGAGGTCGCGCCGTGCGCAGCCGCGGACCCATTCCAGCTCCGGTGGGGTTCCCGAACGGTGCCGAGCTCGTCGCCGAGGCCACGAGCCCGTCCGGCAACCGGACTGCAGCGCTTTTCGTCCAGGGGTCTGCGGGCACCTTGCATGATCTCGCGGTCGCCGTGGCCACGCGCGGCAAGCTCGACCGGACCATTCTCGTTGCGCCAGGCAAGCTGCCCTGGTTCCGGCTCGAGCCAAGGTTCCGGCACGGCTCCCGTGTCGGCGTGCGCGCCGTGGAGCTCGTTTTCTTCGACGAGCGGCACGCTGGCATCGTGCCGGCCAGCGACGGCTTGCCACCCGCGGCGTACCTCGACGTCGACACGGGCAGCGTGCAACCCCTGTGCAAGGACGTCCCGCTTGCGGGCCTCGACGATTGTTCGCTCGCTGGCGATGGCGTTGCGCCCCTGGACCTTTCGGTCGCCCCCGCGAACCCGCGATGGATCTCCATCTGGGAGACCGAAAGCCTCTTCGACGGCACGACCGGCAAGACGTACTCGGTCAAGGCGAGCGACGCCGAGTGGGAGAAGGCGACGCGCATCGTGCCGGCGTGCCCGTGACGTCGGCCGACCAAGTCCACGTAGACGTCGCCGTCAAAGTCCACGACCACGTCCACGTCCACGTCAACGTCGACGCCAACTCGGCTCGCAGCAGCAGTTGGGTTGGCGCCGGGGATCGACACTCCCTCGAGTCTCGTGCCTGAAGTCTGAAGCCTGATCCCTGTAGCCGCGAGACTTTCGCCCGACAGGGCGAAGTCGAGTCCGTGCCGAGGGACTAGAGCTTCGAAAAGTCGATCGTGCCCTGCCACACGTCGGTGACGTCGAACATCCCGAAGGTCCAGCCGATGTCCTTCACGATGTCGCCCGAGTACCAGGTGACGAGGGTGCGATCGGCGTCGAGCGCCGCCTGCCCGGCGTACGAGGTGTCGCCCGCGCTCGGGAGCTCGCCGTGCTCGGTGATGGCGAGCGCTCCGCCCTCGAGATCGCCCGTGATCTCGAAGAGTGCCGTGCGCTTCTTGTCGTTCGCGCCGAGGTGCTTGCGGGCGACGACGAAGAGCCGCCCGCCGTGGAAGAACGCGAGCGGGCCGTCGAGCCTTTGACCCGTGAGCTCCGCCGGGCAGTCGAAGCTCGCGTAGGGCGCGTCCGACCAGCAGATCTTGGTGCGCAACCGGCCGGCGTCGCCGAGCAGCTCGTCGTCGGTGCCGTCCATGCGCACGAGCGCCAGGAGCTTGCCCGACGGCATGAACACGAGCTCGGTCTCGAGCGGCGTGTCGACCGCGACGCCGTAGATCTCGGGCCCCGCCGTCCACGTGACGCCGTCCGGCGAGCTGTAGAGCACGACGCTGAGGTCGCCGTCCTCGTAGGCCGCCGCGTAGTAGGCGCCCGCGTGCTCCTGGACGCGCCAGAAGCTCCAGGTCGGCGGGGCGATGGGCTCGAGCGCGCTCCACGCCTCGCCGTCGGCCGAGTGGGTCACGACCGAGATGGTGTCGACGCCCGTGTCGCGCGTGCTCACGACCGGCAGGCGGACGAGCGCCTTCAGGTAGAGCTCGCTCCCCACCGTGTAGAAGTGCGGGTCGCGCAGATCGCGGTCGACGGGGGCCGGGATGACGGCGGTCTCGGCGAAGGACGCGCCGCCGTCGGTCGAGCGATAGACGTGGAGCGAGCTGTTCGGCCCGAGGATCTGGCTCTGCGCCGTGCGGTGCACGAAGTAGATCGCGCCGCCGAAGATCGTGAGGTCCGTGTTCTCGTTGTGGCGGCAGATGCCGGTGCGGCAGTCGTTCGTGGTGCTCGCCGCCCCCGACACGAGGATCGACGCGTCCGACAGCCACGGCGGCCCGCTCGCGCCCCCGCCCGCGCCGCCGGCGGTCTCCTCCGAGCCGCCGCACGCGCCGGCGAGGACGAGGAGTTGGGCGAGGACCGGGGCGAGATGGCGAGCGCGCATGGCTCCGCATTCTACGGCGGTCACGGCGGCGCGAGCACCAAGGTCGCGTTCGTGCCGCCGAAGCCGAAGGAGTTCGACAGGGCGTAGCGGAGCTTCGCCTCGGTCGGGCGCAGCACCGGCGGGTAGTCGGCGAGCTCGGGATCGAGCGGCTCGGCGTGGATGCACGGCGCCACCCACCCCTCGCGCAGCATCGCCCAGGTGAAGACGGCCTCGATGGCGCCGGCCGCCGAGATCGTGTGGCCCGTGTACCCCTTCGTCGAGGAGTACGCCACGCGCCGGCCCGCGAAGAGCCGGCGCAGCGCGCGCACCTCCGAGACGTCGCCGAGCGGCGTCGAGGTGCCGTGCGTGTTGACGTAGTCGATCTCGCTCGCAGCGACGCCCGAGGTGCGGAGCGCGCTCTCGAGCGCCGCGAGCGCGCCCTCGGTGGCGGGGGCGACCATGTTGCCCTCGCCGTCGCTCGACATGCCGAAGCCGACGAGCGTCCCCAGCACCGTCGCCCCGCGCGCCGCGGCGTCCACGCGACGCTCGAGCACCACCATGCCCGCGCCCTCCGCGAAGACGAAGCCGCCGCGGTCGGCCGCATACGGCCGGCTCGCGCGCCCGGGGTCGTCGTTGTCGCCCGAGTTGTAGGCGCGCATCGCGTCGAAGCCCGCGCTGAAGTGCGGGTCGGAGGTCTCGACGCCGCCCGCGAGCGCCGCCTTGGCGTGCCCCGAGCGGATGAGCTGCGCCGCGAGGAGCAGGTTGTACGCGCCGCCCGCGCACGCCGCCGTGGCCGAGAAGCTCGGCCCCGTCGTGCGAAGGACGTTCACGAGGTTCGCCGACACGGTCGAGGCCATGAGCCGCGGGATGACCGTCGGCGCGATGCGCTTGGCGTCGTGCGTGGCCTGTAGCTTGTCGCGCATCTCGAGGTGCGTGTCGACGTCGCCGGTGCCGCTGCCGGCGACGACGGCGAGATCGCGCGTGTCGACCTTCGACTGCGCGAGCGCCCGCCGCGCCGCCACGAGCGCGAGCCGCGCGGTCCGCCCCATGAAGCGCCCCTCGGCCTTGGCGATCCCGAGCGCCGCGTCGCCGAGGTCGCCGGGGTAGCGGCCGATGATGAGGCAGCGGCACTGGTGCTCGACCGCCACCGACCAGGTCGCGAACGGAACGGCGAGCTGCCGACCCTGGCGCAGGGCGCCGAGGAAGGCGTCGAGATCGTCCCCGACGCTCGTGCACACGCCGGCGCCGGTGACGACGATGTCGTCTGCAGGATCACGCATGGCCCCCGCCTAGCACAGTCGGTCGTGAAACCACAGACGCGCGCGCGCCCGCGACCGGTGCGAATCCGCACGCGACGGGCCGCCCCGCCGCGCGCGCTCGCCCCCGCGCCCGCGCGGCGCGCGTCCACAGCGGGCTACCGCCTGCGCGCGTCTCGTCCTACCCTGGCCCCGATGATCCGCGCGCTGCGCATCGCGGGGGCCGGCGGCTTCTGGGGCGACCGGCACGACGCCCTGCTCGACCAGGTGTGCGGCGGGTCCATCGACGTCGTGACGCTCGACTACCTCTCCGAGGTCACGATGGCGATGCTGCGCGGCCGGCGCCTGCGCGACCCGGGCAGCGGCTGGGCCACCGACTTCATGGCGGCGCTCGGACCGGCCCTGCCGAACGTCGTCAAGCGCGGCATCAAGATCGTGACGAACGCCGGGGGTGCGAACCCCTACGCCTGCGCCGACGCGGTGCTCGGCCTCGCCCGCGACCGCGGCCTGCGCGGGCTGCGGGTCGGCGTCGTGACCGGCGACGACATCTTCGACCGCATCGACGAGCTCTACGCGGCGGGGGTCACGCTCGACAACGTCGACACGGGTGCGCCCCTCATCACGGTGCGCGAGCGGCTGCTCGCCGCGAACGCTTACCTCGGCGCCGAGCCCATCGCCAAGGCGCTCGGCGCGGGCGCGCAGATCGTCATCGCGGGGCGCTGCAGCGACAGCGCGCTCGCGCTCGGAGCCCTGCTCGCCCACTTCGGCTGGGCGGACGACGACTGGACGCGCCGCGCGGCGGGCGTCGTCGCCGGGCACCTGGTGCAGCACGGCGCCCAGGCGAGCGGCGGCAACTTCGCCGGCGGCTGGGAGGAGGTGCCGCAGCTCGCGCGCCTCGGCTACCCCATCGCCGAGGTCGACGAGAGCGGCGAGCTCGAGGTGAGCAAGCACCCGGGGCTCGGCGGCCAGGTGTCGAGCGCCGTCGTCGCCGAGCAGCTGCTGTACAAGGTGGGCGACCCGCGGAGCTTCGTCACGCCCGACGCGGTCGCCGACTTCACCGACATCGAGCTCGAGGACTTCGGCGACGACCGGGTGCGCCTGCACGGCGTGCGCGGCTTCCCGCCGCCCGACGCGCTGCCGGCCTCGCTCGCCTTCCAGGAGGGCTGGCGCAACGTGGCCACCATCACCTTCGTGTGGCCCTACGCCACGGCGCGCGCCCGCGCCACCGAGGCGATCCTGCTCGAGCGCTGCCGCAACCTCGGCATCCGCATCGACGCCCACCACGTGGATCTCGTCGGTCTCACCGGCGCGCACGGCCCCCTCGCGCCCGCGCCGGCGGGCGATCCGAACGAGGTCGTGTGGCGCCTGGCCATCCGCACCGAGGACCGCGAGAGCGCGCGCCGCTTCGGCGCCGAGATCGCGCCGCTCGTCGCCTCGGGCCTGCCGGGGGCGTGCCGCGGCACGGGCTCGCTCCGCCCGACGCCTACCCCCATCATCTCGTTCTGGCCGGCGCAGGTGCCGCGCGCGGCCGTCGCCCCCTCGGTCGAAGTGCTGGTAGCGTAGGGGACCCTGGGGCTCCGAGGACGGCCGGGCAGCTTGAAGACGTTCCTCTACAACCTCGCGCACACGAGAGCCGGCGACCGCGGCGACGTGCTCAACATCGGCGTCATCGCGCGTCGCAAAGAGCACTACCCGCTCATCGCGGCGGAGCTTCCGGCCTCGCGCGTCAAGGCGTTCTTCGGCACCTGGTGCCGCGGCGAGGTGCTGCGCTACGAGCTGCCGAAGCTCGGCGCCCTGAACTTCGTGCTCTACGGCGCGCTCGACGGCGGCGCGCTCGCCTCGCTGCGTCTCGACACGCAGGGGCGGAGCTACGGCTACGCGCTCCTGCGCCTCGAGATCGAGGTGCCGGACGGGCTCGCGTTCGATCGGCTGGTGTGAATGATCGAGGGGACGATGCTGGAGACGAGCCCGAGCGAGCCCTGGACCCGTGCCGAAGCAGCAGGCGGCATCCGGACCTGAATTATCCCCTCACCCCCCGGCCCCCTCTCCCGGAGGAGAGGGGGTGGTCCCAGTCGGGGACTCCTCGAAATCCGCCGCGGATTGTCGGCTCGGCCCGGATGCCGCCGGCTGAGAGGCCAAGGCTCGTGGCCCGTCTTCAAGTCCTCGCGCCGCGCCGCTCCATGCCCGAGCGCCGAGTGGCCCAAGCGGTATTTGTCGCGTTGCTCCTTGTCAGCGTGTGCGGCGAGCAACTCGCATGCGGTTCGGTCGATGGACAAGCATGGCTCGCCTCCGCCGACCCGAGACGCACCGCGCCCGGACGCTGCGCCGCGCCTCCACGCATGCCGAGCGCGCGCTGTGGCAGCTACTTCGCGGCCGACAGCTCGAGCACGCCAAGTTCC
>JACRDA010000389.1 GCA_016212965.1 Myxococcales bacterium
CGCGGCGCGGGCCGCGGCGCGGGCTCTCACGCGGCGCCGTGACGGCGGCCGCACGGGCGCGCTCGGCCGCGCGCGCCGCCAGCGAAGGAGCGCGCGGGCTCCGGCCCAGAGCACCCACACGACGAGGCCGAAACCGAGCACGGGCAGGAACGCGCGGTGGCGTGCGAGTGCGCGGCGCCAGCCGTCCTCGAGCGCGTCCGCGTTGCGGCCGTAGGTGGCCTCGAGCGCGTCGTCGAAGGACGCGCCCTCGCGCACGGCGGTGACGAGCGCCGGCAGCGCGCTCCCACCGTCGCGCGCGGACCCCTGCACGAGGTAGCGCGCGAAGTCCGCGGCCTCGGCCACGGGCACCGAGCTCGGCGCGAGCTTGCTCTCGCGCAGCTCGCGCTCGAGCTCGGCGATCGGCACGAGGCGCCGCTGCATCAGCGCCCACCAGATCGTGCGCCCCCGCGCCCCCTCGGACTGCTGCGAAAAGTAGAGGGCCCAGCCTTCCTGGAACCACGCCGGGAGCCGCGAGGCCGTCGTGCCGTCGGTGCCGGGCGTGCCGAGCTCGTCGAGCGCGAGGTGGGCGAGCCCGTGGCGAAAGGCTGCGCGCGCGTCGGCGGCGTCGAGCTCGTTCGGCGTGCCGAGCCCGAGCACGAGGGCACGCTGTCTGCCGAGGGCGACGGAATGGACCGGGGCGCCGGGCGGGAGGATGCGCTCGAGATCGGTGGTGCTCACGGCGATGCGCACCTCGACTCCGTCGAGCACGCTCACCCCGAGCGCCGCGGACAGCTCGGCCCGCAGCGACTCGGCCTCGTCGAGCAGCGGACGCACGCGCCCCTGCGCCGAGGGGTGGTAGTGAAACCGGAGGCCCGCGACCTCGTGCGTGAGGTACTCGGGCGGCACCCGGGGCAGCGCGCTCGCGTCGAGGAGCGGAGCGTCCGCCAGCCGCGCTGGCTCGGGCTCGCCCGCGCGCGCGACCGCGGGTGCCACCGTCGCCGCGAGCGCGCCGAGCGCGCCGAGCGCGCCGAGCGCTACCGTGATCGCAGCCGAGCGCGGGCGCCCCGCCTGCGCTGCGCCCGCCCGTCTCACGGGCTCACCTGCCCCTGGAGGTGGATCGTGTCGGGCTGATTCAGGGCGGTCTGCGACAGGACGAGCACCGTGATGCCGACCGCCGCGACCGCACCGAGGGTCCCCCAGAACCACGGCGACTCCCAGACCTCGGGCTCTTCCTCTTCGTCCGCCGAGCCGCTCGGCCCGGGCGCCGGCGCCGGTGCCGCGCGCGGGCCCGCCCCCACCCCCACGAGCCCCTGGAGCACGGACACCGCGTCCCCCCAGTCCCAGCCGCCCGCGGTCTCGCTCGCGCGGAGCTCGACCGACAGGACGCGCGCCTCCGACACGCGCACGATCCGAGCCGTGGCGTGGCCACCCGCGCTCGCGCCCCCGGGCACGGGCGGCGCATCGCCCGCCGCGCTCGCCGGAGGCGCAGGCGCCGCACTCGCACTCGCACTCGCACTCGCACTCGCACTCGCACTCGCACTCGCACTCGCACTCGCACTCGCATTCGCACCGGCCTGCTCCACCGACACGAGCACGACGAGCCGCGCGTGCAGATCCTGGCCGAGCGACGCCGCCAGGCGGCGCACGACCTCGGGCGACGCGCCCACGAGCGCCGCCACCGTGTCCCCGGCCGCCGAGAGCGCGGCATCGTTCGGCGGCGCGCCCTCGCCCGCGAGCACGCGCGCCATGGGCTCGCCGATGGCAGGCCGGAGCAGCGGCTCGACGTAGACGAGGCGAGCGAGCGCCTTGGCCGGTCCGCTCGCGCCGCGACCGAGCGCGACCACGATCGCGCCCTCGCCTTGCTCGTCGGCGGGCGGGGCCGGGGCCTCGTCCGCGGCGGCGCTCGGGGCGGGCGCCGGGCTCGCGGCGGATGCCCCGCCGTCGCCGCGCGCCAGGATCGGCACGGCGAGCCCGAGCACGAGCGCCGACCAAGCGACGAGCCTCATCCCGGAAGGGTGGGGAGAAGGCGACCGCCCGTCAAGTCGCGTGGGCCCGCCGGGCGCCTCGACCCCTCCGAACGGCGGCTAGAGCCAGCCCCGCTCCCGGTACCACGCCGCCGTGCGCCGTGTCCCCTCGGTCCAGTCGACCGAGGGCTCCCAGCCGAGCGCCACGCGCGCGTCGCGGCCGTCGCACACCCAGTGCGGCGCCGTCAGCTCGTGGAGCTTGTCGCGCGTGAGCATGACGGGCTTGCCGCGGAGCTTGCCGCCGAGCTCGCTCAGGGTCGCCGCGATGCGCGTGAGGAACATCGGCAGGCCGGCGCGCAGCCACGCCCGCGTGCCGAGCGCCTGCTCGATCTCCTCCATCATGCGCTTGTGCCCGTAGACGCCGCCGTCCTCGAGGAAGTAGGTCGAGCCGCTCGGGACCTCGGCGTGGATGGCGCGTACGCAGGCCCGCGCGGCGTCCGGCGCGTAGATCACGCTGAAGGTGTTCTTCCCGTGGCCGGTGAAGGGCAGGACGCCGCGCTGCACGCTGACGAACAGGCTCAGGCTCTCGCGGTCGCGCGGCCCGTAGATCCACGGCGGGCGCAGGATCGTCGTCGGCACTTCGGCTGCCGCCGCGCGCACGACGTCCTCGGCGGCGGCCTTGCTCCGGCCGTAGTGGGTGACCGGTCGGCGCGCGTCCGCGGCGACCGGGCGCCCGTCGTCGCTCGGCCCGACGGCCGCGAGGCTCGAGACGTGCACGAAGCGCCTGAGCTTCGGAACGGCCCGGCGTGCGGCGTCGACGACGTTCCGTGTGCCCTCGACGTTCACGCGGTGGAACTCGGCGGGCCCGAGCGCCTTCACGACGCCCGCAGCATGCACGACCGCGTCGACCTCGCGCATCGCGCGCGCGACGCTGGCCGGGTCCTCGACCGCGCCGTGCTCGAGCTCGACCCCGGGCAGCGTCTCGAGGTGCGACACGTCGCTCGTCGTGCGCACGAGGCAGCGCACCTCGACGCCCGCCCGGCTGAGCTCGTCGGCGATGTGCGATCCGAGAAATCCCGTGGCTCCGGTGACGAGTACCCTCATGGTGGCGCGCTCCTCCGCGGCCGCTCCCTTACCACGGCTCGACCCGGACAGCGTCGGCGCGCCCGAAGATCGGGCCATAGGCGGCGACGGTGCAGGCCACGAGCACGACGATGGCGAGCGCGAAGCCGCCGGCGGCACACGCGCGCCGCGTGCGCAGCGGCAAGCGCGGAGCGAGCCCGACGGAGGTAAGCGCGAGCGCCGCGACGCCGGCCGTCAACGGCAGCGCCGTGCTGGTCGCGAGCGCCGCGTGGAGCGGCAGCGTGGTCATGCCGAGCTCCGCGTAGAGCTCGGCGAGCGGGCGGCCGATCGCGAACGGAAAGGCGCAGAGCGCCGCGCCCGTCACGGCGGCGAGCGCGACGCCGACCCAGTCGAGCACCGTGAACGCGGCCGCCAGCGACGCGTCGTCCGCCATCGGGGCTCCGCCGGACGACGGCCGGCGCTCCTTCAGTGGCAGCCGCAGCCGCCCGGGTCGTGCTCCGGGGACAGCTCGAGCTTGCCCGCGAGGAAATCGCGCAGGGCCTTGCGCGGGTCCCCCGAGGCGCCGAGCAGCACCTTCACGCCGCGCTCCTCGAGCATCAGCCGCCCGTGAGGCGGCAGTCCCCACGCGATCACCTGCTCGACGCCGAGGTCGGCGACGAAGGCCGGGGGCGGCCCGCCGGGGCCGTGGCCGGGGTTCAGGTGCTCCGTCTCCGTTTTCACGGCGCCGTCCTCGACGTCGGCCACGAGGAAACGCTCGCAGAGGCCGAGGTGGGGCGCGATGGTACCGTTCGTGACAGGGATCGCGATGCGCATGACGGCCCGAGCATAGCAGCTCGTTCCCGGACGGCGGCGGCGCACCGGAGGCCCCTCGACGCGGGGCAGACATCCGTCATGCGCCGGCGCGCTGGACTTCCCCGGCCGTGCGCCGTAGAAGCGCGGCGGCGAAACCATGAGTGATCCCATCGAGCTACACCCTGCCCTTGTCCTCGGCGCTTTCTGCGAGGGCCTGGTAGGGGGCGGTCGGCGCGTCGCCCTGCTCGGGGACGGCACGACCGGGCTCGCCGCGCGCCTCGCCGAGGCGTGTGGGCGCCGCGTGCACGTCTACGACCCCGACGCGCAGCGCGTCGCCGCCTGGTTCGCGCACGGCCAGCCCGACAGCGCCGCCATGAGCTACGCGCTCTTCGAGGCCGATCTCGACGTGCGCGCCGGGGCCTTCGACGTCGTGGTCGTGCCCGACCTCACCGCCTTCCCGAGCGCCGAGTCGGCCCTCGCCGCTGCGCGTGCCTTCGCGGGCGGCCGCGGCGTCGCGGTCGTCGCCTCCCCGAACCCGGAGCACGGGGCCCCGGCGCGCGCCGCTGCGCTCGCGGGTGCGGTCCCGGCCCGCGCGCTCGCCTACCTCGCGCTCTACGACCTCTGCCACGCCGCGTTTCCGGCGGTGAAGGTGCTCGGGCAGGCGCCCTTCGCGGGCCACGCCTTCGCCGATTTTGCCGCCAAGGACCCGGCGGTCACGATCGACACTTCGCTCTGCACGACGACCGAGGAGCCGGCGTGGTTCGTGCTCGTCCTCGGCGAGCGCCCGCCCGCCGTCGACCCGTACACGCTGGTCCAGGTGCCGGTCACCGCCCTCGCGGCGCCGGCCCCCACCGATCCCGCCGAGCTCGCGGCGGCGCGCCTGCGCACGACGGTGCTCGAGGGCGAGCTCGACAAGCTGCGCGAGCGCGAGCGCGACG
>JACRDA010000382.1 GCA_016212965.1 Myxococcales bacterium
ATCTCGACGTGGGACGCGAGCGCGCCACCGCGCTCGCGCTCGAGCTGCTCGCCCGACGCCGCGACACCCCGGCCGACGCGCGCTGCGCCGCGCTTCTCGCGCGCGATCTGCGCGCGTACCTCGCGCGCTCGAACGAGGCCGAGGCCGTCGTCGCCCTGAAGACGATCGCCCTCGGGCTGTTCCGCGCGTGGTCGGACGACCCCCCGCGGCTCTGTCCGGGCGCGCCACCGACGCCGGCGGAGGTCGCCGCGCTCGCCGACGCTCCCGCCGCCGTCGTCCGCGCCGACTGGGAGGCCGAGGGCTGGCGCTGCGTGCGCTACCTGCCCGCGACCCGAGCGGTGCGCTACCAGCTCGAGCTCCGCACCGATGCCGGCCGGCGGAGCTACGAGATCGTCGCGCGCGGTCGCGCGCTCCCGGACGGCCCGGTCTACGAGCTCTCGCTCTCCGGCGCAGTCGATGCGGAGAGCTCGCTCGGGGCGGACGTCCTGCGCCGCTGAGGGCCCGCCGCGGGTGCGTGCTAGCCCGGACCGGGCTCGAGCGGGCGCGCGCGCGCGCCGAAGACCTCGCCCGCGAGCTCGCCGACCGCGCGGCGCACCGCGGCGTCGCTCGTGAGGCGCACCCGGAAGCCCGCCGCGGCGAGCTTGTCCGGCGCCATCATCGAGCGGGGGATGTCGCCGGGCCAGCCGCGGTCGCCGCCGGTGTAGTGGATGCGCGCGCCGGGATGGGGGGACGCCGCCACGCACAGCTCGGCGATGCGCGCGACCGTCGTCGTGTCGGGTGGCGTCAGGTTGTAGATCTCGAGCCGCGCCGCGCCGTGATCGAGGCCGTGGAGGATTCCGGCCACGCAGTCGGACACGTGGAGGTAGGGCTTGCGCTGCTTCCCGTCGCCGAGCACCTCGAGCGTGGTCCCGTCCCGCTCGAGCTTGCGCAGGAAGTCGAGCGCCGCGCCGTGCGTGCCGTGCGGGCCGACGACGTTGCCGAAGCGGAAGATGCGCGCCTCGAGCCCGAAGCACTCGACGAAGGCGCTCGTGAGCGCCTCGCAGGCGAGCTTGCTCGCGCCGTAGAGCGAGATGGGCAGGGCGCCGAGATCCTCCTCGCGGCACACCCGCGCGGTGTCGCCGTACACCGTACCGGAGGACGAGAGCACGAAGCGCGGCACGCCCGCGAGGCGGCAGGCCTCGAGCGCGTGGTAGCAGGTGGTCGTCCCCTGCTCGAGGTCGAGGCGGGTGCGGCTGAGGCCATGGCGCGCCTCGGGGTTGGCGGCGAGGTGGAAGGCGACGTCGTGCCCGCGGGCGACCTCGGTGAGGCGCGGCAGATCGAGCGCGTCGCCGACCACGAACTCGGCGCGCCCCGCGTCGAGGTGCGGGGCGAGCCACGCGCGGTGCCCGACCGAGAGATCGTCGTAGACCGTGACCGGGCCGCGCGACACGAGCGCGCCCACGAGGTGGCTCCCGATGAAGCCCGCGCCGCCGACGACGAGGCTCCGCATGGCTCAGCCGCCCTCCGGGGCCCGTCGGAGAGCGGCGTGCTCCACGAGCGCCGCGAACTGCAGCTCGCTCCGCGTCACGAGCCGCCACGGCAGATCGTGGATCCGGAGCGGCCAGGTGATGCGCCGCAGCCGGCCGCCGGCGCCGGCGACGAGCTCGAGCCACTGCTCGAGCCCGAGGTAGCGACCGCGCACGAGCACGCCGGGGGCGGCGTTGCCCGACACGTCCATGAGCCACAGGAGCCGCTCGGAGACGGGTCCGAAGCTGAGGTGGTCCTTGAGCGCCACGGCGCGCCGCGCCACGCGCAGGCACTCGGCGAGCAGGGCGCCCGGATCCGCGGCGTGATGGAGCACGTCGCTCGCGAGGACCACCTCGAAGCTCGCGTCCGCGAAGGGCAGGCGCCGGCCGTCGTAGGCCGCGGCCTCGATCGCGACCGCCTCGCGCAGCGCCACGTCCACCCCGACGACCCGGGTGGCGCCGACCGCCGCGGCGACGCGCGCCGCGATGGTCCCGTCGCCGCAGCCGACGTCGCACACGCTCTCGGCCGTGCCGACGAGCGCGGCGAGCGCCTCGGCCACGCGCCCGACGCGCGGCAGGTGGACCGTGCGGTGGTGGAAGCGCTCCCAGCGGCGGAGCACGCGGCGGCCGAGGGCAGCGGGCGACGGTGCGCGCGTCATGGCGTCGGAGCGCGTGCCTCGCGGGGCACTCAGTTCGGGATGATGACGGGGGCGCTCGTGGCCGAGCCGGCGCCCCAGAACGAGAGCCCACCGGGCGCGCCGGGGATCGCGATCGGGCTCGTCGTCACGCCGTTGCCCGCGAAGTCGATCTGGAAGAGCTGCCCGGCGTCGGTGAAGCCGTACGCGGCACCGCCCCAGAACGCGAGGCCGAAGACGTTGTCGTAGCCGGTGAGCAGGCCGTAGTTCTGCACCATGGCGCCCGTCGTCGGGTTCACCTCGAGCAGGCAGTCGGTCGGGCAGCCCGTGCCGAAGGCCGTGAGGTAGGTCTTGCCGCCGATGACGCTCACGATGTCGCCGCTCGAGGTGTAGCCGCCGCCGATGGCGCCGATCGTGCTCACGTTGCCGTTGGACGTGTTGATGCGCACGTAGGTGTCGCCCTGGTAGCCCACCAGCGCCTCGACGTTCGCGTCGACCGTGCCTACCGGCACGAAGGAGAGCGAGTTCGGGTAGCTCCCGGAGGAGACGAAGGTGCACGCGGCGTTCGTCTTGTCGATGCGGTAGAGGCCGTCGAAGGTCGTCGCGTAGATGGCGCCGTCCTTGTCGAGGGCGATGTCGATGACCTGCGAGCAGCCCGAGAAGGCGCCCACGGTCGTCACGGCCTTCGACACCGGATCGAGCATGTAGAGCTGGCTCGCGCTGTGGCCGAACACCTCGGCCACGAGCTCGGTCGTGCCGCCCGTTCCGCCGCCGGTGTTGAGCCCGCCGCCGAAGGACCCGCCCGTTCCCGTCGCGCCCGCGCCGCCGCCGCCCGTCGTGCCGGCCCCCTCGCCGCCGGTGCCGCCGAAGCCCGTCTTGTTGGTCGCCGTGCAGGCGAGCGCCAGCACGGCCGCGAGCGCTGCGAGGGTGGAGGGTGCGAAAGCCGAGCTCTTCATTGGGGATCTCCGATCGCGGCCCCCCGGAGCCACGCGCGAGCCATGGTATCAGCCGGGGCGGGCGGGGACCACGCAGAGCAGCGCGCGCGACTCGCGCAGGAGCGCGACGGCCTCGAGGCGGCGGCCCGCGCGGACCGCGCCGAGGGCGCGCGACCGTAGCTCGGCGCCGAGGGCGGCGGCCGCGCCGGGCTCGCCGCGCTCCGCCGCCCGGCGGTACGTCGCGAGGGCGAGCTCGTCGGCGCTGGGGCTGGCGCCGCCGAGACAGAGAGCGCGCGCGTACGGCAAGAGGCCGCGAGGCGGCGCGTCGCGCCCGGGCGCGAGGGCGACCCCGGCGAGGGTCGCGGCCACCTGGCGCCCGCCGCGCGACAGCGCGCCGAGCGCGACGAGGAGCGCGGTCCACACGGCCGGCGGCAGGGGG
>JACRDA010000383.1 GCA_016212965.1 Myxococcales bacterium
AAGAGACAACCACTGAGACACGGAGACACGGAGAGCTGCACGGAGCCGGCGAAGTTCAGGGGCCCCTCCGTGTCACGCTCCGTGACTCCGTGACTCCCTGGTTCCGCTCGCTCGCTTCCGGGCGGATCGAGTGACTGCCTTGGCAAACCGGGCGGCTCGGCGCCCGCGCCGAGCTCCCTGCTGTGCTCTGCCACGTGCCTGAAGGGCAGCCACGGCGGCGCTACAGATGCGCGGCGAGGTAGTCGACGACCCGCCGGTAGGCGTAGCGGCGCGCGGCGAGGCTGCGGTAGCCGTGCCGCTCGCCGGGGAACACGAGCAGATCGAAGTCCTTGTCGGCCGCGACCAGGGCGTCGACGAGCCGGGCGGTGTGCGCGAAGTGGACGTTCTCGTCCATGAGCGCGTGGACGATGAGCAGCTTGCCCGCGAGCGCGGCCGCGTGCGGCGCGAGCGCGGTCGCCTCGTAGCCCGCTGCGTTGTCCGTGAGGAGGCCCATGTACCGCTCCGTGTAGCCGGTGTCGTACAGGCGCCAGTCGGTCACCGGCGAGCCCGCGACGCCGACGGCGAAGCGCCCCGGCGCGCGCAGCATCGCGAGCGCCGCGAGGTAGCCGCCGTAGCTGTGACCGTAGATCCCGAGCCGCCGCGCGTCGACGAAGGGCAGGCTCGTGAGGTAGTCCACGCCGCGCAGCTGATCGGCGAGCTCGACGACGCCGAGACGACCGGCCACGGGCCTGGCGAAGGCGTGACCGCGCCCCGTCGAGCCGCGGTTGTCGAGCTGGAAGACCACGCAGCCCCGGTCGGCGAGGTGCTGCCACAAGAGGCGCGGGTTGTGCTCGTCGAGCACGCTCTGCACGCCCGGTCCGCCGTACACCATCACGACCGCCGGGTAGCGCACGCCGGGGCGCATGTCGCGCGGCCGCAGCAGCGCGCCGTGGAGCGGCGTCCCGTCCTCCGCCGCGAGCGTGACGAGCTCGGCGGCCCGCAGCCCGAGCGCCTGGTAGTCGGCGTCGAGGGGCACCGGCAGGGTGCCGAGCGTCTCGCCCGAGCTCGCGACGATGCGCGCCTCGGGCAGCCGGTCGCCCGCGGAGTGGACGTCGACCCAGCCCGTGCCGGCGCGGAACGCCGCGATGTCGTGTACGCCGGGCTCGCTCGTCAGGCGCGTCACCTCCGGCGGGGCGAGGGCACCCGGTGCCGGCAGCGTGAGCGCGTAGAGCTGGCGCTCGAGCGGCGCCTCGCGGTTCGCGAGGAAGAGCACGCGCTCGCCGTCGACCGCGACGATGCGCGCCACGTCCCAGGCGCCCGAGGTGAGCGTCGCCTGGAGCGCGCCGGTCGCGCTCGAGCGGAGCTCGAGGTGCTTGTGACCGCTCGCGGAGCTCGCCCACAGGATATGGTCGCCCGGCAACAGCCGCGCCTCGACGAGCTCGACCCACGCGTCGTCGCTCTCCGCGTGCACGAGCGCGAGCGCGCCCGATTTCGGGTCGGCGCGCCACAGGCCGAGCTTCTTCTGGTCGCGGCCGACGGTCTGGAAGTAGAGCGCCCTGCCGTCCGGGCTCCAGGCGAAGCGGCCGAGGTAGGGCGCACCGCCGTCCGACAGCCCGGCAGCGGCGGTCGCTGCGGCCACGTCGAAGAAGACGCTGCGGCCCGTGGCGAGCTCCACCACGGCGAGCCGCACCTTCGGGTTCGGGCGCCCCACGCGCGGGTAGCGGTGGAGCGCGAAGTCCTCGCGCCCGCTGCGCACGCCCATCACCGGTACCTCGTCGACCTCGCGCTCGTCGACCTCGAGGTACGCGATGGCGTCGCAGCGCGGCGACCAGTAGAAGCCGCTCGGCTCGGCGAACTCCTCCTGGCCGATGAAGTCGCTGAGGCCGCGCGTGACGCCCTCGGGTGCGTCGCGCGTGAGCTCGGTGACGGCGCCGCTCGCGACCGACACGACGTGGAGCTCGCGCCCGCGCACGAAGGCGACGTCGGTGCCCGTCGGACAGAGCTGCGGGTCGATCGCGGGCTCGGCGCCCGGCGCGAGGCGGCGCACGGCCCCCGCCCCGTCGCGCACGAGCACCTCGCCGCCGAGCGGCAGGAGCAGGACCGGCGCTGCGGCCGCGCCCGGCGCGGGCTCGGCGGGCGCCTCGCGGGCCCAGGCGTAGTGCGTGATGCCCTCGATGCGCGTGCGCTGGCGCTCGCGCCGCAGCTCCTCCTCGCGCGAGCGCGCCGGCTCGGACGCGACGAGGTCCTCCGGGCGCAAGAGCACGCGGTGCTCGCGGGTCGCGAGATCGTAGGCGAAGAGCGACATCGTCTCGCCCTGCGACTCGCTCTGCAGGTAGGTGATGAGCTTTCCGTCGGGCGAGACGGCGATGGAGCGCGGCACCTGCCATCCGGGCGGCGGGAAGTCGGCGGCGCGGTGGACGGAGACGCGGGCGGCCGAGGCGGGGGCGAGTGCCGTGGGGAGGGGTTCTGCGCTCATGGGGCTCGATGCGACGATGGGCCCGTCCAGGGTCGGCGCGCAAGCGGCGAGCGCCCCGACGAGGGCGACCGCGGCGCGACGCGCGCGCTCGCCGCGCGTCCTCGCGCGGGGGCCATCGGACCTGGACATGCCCGTTCCTAGCCGAAGCGCGCCAGCGTGGGCCCGAAATTACTTTCCTGGGTCCGCAACGGTTTCACACCGCCCGCGGCCGAGCCCGCTCCCGCCCGCCGTTATCCCCCCGCAAACGAGGGACAGTTCCCCGACCCCGGCCCCCCGCGGATCGGGCATAATGCGTGCATGGCATTCTTGCGGTCCATGCTGCCTCGCGTCGTCGTCGCGTCTCTTCTGGGCTTCGCCTTGTCGGGCGTCGTCCTGGCGGCGGCATGTAGCAAGAAGTCTGACCTTGGGCCCCCAGTCACGCACACGACCACCTCCACGCACAGCAACTCGACGACCGGCTCGGGCGGTCAGGGCGGCCTCGGGGGCGGTGGCACGGGCGGCGCGGGCGCGGGCGGCACCACGAGCAGCGGCGGCTCGGGAGGCGAGTCGCCCTGCGCGCAGGACGTCGCGTTCTTCGCGACGGGCATCGCGTTCTCGGACCCGACGGCGGCGCCGCTCGCCGCCGCGCTCAACGAGGTCTCGGCGGGCGTGCACCCCGTGACCCTGGTCCTCCACCTGAACGCGGGCACGCTCCGGGGCGCGCTGTCGGCGACGCTCGCGGGGGGCAGCGGCGAGGTCTTCCCCGCGAACAAGGTGCCCGATTTTCTCACTGTCGTGCCCGCCTTCAACGGCGGGCTCACCACGGTGGGCCCGCCGGGCTCGGAGAACGACCCGCAGCAGGTCGGCTATCTGCGCGTCGTCGACCAGCTCGGCACGACCGACATCGAGATCGGCCACGTGCGCTGGGTGGCGACACCCGATGCGACCTGCTCGAGCCTCACCGAGGTCGTCGTCGACGCGTTCATCGCGGCGAGCGAGCTGTCGCACGTGCTGCACCTCGCCGGCGGTGACCAGACGATCGGCGATCTCGCGGGCTTCCAGGCCTCCGACGCCGGGGCGAACGACTCGGGTGTGGCGGGCGGGCCGCCGAATCCAGGCAACCTGCCCCAACCCATCCACTTCTCCTTCCAGGGCGAGTCGGTGGTGTTCGACTACAGCACGCTGTGAGGATCGCATGAGGAGCAAGCTCGTCTCTTCGATCAACGTCCGCGGCCAGCTGCGCTGGTTGGTCGTGCTCAGCGCGGTGGTCCTGCCCTCGCTGGCGCTGGCCGTGGCGAGCTGCCGCAACGACGGCAACCCGGGCGCGCCCGCGACCGGCGGCACGGGCGCGCAGGCGGGCAACGGCCCGGCCTGCGTGGGTGTCGAGTGCTTCGAGTGCGCCCAGCACACGAAGCCCGGCTGCCCCTGCGAGACCGAGGGCGACCACCTCGCGTGCGGCAAGGTCGAGGTCGTGCTCGACGGGCAGCCCGTGTGCGGCAAGGGCTTCAGCACCTGCACGAACGGCGTGTGGGCCGAGTGCGTGATCGACAATGCGGTCACGCTCGTGCCCGATCCGCCGCCCGAGGGCTTCGAGGCGATGGGCTTCGGCCAGCCGGCGTCGTGCGTGAACAACCCGTGCGACCCGACCTGCATCGACTTCGTCGACACGCCGGACGGCCTCGGCGATGCCGGCACCGGTATCAAGGAAGGCGACGGCGGCATCACGCTCGCCGGCGACGGCGGCTCGACCTGCGTGGCCAAGACGTGCGCGGACCAAGGCAAGGACTGCGGCCCGGTGAGCGACACCTGCGGCGGCCTCCTGCAGTGCGGCTCCTGCCTCGCGCCCGAGACCTGCGGCGGCGCCGGCGTGCCGAGCCAGTGCGGCGTGCCGGTGAACTGCACGAACCTCTGCCTCCAGCAGGTCACCTGCCAGCCGAACGTGTCGACCACCATCACGGGCAAGGTCTACGCGCCGAACGGCGTCGACCCGTTGCCCAACATCGTCGTGTACGTGCCGAACGCGCCCGTGGCGCCCTTCACGCCCGGCGTGTCGTGCGACAACTGCGCGAACGTATCCGGCTCGCCGCTCGTCTCCACGACGACCGACGTGAACGGCAACTTCACGCTCACGAACATGCCGGTCGGCCCGAACATCCCGCTCGTCATGCAGATCGGCCGGTGGCGCCGCCAGATCACGATCCCGAACGTCGCCGCGTGCACCACCGCCACGCTCGCCGCTAACCTCACGCGCCTGCCGCGCACCAAGCTGGAGGGCGACATCCCGAAGATGGCGTTCGTCACCGGCAGCGTCGACGCGCTCGAGTGCGTCTTCCGCAAGATCGGCGTCGCCGACAGCGAGTTCACGAACCCGAGCGGCACGGGCCGCATCAACTTCTACGCCGGCGGCTACTACCCCGGCACGTACAAGGGTGGCTACGGCGCCCCCAACACCCCCTGGGAGACCGCGTTGATCGGCTCGCCCACGACGCTCGACGACTACGACATCGTCCTCTTCCCGTGCCAGGGCATCCAGTACTACTACACGGGCGGCTGGCAGGCCGCGTACGAGCAGAACCTCGCGAACTACGCCAACGCGGGCGGTCGCATCTTCTCGACCCACTACAGCTACATCTGGCTCTACTCGAACGGCAACAACCCGTACTTCTCGCCGCTGTCCGGTGCGATCAACTGGAGCATCAACAACGGCTTCCCGCCGAACCAGACGGGCTACATCGACACGGGCTTCCCGAAGGGCGCGCTCCTGTCGCAGTGGCTCGGCGTCGTCGGCGCCTCCGCCATCCCGGGGCAGATCCCCGTCAACACCATCCGGCGCGATTTCAGCGGCGTCGTCGCCCCGACCCAGCGCTGGATGCGGGTCAACAACCCGGCGGCCAACATCCCGATCCACGCGACCTTCAACACGCCGCTCGGCGCGCCGCCGGCGAATCAGTGCGGGCGCGTCGTGTTCAGCGACTTCCACGTCGAGAACAGCTCGAACACCCAGTACCCGTTCCCGACCGAGTGCGCCGCGGGCGCGATGACCCCGCAAGAGAAGCTCCTCGAGTTCATGCTCTTCGACCTCGCCTCGTGCGTGCAGCCCGATCTGCCCGTGTGTACGCCGATCACCTGCAGCGCCCAGGGCCTCAACTGTGGTCCGGCGGGCGACGGCTGCGGCGGCACGCTCAATTGCGGCACCTGCCCCGCGCCCCAGACCTGCGGCGGCGGCGGCACGCCGGGCGTGTGCGGCACGCCGTTCCAGTACCAGGACGGCTACTTCGTGCGCGACTACGACGCGACGGGCCTGTGCCAGAACGGCCAGCGCCCCGTGTGGCTGCTCTGGTCGTGGAGCACGAGCACGCCGCCCGACACCAAGATCGACTTCACCATCCAGACGGCCGCGACGGCCGCCGGGCTCGCAGCGGCACCCGCGGACGCGCTCGTCTTCTCGAACCCGCCCGGGCCCGTCGCCCTCACGGGGCAGGCGGCGGTGGCGCACGCGGCGGGCGTGCCGCCGGGGTCGCCCGACACGACGCTCGGCTCGGCGTCGGTCAACAACACCCTCATGTTGAACAACCGCCCGACGAACAACGAGTTCCTCCGCGTCACGGTGCACCTCGCGCCGTCGACCAACAAGCAGATCGCGCCGACCCTGCAGGCGTGGGATCTGCAGCTCGACTGCCAGGACGTGCAGTAGCGAGGGGACGAGGTCGAGCTTGGTTCGGCGACGAGCCCGAGCGAGCCCTGGATCCTTGGCCTCTGAGCAGGCGGCATCCGGACCGAAACTGTTTCCCTCACCCGGAGGAGAGGGGAAAGGCTGGCGAGTGGCCCGCGCGAGCCCTGGACCCTTGCCGCGGAAGCAAGCGGCATCCGGACCTAGCCTCACCCCCCGGCCCCCTCTCCCGGAGGAGAGGGGGTGGTCCAAGTCGGGGACTCCTCCTGCGCTTCCCGAACGAACAGATCCTCCACGACCCCGAGCCTGCACTCGACCGGATCCGCCCACTGCTCCGAGCGCCTGGCCGATGCGGCGACACCCGCTAGCGCGCTTCGTTTTCCGACCGCCAACGAAGAAGCCCCCGACATGGACCACCCCCTCTCCTCCGGGAGAGGGGGCCGGGGGGTGAGGGGAAATACTCCGGTCCGGATGCCGCCCGCTCCTTCGGCAAGGGTCCAACAACTGACGAATGACTGACGACTTTCCCTTCGGCGACCTCCGCGCGCGCGTGTGCGCCGCCGACCGCGCGTTCTCGTGGCACCCGTACACGCCGATGCGGGCCTACCTCGACGAGCACCGGCCGCTCGTCATCGGCGCCGCGCGGGGCGCGCGCCTCTACGACCTCGACGGCCGGAGCTACCTCGACGGCAACGGCAGCTGGTGGGTCGCCGTCCTGGGCCACGGCCACCCGCGGCTCGTCGCCGCGCTCCAGCAGCAGGCGGCGCGGCTCTGCCACGTCTCGTTCGCCGGCATCACGCACGAGCCGGGCGCCCTGCTCGCCGAGGAGCTCGTGGCGGTGGCGCCCCCCGGGCTCGCGCGCGTGTTCTACTCGGACGACGGCTCGACCGCGGTCGAGGTCGCGCTGAAGCTCGCGCTCCAGTTCTGGCACAATCAGGGCGCCACCCGGCGGCATCGCTTCGTCGCGCTCGACGACGCCTTCCACGGCGACACGCTCGGCGCCTGCTCGCTCGGCGGCATCGAGGTGTTCCGTCGACCCTTCGCGGGCGCGCTCTGCGACTGCGTGCACGTGCCGACGCCGCCCCAGCCCGGCGCGGAGGACGAGGCCTACGGTCGTGCCTTCGAGGCGCTCGCCACGCTCGTCCGGCGCGATCGCGACGAGCTCTGCGCCGTCGTCGTCGAGCCGCTGCTGCAGGGCGCGGCGGGCATGCGCTCCTATGCGCCGCGCTACCTGCGGGAGCTGCGGGCGCTGTGCGACCGCCACGAGGTCCTGCTCGTGGCCGACGAGGTGTTCACGGGCTACGGGCGCACCGGCGCGATGTGGGCGTGCGAGGCGGCGGGCGTGAGCCCGGACCTCCTATGCACCGCCAAGGGCTTCACCGGGGGCGTCCTGCCGATGGCGGCCACGCTCGCGAGTTCGGCCGTGTTCGACGCCTTCCTCGGCGCCCCGGAGCGCGCGTTCTTCCACGGGCACAGCTTCACCGGCAACCCGCTCGGCGCCGCCGTGGCGCGCGAGGTGCTCGCCGTGTTCCGCGAAGAGGCGGTGCTCGAGCGCGCGCGCCCGAAGGCTGCTCGCCTCGCCGAGGCCTTCGCGCGCATGGCCTCGCTGCCCGGCGTGCGCAGCCACCGTGCCTGCGGCATGACGGCGGCGCTCGATCTCGCGGGTGTCGGTGGCTATCTCGGCCGCGCGGGCTGGCGCGTGTACGCCGAGGCCCTCGCGCGCGGGGCCTACCTGCGGCCGCTCGGCGACACCGTGTACGTGGCGCCGCCGCTCGTCATCGACGACGCCGACCTCGAGGAGCTCCTCGGCATCGTCGAGGAGAGCGTGCGCGCCGCGGTGGCGGCGGGCTGACGCACGCCGGGCCTCAGTCGTCCTCGACGCGCAGCCGGTAATCGTCGGCGTGGCTCATGGCCGGCACGCTCGTCGCCTGCAGGAGCACGGTGCGCACCGTCCAGAGTTCGTCGAACACGCGGTAGCGGAGCGCGGTCGCGTCGAGGTAGTCGACGCCACCCGAGCCCCCCGTGCCGGGGCGGCGCCCGATGACGCGCTCGACCATGCGCGCGTGGCGCTGCCGCCACACGAGCATCGCCTGCTCGACGGCGAGCAGCCGCTCGCACAGCTCGCGCGGCCAGGACAGGCGCGGCAGCTCGCGATGGCTCTCGATGAACACGAGCGCGGCGCGGATGTGGCGCCGCTTCGGGCGCTCCGCGGGGTCGGCGACGTCCTCGGCGCGCAGGAACGAGGCCGCGGCGGCGACGCCGCGCCGGTAGCGCTCCTCGATGATGGCGAAGTCGGCCTGCGAGCTCACCTCGCCGCGCGCGCGCTCGCACAGGGCGTTCGCGTGGCGCTCGTGCGCCGCGACGAAGGACTCGAGGTAGCGGCTCACGTCGGCCTCGTCGGTCGAGCCGTCGATGGGCGTGCGCGACAGCCAGTCGCCGAGCGCGTGCTTGAGGCTCGGCCCGTCGGCGAGCTCGGCCTCGACGCGCTCGAGCGCCGGCGAGCTGCCGCCCTCCGGGCCGCGCAGGAAGTCCTTGTAGCTGTGCTCGCCCGCGCTCGACAGGCGCCGCTCGTCGTCGAGCCCGAGCAAGATCTCGATCTGGCGCATCTGCGCCGACTGGAAGCCACTCGCGCCGACGAGGGCGTCGCGGAAGGCGAGGTAGTCGCGGGTGCCGAGCGTCTCGACCACGCGCCAGTGCTCGGTCGCGACCTCGAAGATCGTCACCACGCGTGCGAGCGAGCGGACGGCGTCCGCGAGCGCCTGGTCCGGGACCGGGTTCTTGCGCAACAGGGCGCGCACCGAGCGGAGCTCGGCGAGGACGAGCTTGAACCAGAGCTCGTAGATCTGGTGCACGACGATGAAGAGCGTCTCGTCGTTGGAGCGCACGCGCGCGTCGCCCCCGTCGGTGGCACTTCCGCTCTGCAGCGCGAGCAGCTCCTCGACCCGGATGTACTCCCAGTACCTCATCGCGTGCCCGTCCCGCCTCTCTGCCAGCCGTCGAGCGCGCGAGCATAGCGGGCGCGCGCCGGAAGGGAAGGGTCCCGTGGCGCGGCTACGGGGGGCTCGTGAGGTAGTACACGAACAGGAGCAGCATGAGCCCGAGCGCGAGGACGATCAGAAAGGTCGCGACCGGGGCGGGTGCCGTGCGCTGCCGCAGATCCGTCGCCGCCTTGCGCACGGCGGCGCTCTTGGCGCTGCGCGCGAGCTCGGCCGCGCCCGTGCGGACCGCACCGAAGTCACCGCGGTCGAAGGCGTCGAGCAGCGCCGCGAGCGCGGTGTCCTTCGGGTAGCCGCGCGCGAAGGAGCCGCGCACGCCCTCGACCTCGGGCGCGGCGCGGGGCGTGCCCTCGAAGTCCTCGTCGCCGGCCGCAGCGGAGGCGCGCTTGCGGGCCTCCGGTTGGGTCGCCTCGGCCTGCCGCAGGCGCTTCGCACGGCGCGCCTCGGCCCGAGCGCGCGCGGCCTTGCGCGCACCCGGCGGCTTCTCGGACGCCGCGGCCTCGGGGGCGGCCGCGTCCGTGTCCGCGTCGGGCGCTTCATCCTCGGTCGCGTCCGCGCCGGGCGCGTCCGGGTCGCGCTCGGCCGCTTCGGCCTCGGCCGGCGCGGCGCGGGCGTCGTCGTCGTGCGACGACGAGGGCTTCGGATCTTGCCGTTTCATGCGCTTTCGCGAAGGGGCGAGCGCACCGTGACCCGCGCGCTCGGCGGTGTCAACGCGTCGGCGCCGAGCGGGGTCACTCGGCGGCGTCGCTGCGGCGCGAGGCCACCGCCTCGGTGAAGACGCGCGCGCGCTCGAGCGCGGCCTCGGCCTCGGGCGAGCCCCCGTTCCAGATGTGGATGGCGTCGTAGGGGCAGTCGCGCTCGCACAGCGTGCAGCCCACGCATTTGCGCGTCACGAGCTCCGCGACGCCGAAGTGCCCGTCGGGGCCGAGCGCGATCATGCGCAGGGCGTCGAAGGGGCACGACCAGACGCACTGCTCGCAGCCGACGCACGCCTCGAGCTCCACGTAGGCGAGCGGTCGCCGTTTCGCCTCGACGAAGAGACACAGCTCGCCGAGCTCGTCGTAGATGGCCTCGTCGGGGCAGATGACGCCGCAGGCGCCGCAATCGATGCAGCGCTCGGGGGCGATGACGTGCAGGCCGTGGCGCTCCCCGGTGATGGCGTCGGTCGGACAGCGCCGGATGCAGGCCGTGCAGCCGGTGCAGTTCTCCGTGATGAGGTACGCCATGGCGCGGTGTTGCCGCGCTCGACCCGCGGCTCAGAGCTCCTTGGCGTGGCTGCGCGTGTTCGTGGTCGCGGGCGGCGGTGCCTTCGTCGTCGTCGCGGGCGGTGGCGGCGGCGGGGGCGTCGCCGTGGTCGTCTTCGCGGCGGGCGGCTGGGTCGTGGTCCGCACCGGCGGCGGGTTGTAGGCCACGCGGGCCGAGGGCTCGGCGCTTTCGGCGGGTGGCTCGTCGGCGCTCGCGCTCGCGGAGGCATCGGCCGTGGCGGGGGCTGCCGCCTCGCTCGCGGTCTCGGTCGCCGTCGCGGCCGTCGACGCCACCGGCGCGGCCGTGGTCGCCGTCGCGGCCGCGGTCATCGGCGCCTCGCCGCCGCTCGCCGCGCCGGTGCTGGGCGCGCCCTTGCCGAGCAGGAAGTAGGCTCCGACGCCGCCCACACCGAGGATCGCCACCGATACCGCGGCGATCGCCACCACCGTGGAGGTGCGCCGCGAGGGCGGCGGCGTCATCGCCATGCCGATCTGCGAGGCGGCGAGAGCGTTCTGGATGCCGACGTTGAGCGGCTGCGCCGGCGTCCCCATGCCCGCGCCCATGCCCGCATCCGGCGCCAGGTTCGGAGCCGCGAACGCGTTCGAGAGGCTGTGCTGCGGCGCCGACTGGAACGACGGGCTCGGTGGCCGGGCCTCGGGCAGGGGCGCGCCCGTGGCGGCCGGCCGTCCGGCGGCCCACTGCTGCAGCACTTCCTGCAGGTGGCGCGCCGACTGGAAGCGATCGTCCTGCTCGCGCGCCATGGCGCGGGTGATGATGGCGGCGAAGTTGCGGTCGAGGTCGGGCAGGATCTGGTCGAGCGGCTCGGGCGTCTCGAGCGCGATCTTGAACAGGAGCTCGTTGAAGGAGCCCGCGTTGAAGGGCACGCGACCCGTCACCATCTGGTACATGACGACGCCGATCGCGTAGAGGTCGCTGCGCGCGTCGATCTTGCCGCCCTTCGCCTGCTCGGGCGACATGTAATAGGGCGTGCCCATGACCGCGCCGGTGCGGGTCATGCTCATCTCGTTGTCGAGCGCCGAGAACTTCGAGACCCCGAAATCGAGGAGCTTGACGAAGTCCTTGCGACCGCCCTTGTTCTTGAGGAGGTAGATGTTGTCGGGCTTGAGGTCGCGGTGGATGATCCCGGCGTCGTGCGCCGCGGCCAGACCCTCGAGGGCCTGCACCAGCAGCGGCACCATCTCCTCGGGCGACATGCGGCGGCGGCTCTTGATGCGGTCGCTCAGGCTCTCGCCGTCGAGGAACTCCATCACCATGAAGCGCTCGCCGGTCGGCAGGTTGCCGAGGTCGAGCACCTCCACGATGTGCTCCGAGCCGATGCGGCCAGCCGCCTGGGCCTCGCGCTCGAAGCGCTGCACCACGTCGCGCTTCTCGGCGACCGAGCTGTGCAGCACCTTGATGGCGACCGTGCGCTTGATGCGCACGTTCTCGCCCTGGTACACGGACCCCATGCCGCCTTCGCCCACCATGCGGACGATGCGGTATTTGCCGTCGAGTACTTCGCCAGGCTGAAGCGCCATCGAACTTATCCTATGCCCATCGGTCGCCGCAGCGCCACTCCATCACACCCACACAGCGTCCCCGCGGCCCCAGCGCCGCGTGCGGTTCTTTCGGACTCGAAGCGATTCAGAGCTCGGTCTGGTACTTGCGCCCGGACTTGTCGACCGCCTTCGCGGTCCCGGTCGATTTCGCCGGCGTAGAGGCCGCCGGAGGCGGCGGCGCGGTGCGCACCGCGTTCGGATCCACCACGGCGACCTTGGCGACGGGCGGAGGCACGGGGGCCGTCACGGGCGGCGCGGCCGTCTCCGCCGTCGCGGGCGGTGCGGTGCTCGCGCTCGCGCTCGCGACGGGCTCGGACGACGTCGCGGCCTCGCTCGTGGACGCGGCGGAGGTCGTCGCGGGCGGCGCCTGCGTCGGCGGGCTCGCGACGGCGGCGCGTCCGTCCGGGGTCGCCGTGTCGGGGCTCGAGCCGCTCGCCGTCGTAGCGGCGCCGCTCGGGCCGGTCATCGCGATGCCGGCGATCGCCGTCACGGCCACGGCCGCGACGCCGACCGCGACGAGGACCGCGAACATCTGCCGACGCTTCGCGGCGGCCTGACCGGCGGGCGCCACGCCGCCCGGCGGGGTCGGGGTCGTCGTGGGCAGGATCCACTCGCGCTGGCCAGCGCCCGGGGAGAGCGCCCCGGAGTCCACGGGCGCCAGGGGCTGCGCGACCAGGCCCGGCACCGGCGTCACGGGCATCGGAGTGATGCCGACCTCGGGTGCCTTCGGCCGGGTGCTCTGCTTCGGCTGGGCGATCATCGTGACCGCCTCGAGCGCCACCGCGGCGGGCGCGCCCGGCGGCGGCGGGAGCGGCGGCTGCACGACCATCGTCCCTCCGAGGGTCTGGTTGCCGGTGTGCAGCCATACGCTCAGCGTGTCGCGGAACTCGGCCGCCGTCTGGAAGCGCTGGTCCGGCTCGCGCGCCATCGCGCGGCGGATGATGCGGCTGAAGTTCGCGTCGAGGTTGGGGACGAACTGCTCGGGCGGCGGCGGGGTCTCGAGCACGATCTTGAAGATGAGCTCGTTGAAGGTGCCGGCGTGGAAGGGCACCTGGCCGGTGATGCACTGGTAGAGGATGACACCGACGGCGTAGAGATCGCTCCGGTGGTCGACGTCGCGCGCGCCCTTGGCCTGCTCGGGCGACATGTAGAAGGGCGTGCCCACGACCGCGCCCGTGCGCGTCATGTTGAAGCCCTCCTCGGTGTTGAGCGGGTTGAACTTCGACACGCCGAAGTCGAGGATCTTCACGAACTCGCCGCGGCCCTGCTTCGGGTCGAGCAGGAAGATGTTGTCGGGCTTGAGGTCGCGGTGGACGATGCGCGCCTCGTGGGCGGCCTCGAGCCCCGTGAGCAGCTGCTGGATCACCGGCACGACGTCGCGCGGCATGAGCCGGCCGTGCGTGCGGATGCGTTGCCCGAGGGTCATGCCCTCGAGGAACTCCATGACCATGTAGTAGCTGCCATCGGCGAGCGAGCCGAGGTCGAGGACCTCGACGATGTGCTCGGAGCCGATGCGGCCGGCGGCCTGCGCCTCGCGCTCGAAGCGCTGGACGGTGTCGCCCTTCTGGGCGATGCCCGCGTGCAGCACCTTGATGGCGACGCGGCGGTGGATGCGGACGTTGTCGCCCTCGTACACCGCTCCCATCGCACCGCTGCCGATCTCGCGGATGATGCGGTACTTCCCGTCGATGACCTCGCCGGTCTCGAGTGCCATAGGGTCGTTGGTTCTCGCTCTCGAGCTGGCGCGGCGCGCGCAGCGTCCTCGTAAGCTAGCACGGCGCCGCCCGTCGCTCGACGCTTCTCGTGGCCCGCGGGCGGCATGGATGGGTACGGCGCTCGGCCCCGTTCGCGCCCGTGCGAGGCGCCGCGATCGTGCCCGGGCGCGCGAAACTTGCCCGCGCGCGCCCGCCGCGCCGAGAACCCCGAGCATGCGCTGCGGCATCGACCGACTGTCCACATGTGGGGCGTTGTGCGCGCGACTGCGCGGCGCCCGCGTCGGCGTGCTCTGCCACGCGGCGAGCGTCGACGCCGACCTCGTCCACCTGCGCACCGCTCTCGCCGGGCTCGGCATCACGCCCAGGCTCTGGCTCGCGCCCGAGCACGGCCTCGCGGGCGCCGCGCAGGACATGGCCACGATCGGCGACGCCCGCGACCGCACGGGCGCGCCCGTCGTGAGCCTCTACGGCAGCCGCTTCGAGGATCTGTCGCCGCGCCCCGAGCACCTCGCCGAGCTCGACGTGCTCCTGGTCGACCTCTCGGACGTCGGGTCGCGCTACTACACCTTCGTGTGGACGGCCCTGCTCGCGCTCCGCGCCTGTGCGCGGGCGCCCGCACCGGTGCACGTCGTCGTGCTCGACCGCCCGAACCCGCTCGGCGGGGTCGCCTTCGAGGGGCGCACGCAGACCCCGGGCTTCTGCTCCTTCGTCGGCCTCGAGCCCTTGCCCGTGCGTCACGGCCTCACCGTCGCGGAGCTCCTGGTGCACTTCGCGCGGCGCGACGGCCTGCCGCTCGGGCCCGACGGCGCACTCTCCGTCGTGCCGGTCGAGGGGTGGTCGCGCGCGAGCCTGGCCCACGACTGGGGCCGCCCCTTCGTCCTGCCGTCGCCGAACATGCCGACGCCCGACACCGCGCTCGTGTACCCGGGCGGCTGCCTGCTCGAGGGCACGAACCTCTCCGAGGGGCGCGGCCACACGCGCCCCTTCGAGGTCTTCGGCGCACCGTGGCTCGACGGCGAGGCGCTCGCGCGCGACTTCCACGCGCTCGGCCTGCCCGGCTGCCGCGCGCGGCCGCTCGAGTTCCAGCCGACCTTTCACAAGCACGCCGGCCTCGTGTGCGGCGGCATCGAGCTGCACCCGACCGACCGCGAGGCGTTCCGCCCGGTCGCGAGCTACGTGGCGCTCATCGCGCTCGCGGCCCGCCAGAGCCCCGCGCAGTTCCGCTTCCGCACCGAGCGCTACGAGTTCGTGGACGACATCCCGGCCTTCGATCTGCTCACGGGCTCGGACGAGGCGCGCGCGGCCATCCTGCGCGGCGACGAGCCGCTCGCCATCGCCGAGTCGACGAGCGCCTTCGACCCCGGCCACGCCGAGCTCGTGCGCGCCGCGAGCGCGCTCGCCGCGACTGCCGCATGGCCGGCGTCGGGGCGGTGAGACTCAGAGCAGAGCGTGAGCACGAATCGGCAAGCGACCGTGCGTTGCGAGATCTGGCGTCGAGTGGCTCCACGCGAGCCGACAATCCGCGGCGGATTGCGAGGAGTCCCCGACTTCGACCACCCCCTCTCCTCCGGGAGAGGGGGCCGGGGGGTGAGGGAAACAGTTTCGGTCCGGATGCCGCGTGCTGCTTCGGCAAGGGTCCAGGGCTCGCTCGGGCCCGTCTCCAAACCAAGCTCAACCTCGTCCCCTCGATCCCAGACTTCACAACGACCGGTTCGCACGTCTCTCACGCGCTCTTCGTCAGCAGCTCGTACGCCCCGAGCGTGAGGAAGTCGGGGAGCGAGCTCGTGTCGGTCGCGATGCGCACGAACAGCTCGCGCGCCTCGGCGTAGCGCCCGCGCGCGAACGCCTCGGGGCCGACCTCGCGCCCGACGACCGCGAGCTCCTCCTCGACGGCGCGTGCGACGCGCTCGGCCGTGACGGGCACGCCGTCGTCGGTCGTCGCGTGGTGCTTCAGCCACTGCCAGAGCTGCGTGCGGCTGATCTCGGCCGTCGCCGCGTCCTCCATGAGGTTGTAGAGGGGCACGCAGCCGTTGCCGCGGAGCCAGGCCTCGAGGTAGCGGATGCCGACCCGGATGTTGTGGCGGAGGCCGGCGTCGGTGCGCTTGCCCGTCGGCACGGAGAGCAGATCCTCCGCGGTCACGTGCACGTCCTCGCGCAGGCGCGCGAGCTGGTTCTTGCCCGGCATGTGCGCGCGGAAGACCTCCATCGCGATCGGCACGAGGCCCGGGTGCGCGACCCAGGTGCCGTCGTGCCCGTCCTCGACCTCGCGGAGCTTGTCGGCGCGCACCTTCGCGAGCGCCGCCTCGTTCGCCGCGGGGTCGCCCTTGATGGGGATCTGCGCCGCCATGCCGCCCATCGCGAAGGCGCCGCGGCGGTGGCAGGTCTGGATGAGGAGCTGCGTGTACGCGCGCATGAAGGGCTGCGTCATCGTGACCTCGCTCCGGTCCGGCAGGACGCACTTCGGGTCGGCGCGCAGCGTCTTGATGAAGCTGAAGATGTAGTCCCAGCGCCCGCAGTTGAGCCCCGCGGCGTGATCGCGCAGCTCGTAGAGGATCTCGTCCATCTCGAAGGCGCCGTGCAGGGTCTCGATGAGTGCCGTCATCTTGATCGTGCCGACCGGCACCCCGAGGGCGGTCTCGGCCGCGACGAACACCTCGTTCCAGAGCCGCGCCTCGAGGTGGCTCTGCATCTTCGGCAGGTAGAAGTACGGGCCGGTGCCCTTCGCCCTCAGGGCGGCCACGTTGTGGAAGAAGTACAGGCCGAAGTCGACGAGGCAGCCCGGCACGGGCGCGCCGTCGCGGGTCACGTGCGCCTCGGGCAGGTGCAGGCCGCGCGGCCGCACGAGCAGCACGGCCGTGCGCGGCCCGAGCGCGTAGCGCTTGCCGCTCTCCGGATCCTGGTAGGCGATGGTGCCGCGGACGGCGTCGCGCAGGTTGAGCTGGCCCTCGACGACGTTCTGCCAGCTCGGCGCGAGCGAGTCCTCGAAGTCGGCCATGAACACGTTCGCGCCGCTGTTCAGGGCGTTGATGATCATCTTGCGGTCGACCGGGCCCGTGATCTCGACCGTGCGCTCGCAGAGGTCCGCGGGCAGCTCGCCCACGCGCCAGTCGCCGCGCCGCACGCTCTCGGTCTCGGGCAGGAAGCGGGGCCGCTCGCCCGCGTCGTAGCGCGCGGCCACCTGCCGCCGCCGCAGGAGCAGCTCGCCGATGCGCGGCGCGAAGCGCGCGACCAGCATCTCGACGAAGGCGAGCGCCTCGTCCGTGAGGATGTCCTCCGCCCCGGCGACCTTCGATTCTCGGACCTTGAGGCTCATGATGACGCTCCGCGTTAGACGTGCCGTACGTTGACTTCGGCCGGGCGTCCCGTCAACCGCGCGGTGCCGCGCCGCGCCGCGCGCCGGGCGGCGCCGGCCGTTCCTTTGACCTCCCGGCCGAGGCGGCTAACCTCCACCGCGTCCATGCGCATCCCCGCCTCCCTCCGTCGTTCGCGCGCCGCGGCTCCGGTCGCCCTCGTACCCGGCCTCGCGACGGGCTCCGCCCCCACTTCGCTCTCGCCCGCGCCCGCGCGCGCCGCCGCGCCCGCGCGCTCGCTCTGGCTCGGAGCCCTCGTCGTCGCGCTCGGTGCGTGCGCGGGGCAGCCCGCCTCGACCCCCACGTCGGCGACGACGGCCGTTGCGACCTCGCCCACGAGCACGGCGCCCGCGTCGGGAGCGACCACCGCGACGACCGGCTCCGACCCGGCGCCGCCCGGCCCGGGGCTCGCGTCCACCGCGCCGACGGCGAGCGCGGGAGCGAGCGCGGGCGCGGGCGCCGCCCCGAGCGCGGGTGCGGGCGTCGTGCCCGCGAGCTTCCCGGCCGCGGCGGAGTGGGAGGGCGCACCCGTCGCCGACGTCGACGGCGCCAAGGAGCTCGGCTGCGAGGCGCGCGCGAAGGGCGAGTGGGTCCTCGTCGCGTGCCGGGGCTTCAACTACACGGGCGCCGTCCCGACCGACGTCGTGGTCGAGCCGGGGCCGGGTGCCGGGCGCGCCTTCCGTCTGCCGGCGGAGCCGGGGATGGTCGCGCTCGGCGTGCAGTACGTCGCGGGCACGGCCGTCACGGCGCGCATCCTGTGGGGCGTGCCCGACCAGCGGCGCTTCACCCACACCCTCACGCTCGCCTGGCCCGACGGCAAGCCGCGCCCCGCGACCCTCGGCAAGCTCTCGGACCCGCCGAAGAAGGGCCCCGACCCGAAGCTCGCCGACTCGATCTGCAAATGCGAAAAGGAGCAGTTCGGCGATTCGCACGACTGCAGCGACGTCTTCGACCCGAACCGCTGGGTGCCCGAGTGCGTGCGCACCTTCATCACGCAGCGCCACTGCCAGGTCCTCAACTCCTGTCAGGAGATCGAGATGAACGGCAAGGGCACCTGCATGCGCGACGAGGCGCACTACGGCTTCACCGCGATGGCGCGCTGTGGCCTGAAGTGCAACCCGAAGAAGCCCGAGTGCCCGGAAGGCAAGACCTGCCTCGGCGCCCGCGAGCAGAAGACCAACGACTCGTGGGTGTGTCAGTAGGGCGCGCGCGCCGTCCCGGGCCCGCGGCCCGGCCGGGCATCACGCGCCGCCGCCGCTCCAGAGCCGGCCCTGTCCCGTCGCCTCGGTGACGGCGAGCCACAGGCCGCCGTCGGGGTTCACGCGCTTGCGGCCGCCGGCCACGACCGAGAGCGGCACGTGCGTGAACACGCCGTGGATGCGGCCGACGACCATGTCGGTCTTGCCGGCCATGCCCGCGTGGACGGCGTTGCGTGCGAGCGAATCGCAGAAGATGCTGTCGCTCGCGTTCGCGGGCACGCTGCGGATCATGTAGCTCGGGTCGATGTACTTCACGGTGGCGCGCACGCCGCGGCTCTTGAGGTGGCTCGTGACGAGGTCGCGCAGGTACGGCCCGATGTCGGCCTCGGCGGACGCGTAGCGCACGTTGCCCGAGGCGTCGCGCTCGGCGCCGCCGCTCGCGAGCGCGGCGCCGCAGCCCTCGGCCACGACGATGACTGCGTGCTGCCGTTCGGCGAGGCGCTTCTCGAGCGCCCCGAGGAGGCCCGCGGGGCCCTCGAGGTCGAAGCGCACCTCGGGCACGAGGCAGAAGTTCACCTCGCGGCTCGCGATGGTCGCGGCCGCGGCGATGAAGCCCGCGTCGCGCCCCATGAGCTTCACGATGCCGACGCCGTTGTAGGCACCGAGCGCCTCGGTGTGGGCGGCGTCGATGGCGGTTCGCGCGACCTCGACCGCGGTGTCGAAGCCGAAGGTCCGGTCCACGAGCTCGACGTCGTTGTCGATGGTCTTCGGCACGCCGACGACCGCGATGGGCGCGCCGCGGCGCGCGATCTCCTCGGCGATGGCGTGCGCGCCGCGCAGCGTGCCGTCGCCGCCGATCGTGAACAGGACGTCGACGCGCTCGCGCACGAGCGTGTCCACCATGACGGGCACCTCGCGCTTGCCGCGCGACAGGCCGAGCACGCTGCCGCCGTGCCGGTGGATGTGCGTCACGTCCCCCGGTCCGAGCGCCGTGGGCGGGGCGCCGGTGCTCGGGTCGAGCCCCTCGTAGCCGTAGCGGAAGCCGAGGACGCTCGCGACGCGGTACTTGTGGTGGAGCTCGAGCACCATCGAGCGGAGCACGTTGTTGAGCCCTGGGCACAGGCCGCCGCACGTGACGAGGGCCGCGCGCGCCCGATGGGGCTCGAAGTAGATGTGCTCGCGCGGGCCGGCCTTCTCGAACAGCACCGGCGCGCCGAAGGCCACGCCGGCGCGCGTCTCGACGTCGTAGAGCACGCGCGCGTCGTCGGGCACGTAGTCCGCGATGTCGTCGCCGGGCGTCGTCGACAGGCCGAGCGGGGAGGGCACCGTCGCCGGACCGAGCGTCGCCACGGTGAGCTCTTGCTGCAGAAAGGGCAGGGGCGGAATCGTCTGCATGACGAGCCGAGCTACTTACATACCTGCTCGGGCGTGTCGAGCGCCGGGGCGACCCCCGGGGCGACACGGGGCGACCCGGGCCCATGGCACGCCGGCTCGATTCACTCGCGTGCGCGGCGGTGCCGGCTACTCGCGGCCGCTCGCTCGACTCGAGCGCCCGGCGACCTCGGCTACTTGCACACCTGCTTGATCGACTCGAGCGCCTGACGACACGCGCTCGCGAGCGAACCGCGGACGGTGGCGGCTGCCCCCGAGCGCATCGCCTCGCGATAGCTCTGCCGCATCTGCTGCGCGGCCTGGCGGAGCTGGTCGCGCGTCGATTCGGGCGCACCCGTGCAGTTCTCCATGGCGCCCACGAGCGCGTCGCACTCGTCGACGCCGGTGCCCGAGTCGAGGCCCCGCGTGCCGGTGCCGCCGCCGCCGTCGTGGCCCGGCGCGGGCCCGCGCGTGACGAGCGCTTCGAGCACGGCCTCGGCCTCGGAGCGGCTCCTGGCGACGACCGCGAGCGATGCGCCCCCGTCGCGCAGCACGGCCCCGCTCTGCGCGAGCGCCGCCACGTCCGCGAGCTCGAGGCTCGCGCCGAGCTCGCCGCCGCGCGCCGGCACGAAGAACACCGTGAGCGCGTCCCCGTCGCGGCCCCCCGGGCCAGCCTCGACCCTGCCGCGGCTCACCTCGAAGGCGCGCGCGCGCGCGGACTCCCCGAGCCGGCGCTCGCGCTTCACCTCGAAGCCCGCCGCGCCGAGCGCCCGACGCACGTCGCTCGCCGACGCACTCGCGAGGCTCTCGGTCCCGATGCGTGCGCCCGCACCCGCACCCGCACCCGTACCCGTACCCATACCCGTACCCGCACCCGCAGGGCCCGGACCGAGCCCCGCGCCCGCATCCTCGTCCGCGGGAGGCGCCCGGCGCGAGCGGCCGCACGCCGCAAGCCCCCCGACACCCGCGACGCCCCCGACACCCGCGACGCCCGCGACGAGCAGCATGACGTGGAGCGCACGTCTCACCACCGACCCGACCGGCACCACCGACTTCGTCCCCGACGTGCCGCCGGCGCCGGCTAGCGGTCGGCCTCCGAATTCGAGCTCGAGCCCACGAGCGCAACCTAGCACGAGGTCGAAGTCGAGGACGCCGCGCGGAGCGGCGGGGTCGTGCCCCGCAGGCCGGCTGCGGGAGCGGGCGCGAGAGCGGGAGCGGGCGCGGACGCGGGGAGCGGGTGCGGGTATGGGTACGGGTGCGGGTGCGGGCGCGGGCGCGGGCGCGGGGGCTGGTGCGGGAGCGGGAGCGGGAGCGGGAGCGGGTGGGCGGGGCGCGACAAAAGGTGGCCTGTCTTCCTGGAAGACAGGGGGTTTGTGTCGCTCTCGGAGGCCCCGAGCGGGCGCGAGATGCCCCTGCCCCAGGTCTCAGGGGGTGGGTGGTGTGGCGTTTGGGAGCTCGGGGTTTGTGTAGCTCTCGGGGGCTCCGAGCGGGCGCGGGAGCGACAGAAGTGGCCTGTCTTCCGGGAAGACAGGGGGTTTGTGTCGCTCTCGGGGGCTCCGAGCGGGCGCGGGAGCGACAGAAGTGGCCTGTCTTCCTGGAAGACAGGGGGTTTGTGTCGCTCTCGGAGGCCGCGAGCGGGCGCGAGAGCGACAAAAGTGGCCTGTCTTCCTGGAAGACAGGTGGTTTGTGTCGCTCTC
>JACRDA010000384.1 GCA_016212965.1 Myxococcales bacterium
GCTGGCGCGGGCGCGACGGCGACCGCCGGAGGCGCCGGGGGTGCCGGCGCGGCGAGCTCCGGTGCGGCCGTGCCGAGCGCCGCCGCGACGGCCTCCGTCTGGGCGGCCTTGACGGCGCCGGCCGACGAGAACGCCACCGTCTTGCCGCGCGCGCGGCGCTTGCTCGCCGGGCTCTCGGCGGGCGGTGCCGCGGGGGCCGCTACCGGTGCGGCCACGACGGGCGCCGCGGCGGGCGCGAGCGCCGCAGGAGCGCCGGCCGCCGTGAGCGGCGCGTCGTCGGGTGCCGGCTCGACCTGGTACCGGGTGCGCGTCGCCGGGTCGATCGCCACGCAGCCCGCGCCGTCGAACTCGACGGAGAGCCCGGCGAGCCCCGGCGCCTCGTCACGCTGCTTGCGCGCGGCGAGCAGCGCAGCCTGCCAGTGCGGCCCGTCTAGACACAGCTTGTCCGCTGGCGCTTTCTTCCCGATCGTGGAAACCTGAACAAACCAGCGCATGCTGTGTGGCTCGAGAGACCCGACGGGACCCGCCGACGCAAGCCCCGGACATTCGCGCAACGCGGGAGGGCGCGGCCTGCGCCACGCCTTCCCCGACCCGCGGTCGCTCGGACGAGCCCGTGCCACCGCGGAGCTGCGCCGACCCGCATGCCGGCACAGTCGGTCGAGTCTACTCCAGAGCTCGCCCCGCCAGGCGTTGTAGCGATGCCCCACCGGCCGGTCAACGCCGAGCGTCGGCCGGTAGCTGCGGCCGGAGGTGTCCGCACGGCAGCCTGGGGCCGGGGTCGCGCCGCGCTCCGTGCCGCCGCGGCGCGCCTGCGAGCGGCATGGCCGCCCTTCGACCGCTTCGCCTACGCCATCGTGGCCACGGTGGCCACGGCGATGGTGGCTGCCGCCTTCCTCGGCCACGCGCGCGCTCGGACGGGCAGCCCCACCCCGCCGCTCGACGAGGCCTTCGCGCACTTCGACTTCGAGCGGAGCTGGGCGCGCGGCCACCCGTTCGCCTGGAGCGACGACGCGGGCTTCTCGAGCGGCGGCGCCGGCCCGCTCTACCCGGCGCTGCTCGCCTTCGGTTACGTCCTCGGCCTGCGCGGCCCCGACGCGGAGGGACATGCCGCGCTCATGATCGCGGCCGCGGCGATCGCCCTCGCGGCGGCGCTCGCGCTCTTCTCCGCGACGGCGCGACTGCTCGCGCCGCTCGGCCGGCACGCGAAGTACCTCGCGCCCGTCGTGGTCTGCGCGATCGGCAGCATCGGCTTCGCCTGGTGGAGCGGCCTCGAGCACGCGCTCGCGCTCGCCCTCTGGGGCTCGGCGATGGCCGCTGCGCAGGCGGCTCGCAACGCTCCCCATCGCCGCTCGGCCGCCTGGCGAGCGGGGCTGCTCTGCGCGGCCTGGTGCGCGACGAGCCCCGCCGCGTGGGCGTGCGTCCCGGTCATCGCCGCCTGGGTCGCGTGGCCGAGGGGCTCGTCGCGCCTGCGGCGCGCCGTCGCGGCGGCCACGCCGGCGGCCGTCGTGCTCGGAGCGTGGACCGTGGCGAGCCGGGCGCTCACGGGCGAGTGGCTGTCGAGCCGCGCCATCGGACGGCTCGCGCCGCTCGATCCCTACGCGACCGCGGGCGACGAGCTTCTCGCCTACGGGACCCGGCTCGCGCGCCTGGCCGCGCGCATCGTCGAGCACGACCTCGGAGGCGGGCTCGCCATCGGGACTGCGCTCGTCGCCCTCGCCGCGCTGCCGCTCCTGCCGCGCCGCACCCGGAGCCTCGCGGTGGCCCTGTGGGCCCAGGTCGCCTGCTGGGTCGGCCTCGTCGCGCTCGACGACGACGCCCTCGGCCGCGGCGCCGAGCACCTGGTCGTGCCCGCCCTCGTCTGGCTGCTACTGCTCGACGCCGTGGCGCTTGCGCTCGTCGCGACCCACCGCGCGGGGCGGCGCCGGCTGCCGCGCCTGCTCGCGGTCGCGGGGGCGCTCGGACTGCTCTACTCGCAGACACTCCCGGACCTCCGCGCGGCGGTCGCCCGCTACGGGGCCGCCAGCCACGCGCTCGCCACGAGCGACGTCGCGCTCGGCGAGCGGCTGCGAGCCACGAAGCCGAGGCTGCTCCTGGTCGATCACCCCGGCGCCGTGAGCTACGCCTGCGATCGACCGGTCATCGACCTCGTCGGCCTCGGCGGTCCTGCCGGTCTGCCGGTCGCGCGCGCCCGCCGCCACGGAATCGGCGCGGTGCTCGAGCTGCTCGAGCGCATCGAGCCCGGCAAGCGCCCGGACTACCTCGCGCTCCGCCACGGCGAGTGGGGCGAGCTGCCCATCTACTTCGGACGCTTCCTCTGGAGCGCGCCCGGCGGCGACCCCGGCGGCGCCGGCGCGCGCACGGCCTACGAGGCGAGCTGGCGCGCGTTCGACCGACCGGGCCGGCCGCGCAACCTCGAAGCGGGCGAGCGCGTGGTCGACGAGCTCGACGTCGGTGACCTCGTGAGCGAGCAGGCCCACGGCCTCGAGCTGCCCGCTGCGCCGGGCGGCACGGTGCGCTTCCGCCTGCTCGGCGACCGCGCCGCACCGGAGCGCGATCTGTTCGACGCGGGCCGCACCCTGCCGCCGGCAGGGCGCCTCGAGGCCGAGCTCGCGTGGCCGCGCGACGGAGGCCGCCTGGTCGTGCGGCTGGCGCCCGAGGCGCGCGGGGCCGTCGCGCTCCTCGTCGACGGCGAGCCCTACGCTCGACTCGAGCTGCGCGCCGCGCGCATGCTGTGGCAGGAGCTCTCCCTGCCCCTCGGTCCCGGCACAGAGCGCGCCAGCATCGCCCTCGAGGCGCTCGACGCCGAGCTCGCGGTCTATCACCTCTGGGTCGTGGAGGCGTCGCGCCCCCCGCTGGCCGAGACCGAGGCGCGCCGCGCCATGGAGGCGCCGCCGGAGGCGCGCGCCCCTTGAGCGAGCTCTGGGGCCCGTGGCACTGGCCGGTCGAGCCGCTCGACGTGCTGGCGCTCGTGCTCGCGCCCCTTTCGCTCCTCGCCCTGCCGGCGCTGCTCCGGGCACATCGCGGCTAGCCGGTCGTCGTGGTGCTCGCCTGCGCCGCCGCGGCGCTGTCCCTCGGGTACGTGGGGAACTACCTCCGCGGGGGTCCGCGCATCATCGACGCCACCGCGTATTGGCTCGAGGGGCGCACCCTCGCGTCGGGAGCGCTCGCGCTGCCGCTGCCTTCGCCCGAGGCATCGGTGCTCGGCCGGTTCCTCGTGCCGACGCCGGACGCGACCGGCCCGGCGGCAGCCGCCGTGATCTTCCCGCCGGGGTACCCGGCCGTGCTGGCGCTCGGCTTCTGGCTGCGGGCACCCATGCTCGTCGGCCCCGTGCTCGCCGCGCTGCTCGTCGTCGCGACGGCAGCGCTGGCGCGCCGGGCGGCCCGCGCGCTCGAGCTGCCCGCCGGCCCGTGCGCCGCGCTCGGCGGCCTGCTGTCGGCCCTGTGCGCCGCGCTCCGGTACCACACCGCCGACACCATGTCGCACGGCCTCGCGGCCCTGCTGACGGCGCTCGCGGTCCTCGCGGCTTTCGAGGCCCTCGAGCGGGCGCGCGCGCTCGCCGCTTCGTCGGGATCACGCGCCACGCTGCAGCGCCTCCTCGGTCCCGGGCTCGCGCTCGGCGCCGCGCTCGGCTGGCTCGCCGCGACGCGCCCGGCCACGGCCCTCGGCCTCGGGCTCGTGCTCGCGGGCGCGGCCGTCCTCGTGCTCGGACTCCGGCGCCCGGGCCTGCGCCGCCTCGGCCCGCTCGCCGCGCTCGGGCTCGCCGGTGCCGTGCCGGGCCTCGCGCTCTACCTCGCCTACCAGTACCGCGCGACCGGCGTCCTCGGCGGCTCGGCGCAGCTCGCGTACTACGCGGCGAGCGACGGCCCCCCCGGCTGCTTCGGCTGGGGCTTCGGCCGCGCCGTCGGCTGCCTCGGCGAGCACGGCGACCTCGTCGGCCAGGCGCTGCCGGACGGCTACTACCTCGCCGAGGCCCTCGGCACGACGGGCCGCCGGCTCCACCTGCACATGGGCGATGTGCTCAACTGGCGGCCGCTCGTGTGGCTCGTGCCGCTCGGCGCCCTCTTCGGCCGCCGGAGCCGCGAGGTGCGCGTGCTCGGCGCGGCCGTCCTCGCCCACGTGGCGGTCTACGCGGGCTTTTACTTCGACGGCAACTACCCGGGTGGCGGCGGGCGCATGTTCGCGGACGTGCTGCCCCTCGAGCACGCGCTCGCGGCCGTCGCCGTCGCACTCGCCGCCGAGCGTCTGCGCCGGGCCCGCCCGACGTGGGGCGACCCCACCCCCGAGCTCGGCGCGCTCGTCGCAGGGCTCGGCCTGCTCGGCTTCGCGGGGCACCAGGGGCGCCTGCACGCGGCGCTGCGCGATCGCGAGGGCGGCGCGCCGATGTTCTCGGCGGCGGAGCTCGCGCGCGCGGGGGTCGAGCGCGGCCTCGTGTTCGTGGATGGCGATCACGGCTTCGATCTCGCCCGGGCGCCGGCCGGGCCGGTCGAGGCGGTGCGGTACCGAGGCGACGACCTCGACTGGCTCACCTGGCGCGCGCGCGGCGAGCCGGCCGCCTACCGCTACCGCTTCGACTGGGCCGAGGCCGAAGGGCGCGGCGGCCCGCCGGCGCGCCCGCGCGTCGAGCCACTCGACTTCGCGAAGGATCGCGCGGAGCTACGCATCGAGGCCGAGAGCCTCTGGCCGGCGCGAGCGCAGCAGAACGGATGGCTCTGGCCGAGCTGGGGCGCGGCGTGCGCGCCGGGGCGCTACTTGCTCCTGCGGATCGCGGGCGCGCAGGGAGCGGACGGCGGGGCGGTAACCACGGCCATGGCGCTAGTCGCCCTGCCGCGCGAGCTCGCGGGCCACTCGATCCGACCGCGCGTCGTGCTCGGGCTCGGGCCGACCGGCGAGCCCGCGCCTCGCAGCGCGCACGCAGCGGGCCCGGTGACGCTCGGGCTCGTCGCCGACGGCCGCGTCGTCCACACGTGGCGCCCTGCCCCGCCGACGGACGGAAGCGAATGCCGCGAGCTCGAGCCCGCCCTCGCGCCCCCGGCGACGAGGTCGCTCGCGCTCGAGCTCGCCGCCGACGTGCCCTTCGCGCTCGACTCGCTCCGGGCCACGCTGCACATCGATGGTCGAAACCCTTGACATAACGAGAGCTTGGGTGCCAACCTCCGGACAACGACCCTGCTGGAGGAACCGACGATGACCAAGAGCGAGCTCATCGAAGCCATCACGACGCGCGGAGAGATCACGAAGGCCCGCGCCGAGCTCGTGGTCAACTGCGTGTTCGACACCATGACCGAGGCCCTGAAGGCCGGCGAAGGCATCGAAATCCGAGGCTTCGGCAGCTTCACGGTGCGGCCGTACAAGTCGTACACGGGTCGGAATCCACGCACGGGCCAGTCGGTGGACGTCCCGGCGAAGCGCCTGCCGTTCTTCAAGGTCGGCAAAGAGCTGCGCGAAATCGTCAATCAGAGCCGCAACTTCCCCATCCCGAGCGGCCGCGACGGCCAGGACTGAAGGGCCATCCCGGCGCCGCAACGCCCGCGGGGCGGCCGCCCGCCGGCGCCCGAGCCCGCCGCCCGTGCGGCGCGCGACGAGAACAGCATGACCTCCGTCTCCGCCCAGATGGACACCCTGTGCCGGGGCATCGTCGATCTGCACCAGAAGAGCGAGCTCGAGGCACGCCTCGGCGAGGGGCGCCCGCTGCGCGTCAAGGCCGGCTTCGACCCGACGCGGCCCGATCTGCACCTCGGCCACACGGTGCTGATGGAGAAGATGCGCCAGTTCCAGGAGCTGGGGCACACGGTCGTGTTCGTGATCGGCGACTTCACGGCGATGCTGGGCGATCCGACCGGGCGCAACGAGCTGCGCCCCAAGCTCAGCCGGCAGGAGGTGCGGAGCGCCGCCGAGACCTACCAGGCGCAGGCCTTCAAGATCCTCGACCGGCGCACCACCGAGATCCGCTACAACTCCGAGTGGCTCGACAAGCTCACCCCCTACGAGATCGTCGAGCTCACGGGGCGCTACACCGTGGCGCGCATGCTCGAGCGCGACGACTTCCGCAAGCGCCACGCGGGCAACGTCGCGATCCACATCCACGAGTTCCTGTACCCGCTCTTGCAGGCCTACGACTCGGTCAAGCTCGCGTGCGACATCGAGCTCGGCGGCACGGACCAGCTCTTCAACCTGCTCGTGGGGCGGGACATCATGCCGCGCTACGGCCTGCGCGCGCAGATGGTCATGACGACGCCGCTGCTCGAGGGCACCGACGCGCGCCTCGTCGACGGCAAGATCGTCGGCGCGAAGATGTCGAAGAGCGCCGGGAACTACGTGGGCATCGACGAGCCGCCCTTCGACATGCTGCAGAAGCTCATGCTCGTCGACGATCAGGTGGTGTGGCGCTACCTCGAGCTGCTCTCGCCGCGGCCGACCGAGGAGCTGCGGGCCGAGCGCGCGCAGGTCGAGCGCGGAGAGCTCGGCCTCCTCGACGTGAAGACCGCCTTCGCCGGCAGCCTCGTCACCCGCTACCACGGCGCCGAGGCCGCCGAGGCCGCCCTCGCCCGGCGGCGCTCGATCGCCAAGGGCGACGTGCCCGAGGACGTGCCCGAGATCGCCGTCCCGCTCGAGGGCGCGGAGATCCGCCTGTCGAAGGCGCTCGCCGTCGCCGGTCTCGCCAAGAGCGGCGCCGAGGCGGGCCGGCTCATCAAGCAGGGCGGCGTGCAGCTCGACGGCGCGCGGGTCGAGGACGAGCTGCGCTCGCTCGCGGCGGGGCGCTACCTCGTGCGGGTGGGCGGCAAGAACCGGCGCTTCGCGTGGCTCGCCGTCGGCGCCGGTCGCTCCGGCGGTTGAACTCCGCGGACGCCGAGGGCAACGGATCTCCCGCACCATGGTCTCGAGCCCCACGCTCCGCGGCGAGCCGCCCGTTCTCGGGCGCCGGGCCCTCTTCGCGGGGCTCGCGGCGCTCGCCGGCTGCGTCCCCGCGGCGCCGCCCGAGCGCCCAGAGCCCGCGCCAGCGAAGCTCGGCGCGCTCGGCGACGCGCTCGCCGCGGCCGGCTGCGAGTGGCTCGTGCTGCTCGAGCCGGAGCGCATCCAGCAGACGGCGTGGCTCCGGCCGCTGCTCGGCCGCATCCTGCGCGACGAGCGTCTCGACCTCTTCGCCGCGACGACCGGCGTCGATCTGCGCGTCGTGCCCGAGCTCGTGCTCGCCAGCTACCTGCCACGCTCGGACGCCGGTCCGGAGAGTGACGGCGCGGCGAGCCTCACCCTGTGCCGGCACCGCGGTGACGTGCGCTCCATCGAGCGGCTGTTCCGCGACCGGCTCACGCGCCACGAGTCGCGCAGCGTCCCGGCCGAGGGCGTCGTCGTGGTCTCCGGGGACGTGGGGCGCAAGCCCCAGGCCTTCGTGGCCATCGGCTCGGACGTCGTCGGCTTCCAGTCCGGCGGCTCGCGCACGCACGGGCCAGCGCGGGTCGCCGCGCTCTACGCGCTGGGCTCGCTCGCCAGCGTGCCGACGGTCCTCGCCGAGCAGGAGCTCGGGGCCTTGCTCCGCGCGCTCGGGCCGGCGCCGTTGCGGGCGCTCTTGCCCGGCCCCTTCGAGGGCGAGCTCGGGCACGGGGCGCGCGGCCTCTTCGCCGCGGCGACCGCCGTGGGGGCCGCGATCACGCCCACCGAGCACCAGACGCTGCGCTGCGACGTGCGGCTGCGCGGCGACTACGCGCCGAGCCCCGAGCGCGCGGCGACGCTGCTGTCGCTCGCGTGGAAGGACCTCGCGGCGAGTGACCTCGGCCACCTGTGCGGCGTCCACGAGCCGCTGCGGCCGCCGGTCGCCGAGGCGGGGCCCGAGGGCCCCGTGCTCACGGTCGAGCTCGACGCGCGCACGCTGTTCGACGGGCTCGCCGCGGCGACCGTCGACAACGTGCGCGAGATCATGCGCTGAGGGTCGGGCGCGCCGTCACGCCGGCAGGGCGAGACCGCCCTTGATCGCCTCGACGCGGATGAGCTCGCCGCGCTTGGTGCCGAGCCACACGGTCGCGGCCCCGCGGCTCGTCGAGGTGCCGAGCGCGCTCGGCTCGCCGTCGACGCGCATGTCGATGACGGCGGTGGGCGTCATGACCTCGCCCGTGGCCTTCACGAGGACGTCGCTGTTGTAGAGCCGCAGCTTGCCGTCGGCGCCGACGACGAACAGGCTGGACGAGATGACGCAGAAGTCGAGCGCCCGCTGCTCGAAGGTGACCATCTTGGCGCTCGCCGTGCTGGCCTGGCGGCGCACGACGCAGGCCATGTCGCTGCCCTTCTTGTAGACGACCGCGAGCTCGGGCGTCGCGCGCATGCGGTCGAGCTCCTTCGCCTCGGCCGGAAGGTCGGCGCGCACGTGCGGCGCGGCCTCGGGCGTCGGGCCGGCGTGCACGCGGTACTGTCCGCCCGTGCCGCCCTCGACGATGACGAAGCACTCGGTCGCGCCGAGCGCCGCCGCGCGCACGTCGCCGCGGAGCGCGAAGTCGCGCCCGATGACCTCGTTCTTGCGCAGGTTGAGGACGGCGCCGCGACCGTCCCAGGACAAGGCGAGCGCGCTCTCGCCGCTCGGCGAGGCGCACAGGGCCCGGAAGTTGTGCCCGGACTGGTCGAGCTTCGGGGTGTGCGCGATGTCGATGACGCCCCACAGATCGTCGTTGGCGCGAACGACGGCCACGAGCTTCGACAGGAACGCGAACTCGTGCGCCTCGCTGAGCCCGATCTTGGCGGTCTTGGCGGTGCCGGTGCCGACGGGGTTCACGGCGAGCGTGACCGGATCGGTGGTGAGCGCGCCGATGAGACCGTCGGGCCCGAGCTCGGCGATGTGGCGGACCTCGCCGGCGAGCGCGGCCACTTTTTTCACGGACGACAGGGCTTTGAACGGCATGCGGAAAGCCTAATCGGTCGCGCGAAAAATGCGTACCGTCAATTGTGGCCCGGAAACGCGGTCCGGCGGGGCCGCGCGGCCGCTCGCGTGGCGTGGCTCAGCGCTCGGCCTCGGCCGCGCCGGCGACGAGCGAGACCTCGGTCACGCTGCGGAACTGGCGCACGGCGCGATTCTCGCTCCACGTGTAGAGCGCGAGCGTCGCGAGCTCCACGTCGACACCGAGGGCCCCCTGCTCCTCGGCCCACGCGAGCGCGATGCGACGCTCGTGCTCGCCGGCATCGCGGGGCGGCCGCGCGATGGTCACGTGCGCGAGGGGGGGTCGGTCGTCGGGCCGCGCGTTCGCCGCCGCGTACGCCGGACCGCGGAGCTCCCCCACGAGGTCGCCGAGGAGCTCGCCCCCCTGCTCGAAGGTCGCCGAGAGCGCCGAGAAGCGCCGCGGGTTGCCCATGGGGCGGAGCGCGCCGAGCGTCCCGCGTAGCGGCGCCCGGAAGCGACCGGCCGCGAGCGGCCGCACCGCCTCCCACGCGTCGCGCGCCGCGTCCTCGCCGACCTTGCCGAGAAAGGCGACCGTGACGTGCAGGTCCTCGGGCGCGAACGGGCGCAGCACGCGGCGCGGCAGGGTCTCGAGCAGCGGTGCGAACCATGCGCCCGGGCTCACGGGCAGGCACAGGAACCAGTTCATCGGCGGAGCTCCTCCGGTCGTGGTCCAGCCCCCGGGCCCGGTACCGCGGCGTCCACGGCGTCGAGCTCGGCGGGCGCGGCGAAACGCGCGTCGAGCTCGCGCGTCACGAGGCGCACGAGCTCGACGAGGTCGAGCGCGAGGCGCGCGTGCTCGGCCGCGATGGGCGGCGGCGCCGCGAGCACCGCGGCCGCGCGGCGGATCGCCGAGCCCGCTTCGACGCCGCCGAAGGCCCGCGTCAGAGTCGCCACGAGCTCGAGGATGCGCCCGAGGCGCGCGTGCGCCGCGGACGGGTCGATCGCGCCGGCGGCGAGGCGGGCGTAGAGGTGGCACTGGTACTCGGCGCAGCGCGCCGGGCGCTCCGGGTAGCAGCTGCAGCCGGCCTCGCTCCACGCGGCACAGGGCTGGCGCAGCGCCGCCTCGCCGCGGTGCGACACGACCACGAGCCCGCGCCCGCGCAGGCGCTCGACCTCCGCGGGCGCGACGGGCACGCGCGCGAAGAGGCCGCCGTTGCAGCACAGGCCACAGGCAAGGCAGAGCTCGCGGAGAGCCGTGGCACGGGCGTGCTCGGACATGGGCTTGGCTCCTGCGCGCACCTCAGGTCTTGCGCTTGAAGCTGCCGTAGAGGTTCGACTTCAGGGCCTGCGCCGCATCGCGCTTGTGCCTCCGCTCCTCCTCGGCGCGCGCCAGCTGCACCTGGCGGGCGGCCTCCTGTTCGGTCTGGAATCGCTCGGCCTCGGCGGCACGGCGGGCCTCGGCCTCCGCGGCGGCGCGCTCCGCGGCCTCGAGCTCGGCGGCCCGGGCGGCGCGCGGCGCGAGCGGCGGCGGCTCGGGCGACGGCCGCGCGGGCGCGACGTCGGCCCCGAGCCCGAGCGCCTCGGCCGCAACGCGGGTGGCGTCTCGCACCGCGTCGCTCGCAGTCCCGAGGTCGAGCTGCATCGTCTCGGACTCGCCCTCGACGGGGCGCACCACGGCCCGGCCCCCGGGGCGCGCAGCGGGCGCGGCGTGCGACCAGGGCGCGCCTGGCAGGGGCTCGACGGGCCGGTAGCCGCGCCCGACCCCGTCGGCGGGCGTGATCTTGAACGGTGCCACGGTGCCGAGGTGCGCTCCCCGGTCGGGCAGCGTCGCGGCGGTCGCCATGCCGACGTGCCCGGCCGGCGCCGGCGCCGCGGCGCGCCGGGGCACGACCACCACCTGCGCCGGGGGCATGCGCTCGGCGGGCCACGTGACCGCCGCGCCGAGCGGCGCCAGCGTACCGAGCACCCGGATGCGACGGGCGGCGCCCTCGTCGACGAGCGGGAAGCCGCCGCGGCACACGAGCGTGCAGCAGTTGCGGTCCGGCTCGATGTGCAGCATGTCCGCGCGCAGCGGGACCGTGTCGGGCGCGCCCACACGCTCGTGCCCGAGGACACGGGCCCACCCGCGCAGCCCGGGCAGACGCGTCTGCAGGCGCGGCACGGTCGGGTGCAGGCCGTCGAGCCCGAGCCACTCGTCGCCGCGCAGGACCTGCAGCCGCTGGTCCTCGGGCGCGGCCTGGAAGTAGCTCCAGTCGAAGTCGTCGGGCAGCTCGGCGAGCAGGCTCTCGACCTTGCGCCGCGCCAGCCCACGCAGGAGCTTGCGCCGCGCCGGAAACATGGCGGGCACCGGCGCCAGCACCGCCACCTTCGTGCCGGGGGCGTCGACCGCGACGAGGTTCGGCTGGCGCTCGGGCGAGCCGGGCGCCCCGACGCCGAGGGGGTTGTCCGCGAAGCCGATGCCACCGAGCGCCCGCTCGTGCTCGAGCGGCATGACCTCGAACCGAGCGGGCTCTCCGTCGAGCCCGCGGTCGCCGTACACGTGGAGCGTCTTGTCGAGGACCGTGTGCCCATCGCGGCTCATCGCCAGGCGCACGGCCATGCGCGTCGCGCCTCCCGCCGGGGCATAGGCGTGGCCCACCAGCGTCACGTCGCAGGCGGCGAGCTGCGGCGCGATCTCGCGCGCGCCGCAGATCGACCGGGTGGGCTGGCCACCAAAGTGCTCGTCCGCGACCCGCAGCGGCTCCGGTGCGCAGACCCGCATGACACCCCCGGGCTCGAGCGCAAAGCACGCCTTGACGACGATGGTGACGTTCACCCGACCGGCCCAGCGCCACAGCACGGTCCCCACGGCCACGGGGCCCAGGGGCTCGATGTCGACCGGCCACACGACGTCCATCGGGACCACTCTAACGCCATGCGCGGCGGGGCGCATCGGTCCCCCGCGCCGAGGCAGATGCCGGCCCTCGGCCCGGGCGCCGCCCCGCCCCGCCGCCGGCTCAGCCTCGTGTTTCGCCCTTTCGGGCGAAACACTCGTGGCTTCAGGCTACGGGCTACGGGCTACAGTGGGGCGCGGCATGAGCCGGCGTCGTGCCTCGCGTGCGCGGCGGCAGCACGAGGCGCGGCCCGGGTCGCTCACTCTGGGCCCGGACGGGCGCACGCCCCGGTGCTACCCTGCGCGCACGCGGGAGGTGGATGGTGGGCCTGAGATTCCTTTGCGGTCTCGTCGTTTCCGGGGCCGTCGTGGCGGCGTTCGGTGGGTGCGCGAGCGGCGTCCGCGACGACAGCAGCACGCTCACCGGCACGACCTCGAGCTCGACCTCGACGACCTCGAGCTCGACCAGCAGCAGCACCGCGCCGGGCGGCGCCGGAGCCGGCGCCGGGGGCACGGGCGCTTCGGCCGGCTCGAGCAACGGCGGAGCCGGTGGGGCGCCGGCCGACGGCGACGGCGACGGCGTGCCCGACGCGGACGACAACTGCCCGACCGTCCCCAACGGGGGACAGGACGACGGCGACGGCGACGGCGTCGGAGACGCCTGCGACAACTGCCCCGGCACGGCGAACCCCACGCAGACCGACACCGATCTCGACGGGGTCGGAGACGCCTGCGAGACGGCGGTCGTCGACGACGGCGTCGAGCTGCTCGTGCCGCTCGGCTCGACGTACACGCTGCACGGCACGCACTGCTACACGGGGCAGGTGCAGATCTTCGGCACGCTGTGGGTCACCCCCTACGACGGCATCGACGCCACCACGGGACGGCTGGTGCTCCAGGCACCGACCGTGCTCGTCGGCGCGAGCGGCAGCATCGTCGCGGACGCGGCGGGCTTCGCGGGCGGCCTGCCGAGCCAGACGGTGGGCCGCGGCGGCTTCACCGGGCAAGGGCCGGGCGGCAGCTGCGGCGCCGGCCCGGGCAGCTGCGTCGGCCAGGGCGGAACGGGTGGCACCCACGGGGGCCTCGGCGGGGGCGTCACCAACCCCTACACGGGTCCTTGCGACGCCTGCAGCGAGCCGACGGTCGCGCACTGCGAGGGCGCGGTCGGCGCCGCGTACGGCACGACCGGCGGCAGCGACTCGGAGCGCGGCTCGGGCGGCGGCGCGGCCGGCAACTCCTGCGGCTGCGCCGGCACGGGTGGGCGCGGCGGCGCGGGCGGGGGCAGCATCGTCCTGCTCGCGTCCACCTCGGTGACCGTGGCCGGGCTCGTCGCCGCGCGGGGCGAGACGCCGCCCGCGCCGATCGGCAGCCTCGCACCCGGCTGCGACGACTACCGCGGCGGGGGTGGCGGCGGCGCGGGCGGGGCCATCGTGTTGGCGGCTCCCGCGATCCTCGGCGCCGGGACCCTCGACGCGTCGGGCGGGCACGGCGGCAAATCCGACGGCGAGGTCGCGGTCTCGGTCGGCACCTGGGCCTGGAGCGGCGGTGGGGGCGGGGGCGGTCGCATCAAGCTCTTCACGACCGGCGCGGCCTTCGGCGGCACGAGCGCGGTCGCCGGCGGCCCGGGCGGTCCGGTCGCGGATCCCGGCGATCCGGCGAGCTACGTCGGCGATCCCGGCTCGGCCGGCAGCGCGGTGACGACGAGCTCGATCCCGGTCGAGCTCAGCGCCGACGCCTGCCCCTGAAGCTCACGGGTCGCGGGAGGCGTCGCGGGCGCGCGCCTCGATCCACCTCGCGACGTGGCGCCACAGGGGCTCCGAGCGCGGGCTCGCGACCATGGCGACATGCCCCGGGCGAAGCCCCGAGAGAGCGGGCTCGCGCGCATGCCGACCGAGGCGCAAGAGCTCGTGGCGCGGGAGCGCGGCCGCGAAGAGGGCGGCGTCGTCGGGGTGCGCGAGGAACCGATCGCCGTCGCTCACCACGCTGAGCACGGGGCAGCGCACGCGCGCGAGCCCCGCGGCGTAGTCGCGCCCGCCGCCGTCGGCGCCCCAGCGCTCCTCGGCGAGCCACGCGACCGTGCTCTGCCAGTACGCGGCGGGCTCGTCCACGGTCCCGATGCCGAGCCGCCGTGCGGGGAGCCGACCGAGCCGTCGGACGACGGGCGCAGAAGCCGCGATGAGCGCACGCTTCGCCCAGTAGCGTGCCGTCGAGGCGGTGAAGCGCCCGTTCCAGATGCACACGCCGAAGCCGACCACACCGGCCACGGGCGCATCGGGGTGGGCACCCAGCCAAGCGAGCGAGCTGTGGCCGAACAGGCTGTTGCCGACCAGGAACACCGGCAGGCCCGGTGCCCGGGCCCGCGCGCTGGCGACCAGATCGGCCGTGTCGGCGACGAGCGCGTCGTAGTCGAAGCTCCCGCCCTGCTCGGCGCGGGGACCGCTCGCACCGTGGCCCCGCAGATCCGCCACGAGCGTGTGCACGCCCGCGCGGGCGAGCGTCGCGGCGAGGGACGGCCGGTCGGGGGTGTAGAGCGTGCGGCGGTCGACCATCATCGCGTGCCCGAGCACCGCCACCGCGTGCGCGCCCGTGCCCGCCGGCGGCGCGAGCTCGAGCAGATCGAGCCGCCACCCGTCGCGCGCCACGACCGCCACGTGCCCGGGCGGTCCGAGCTCGGACGCGGGCACGCCGCGACCCTCGACCGGGGCCCCGTCTCGGGCGACGTGCGCAACGCTCACGGCGGCCGAGCCTAGCCGCACGCCGCGGCGACCGCACGGCGCGCACGCGCGCCGCGCGCGTTTTCCGGGGCCGAATCCTGCGCGACACGGCGCTTGACGGTGGCGGACCCTGGCGCTACCGAAGCTCGCACTCGCACATGACGCAGCTCGGCTTCCGCCACCTCGTGCTCGGCCTGATGTGCGCCGGCGCATCCTGCCGCAACCAGTCCGATGTGGCGCACACGGGCAGCAAGAGCGGCGACGCGGCGAGCCCGAGCGCCACCACGACGCACGCCGGCGTCACGGCGCTGGTGACGCTCGAGGGTGTCGACACGGCGCGCCTGAGCCCGCGCGAGAAGCAGCTGTTCAGCCAGTACGTCACCGAGGCGATCGCTCCCTGCAGGGACGTCGCCGTGTCGGTCGCCCAGTGCGTGAGCGAGAAGCGCGACTGCAAGGCGTGCTTGCCCGCCGCGCGCTACCTCGTCCACCAGGCCCAGAGCGGCCGCGACAAGAAGGTCGTCACCGAGCTCTACAAGGCGCGCTTCGACCCCGCGGAGGTCAAGACGCTGGTGCTCGAGGGCTCACCCACCAAGGGGCCCGCCGACGCCCCCATCACGATGGTCGAGTTCGCGGACTTCGAGTGCGGCGGCTGCGGGCAGATGTTCCCGCTGCTCGAGGAGCTGCAAGAGACCTACGCCAAGTACCTGCGCTTCTCCTTCAAGCACTTCCCCATCGAGGACAAGCACCCGAACGCGCGCTTCGCGGCGCTCGCGTCGATCGCCGCCGCCGAGCAGGGCAAGTTCTGGTCGATGTACGCCCTGCTCTACCAGCACCAGGACGCGCTCGCGCCGACGAACATCGAGGAGCACGCGGTGGCCATCAAGCTCGACCTCGATCGCTTCCGGAAGTTCGCGCAGGGCCCCGAGGCCAAGCAGCGGCTCGAGCGCGACCAGACGCAGGCCGAGAGCCTCGGCGTGGAGGGCACGCCCACCATCTTCGTCAACGGCCGCAACCTGCCGTTCCCGCAGCTCACCGTCGACGAGATCGAGGCCTGGCTCGACCTCGAGCTCGAGCTCGCGGGCATCGACCCGAAGCCGCTGCACGCCGGCACCGAGCCCGCCGGCAGCGCGAGCGCCGGGCCGAGCACCGGGCCGAGCGCCGCACCGACCGCCGCCCCGTCCGGCCAGCCCACGCCATGAAGCTCGGGGAGCCGTGCGGCTGCTTCCCGACGGGCCGCCATTACCCGGGCATCGCGCACCTCTTGCGCGTGCGCGTCGGAGGGCTCGCGAGCGAGCTCGAGCCCGACGCTCGGTGGGTCGATCTCCCCATCGCCTGCATCGACACCGAGACCACCGGCCGCGAGGCGGGCGTGGACCGCATCGTCGAGATCGGGATCGTCGTAGGTCGCGGTGGCGAGGTGCTCGAGCGACGGAGCTGGCTCTGCCACCCCGGTATCCCGATCCCGGCCAGCGCTTCGGCCGTGCACGGCATCACCGACGAGGCCGTCGCCGACAAGCCCCCCCTCGCCGAGATCGCCGGCGAGGTCATGGCCTTCCTCGAGGGCCGGCTCCCCGCGGCCTACAACGCGCCCTTCGACAAGGGTTTCCTCGTCGCGGAGCTCGAGCGGGTCGGCGCGCTCGGCGCGGCGGTGGCCGAGGCGACACCACCCCCCGCCCTGCGCCGCGAGGTCGAGTGGCTCGATCCGCTCGTGTTCGCACGCGAGCTCTACAAGGCGCTCGAGAGCCGCTCGCTCGGCGCCATGTGCGAGCAGCTCGGCGTCACGCTCGAGCGCGCGCACCGCGCGACCGATGACGCCGAGGCCGCCCTGCGCGTGCTCTACGCCCTCGCGAAGGACGCGCGCCTGCCCGCGAGCTACGCTGCGCTCGTGCAGGAGCAGAAGCGCCTCGGGCGCCAGCAGGACGAGGCGCGCCGCTTCTGGCGCAACCGATGAAGGACGCCGACGGCAAGCGGCGCCTCCCGGTGGTGAAGAGCGCGAGCCCCGCGCCCGACGAGCCTCCGCCGCGACCACCCTGGCACTGGGTGGTGCTCGGCGCCGTGGGCACCCTGCTCGCGTGGCTGCCGCTCGCGTGGGTCGGCGGGCGCGTGACCGAGGCCGTGCTGACCGACGCCTTCGCGGGCGCCACGACGGCCGAGGACGTCGCGGCCGTCGTGGACGGCATGTCGAGCAGCCAGAAGTGGCTGCTCTATGCGGTCGTCGTCGGGATGCCGGGCCTGGCGCTCGGTTTCGCGGCCGTCCTCGGCGGCCTGCTCGTGGGGCGCTTCGGCGGCGCGGCGGGCAAGAAGGAGGCGACGCTTGCCGGCGTCGCGGCCGCCCTGCTCGCGAGCGTCGTCGTCGCCCGGGGTCTCATCGACTCGAACGGCTTCGTCGTGTGGCTCGGCACGGCCGGCATCATCGCCGTCATCGCCGGAGCGGGCGGCCGCCTGGGGGGCGCGCTCGGACTGCGGCTGCGGCGGCGCGCGGAGACGGCGGGTGCGCCCCCCCGAGCCCCCTCAGGCGACGATCGGTAGGTGTTTCGTGCGGCGCCGGGGCCGCGCCGCGCGCGGCTGCGGCAGCCCCGAGGCGGTGGCGGCCAGGCGCTCCGCCACTGCTTGCGGGTGCTCGCGCACGGCCTCGGGCACCGTGGCGGGCGGCAGCTGCAGCGGGCGCCCGTCGGCGTGCACCGGGTGCTTGCCGTGCCGACGGTACCACTCGGCGAGCGTGGCCGTCGACTTCATCTTCTCGACCACGGCGCGCCAGCCTACGCCGGTGTTGTAGGCGCAGAAGCTGATCTCGCCGAGCTCGGTGCCGTAGGGGATGATGCACATCTCGGTGCGCCGGAAGTCGTAGTTCCAGAGATCCTGGAACCACATGCCCGCGACGAAGAGGACGCGCCACTCGAAGCTCTTGGCGTCGTCCTCGGGCGCGTGCGCCACCCCCGTCTGGCTCAGGTACTGGCGCAGCAGCGTGCCGAGGTGCAGGCCCGGGGGCGCCTTGTCGGGGCGGTAGTTGCGCAGGAACGCGGCGACGAGCGCGGCCTTCGTGAGCCGCGGATCGCGGTGAGCGTCGAACAGGGCACGAAGATCGGCGAGCAGCCGCTCGAGGTCGATGAGCTCCACGAGCGGCACGACCTGCCGCGTGCGCTTGTTGACGAACAGCGCCGTGCCGATGCCGCAGTTCGGATGGCAGCCGCACTTCAGCTGGCCGAAATCGCGCGCGGGGCCGTCGATGGCGTCGACTACGTCGCCGAAGGGGCTGAGGGCCGACAGCGGGAACCAGTCGCGCAGCGGCTCGGTGTAGCCCGTCTGCCGCGCCACGTCGTGCGCCAGGTGGCTCAGGGTGTAGCGTTGCGCCGCGCGGCGCTCGTCCGACACGTCCTCGTCGCGGCCGGTGAAGCTCACGGGCTGGAAGCTCACCACCGTGATCTTGTCGGCGTTGTCGATCGCGAACTGCACGATGGGGCCGACCTGGTCGCTGTTCACGCCGTTGACCACGGTCACGACGAGGATGACGTCGATGCCCGCTGCGTGGAGCTCGTCGATCGCCCGCCGCTTGACGTCGTAGAGGTTGCCGATCTTGCGGCCGGCGTGGGCGGCGTTCGTGACGCCGTCGAACTGCAGGTAGGCCATGCGCAGGCCGGCCTCCTTGCAGGCGCGCGCGAAGCCGGGCTCCTCGGCGAAGCGCAGGCCGTTCGTGGCGGCCTGCACGGCGAAGTAGCCCTTCTCGCGGGCGTAACGGATGGCGGGCAGGAAGTGCGGCGACAGCGTGGGCTCGCCGCCCGAGAACTGGATCGACAGCTGGCGGCGCGGTCGCACGCTCGCCGCGTCGTCGAGGATGCGGCGGATCTCGGCCCATTCGAGCTCGTGGACGTAGCCGACCTGGTTCGCGTCCATGAAGCACGGGTCGCACATCATGTTGCAGCGGTTGGTCAGGTCCACGGTGAGCACGCTGCCGCGCCCGTAGCGCATCGCGCTCGTGCCGTGGTCGTGGAGCGCGTCGGGGCTGAGGGCGACGTCGCGCCCCGGAAACAGACGCTCGATGCGGGTCAGGAAGGCCGGATCGACCGAGATCACGTCCTCGAACTCGCCGTGCTCTGGGCAGCGCTTGCGCATGACGATGCGGCCGTCGCGCTCCTCGATGCGGGCGCGGATCTCCCCAGGCTTGCCCTCGACGAGGTGGCGCCAATCCACCTCGCCGCCCACGATGGCCGCCCGCACGTCTTTCACGCAGGTCGGGCACAGGCTGTCGGTCTCGCGCGGCCAGCCGAGCGGGGGCTTCGAGCGCGCGCGCCCGCGCGGCACGGGCGTGTCGGTCCACTGGGGGTGGAAGGGCGCAGGCTCGGGCAGGAGCCGCACGGCGTGTTGCCACAGGGAAAACGCGCCCGCGGCCGTGCGGCACGCGGCATGCTCGACCATGCGCATCCAGTCCATGGACCGCAGCGTGGCGGATGCGGCGCCGGACGGCTAGTGCCACGTGGCGAAACGCCGACGCGGACGGCTGCTTGCCATGCGCGGCGCGCAGTCGTACGCCTGAGCGGTGCCACCCCGCGCGCCCAGCCGGTCGCGAGCCCTCGCCGCTGCGCTCGCGGCCGGCCTCGTGGCGAGCACCGCGGCCGGAGGCGCGCGCGCGCAGCCGGGCAGCGAGACGGAGGCGAGCGCGCACTCGCTGCGCGCCCACCTCGGCGTGGCGCGCGGAGCGGAGCTGCTCGCGCGCGGGGACGCGGACGACGTGGTGCGCGGCATCGAGCGGCTCGGTGCGGCCGGAACGCCCGAGGCGATCGACGCCCTCGCCGCGGCCCTGCTGCAGGGGGGCTCGGTGCGCGGCGAGCTGCGCACGCGCCTCGAGGCGGTGCGCGCGCTCGCCCCGCACGTCGGCGTCGAGACCGCGCGCGAGGCGCTCGCGTCGGTCGTGGCGAGCCCGCCCGCCGCGCCGCTCGAGCCGCCGCTCGAGGCCATGGCGCGCCAGAGCGCGGCGCTCGCACTCGCCGCGAGCGGCCACCCCGAGGCCCTGCGCTCCCTGGCGAAGGTGGCCGCGGGGCGTGGCCGGGGCGCCACCGCCGCCCAGGCCGCCCTGCGGGCGCACCCGCCGGCCGCGCTCGACGCCGTGCTCGGCAGCGGCAAGACGCTCAGCGTCGCCATCGCGAGCCTGCTCGGCGACCTCGGCGACGCGCGCGCCATCGGCCCGCTGCGCGCGCGGCTCAAGCGCAAGGACGTCGCGCTCACCGGCGCCGCGGCCGTGTCGCTCGCGCGGCTCGGCGACGCGTCGGTGCTCGACCGGGCGCGCACCTGGCTCGTGGAGCGCGACGCCCGGCCACGCGAGGCGGCGCTCGAGATCCTGAGCGCGTTCGGTGCTCCCGACCTCGGCGAGGTGCTCGCGAAGCTCCTCGCCACGGGCAAGCTCGGCCGCACGGCGGCTCTCGACTACGTGGGCCGCAGCCCGGCGCGCGCGCACGTCCCGCTGCTCCAGGCCATCGTCGACAAGGGCGGCGAGGAGGCGGGGCGCGCGATCGCGCTGCTCGCCACCATCGGCGGGCCCGCGGCCGTCCGGGCGCTCGTCGCCGAGCTCGGCAAGAGCGAGCGCGCGCTCGCCGCGGCGCACGCGCTCGGCTTGGCCCAGGGTCCGGACGCGCGCGCGGCCGTCGCGGCAGCGCTCGCCCAGGCCGAGGCCGGCCCCGCACGGCGCCTCGCGCTCCGGGCGGCACTCGTGCGCCTGCTCGCCTCCGGCGAGGTCGTCGACGGGCTCGATGCGGCGCTCGATGCGGCCATCGTCTCGACCGACGCGGCCGACCGGGCCGTGGGTGCCTTCGGCCTGGCCGCGCGCGGTGCGCGGCCGGTGGCCGACCTCGCCGCCGCTCCGGACGGCGCCGTTGCGCACGGCGCTGCGCGCGCCGCCTTGCTCGGCGGGGAGCGCGCGCTCGACGCGTGCCGCGCGCTGCTCGCGCGCGCCGGAGACGTCCCGGACCCGGACGCCGTGGCGTGCGGCGCGGGCCTGCTCGTCGACCCCGCCGACGGTTCGGGCGTGCCGACCCCCCGCCTGGCCCGCTGGGCCGAGGCCGGCGGCGCGCTCGGCCCGCTCGCGGCGATGGCGTTCGCGGCGCGCGACGTGCGCAGCCTGCGCCCGCGGCTCGAGGCCCTGCTCGGTGGCGCCGACCCGGTCGTGCGGGTGCACGTCGCGTTCGGCCTCGGCAGCAGCCCGGAGCCCGACGCCGTGTCGCTGCTCGTCGAGGCCTACCGCGTCGAGCCCGAGCCCGAGGTGCGCCGCGGGCTCGTGCGCGCGCTGTCCGCGCGGAGCGAGCAGCTCGCGCGCCGCTGGCTCGCGCGAGCGCGCGACCTCGACGCCGACGAGACGGTGCGCAGCCTCGCCCGCTCGGCCCTCGGCGGACGCAGGCTCCTGCCCGGCGCCCCCGCGCGCGCCCGCCCGCTCGGCCCCGGCAGCACCGCGTGGCTCACCGTGCTGCCGAGCGGACCGGGCGCCCGCGCCGCGAGCGCGGGCCGCGAGCTCTACGTGCTGCGCGGCGACGGCCTCGCCCTGCCCGCCGTCACCGACCCCGACGGCCACGCGCTCGTGCCGCTCGGCTCACGCCTCGGCTCGGTGGCCGTCGTGCTCGGCCCCGCGCGAGCGCCCGCCACGCCGCCGCCCCTCACCGCCCCCGCTCCGCCGGCCCCCGCTTCTCCGGCGCCCGCTTCTCCGGCGCCCGCTCCTCCAGCGCCCGCTCCTCCGGCGCCCGAGCCGGCCCCACCCCCATGAGCCAACAGCGCACCAAGAGCCGCATCGCACCGCCCGAGACTCCGGGCGACACACCCGCCGACCAGGCCGCCGGCGCCGGGGAGACCGGTCCCGCCGCACCGTCGTTCGAGGCCGCCGCCGAGCGGCTGGCCGCGATCGTGGCGCAGATGGAGCGCGGGGAGCTGCCCCTGGATCAGGCCCTCGCCCTGTTCGAGGAGGGCATGGCGCTCGCGCGCTCGGCCCAGACGCGCCTCGACGAGGCCGAGCGCCGCCTCGAGGAGCTCATCGCCGAGGACGCCGACGGGCGCCCCGCGACGCGGCCCTTCGAGGGCTGAAGGCGTGGTCCCGGTCCGGCGCGGCCGGACCCGCGGGCGCGCGCGTCCGCGTGGTAGGATGACGCCGTGACGGCGGCGAGGACGGCAGCGGCGCTCATCATCGGCAACGAGATCCTGAGCGGCAAGATCGCCGACGCCAACATCCCCGTGCTCGCGGCGACGCTGCGCGCGCTCGGCGTGCGCCTCGAGCGCGTCGTGATGGTGCTCGACGACGAGGCCGTCATCGCGCGCGAGGTGCGCGCGCTCCGCGCGGACCACGATCTCGTCGTCACGAGCGGCGGCGTGGGACCGACCCACGACGACGTCACGGTCGCAGCCGTGTGCGCGGCGTTCGGTGCGCCCAAGGTGAGCGCTCCGGCGATGGAGGCGATGCTGCGGAGCTACTACGGCGAGCGCCTGACGGCGGGTCATCTGCTCATGGCCCGCGTGCCCCAGGGCGCGCGCCTGATCCAGTCCTCCGACATGCCGTGGCCCACCGTGGTCATGGACAACGTCTGGATCCTACCGGGCGTACCGCAGGTCTTCGCGATGAAGATGGCCGTGCTCCGCACCGAGCTCGCCGGCGGGACCGCCTTCAGGTCGCGTGCCGTGTTCACCGACCTCGACGAGGGCGCGCTCAAGCCCGCGCTCGACCAGGTGGTGGCACGCCACCCGGAGGTCGAGGTCGGCTCCTACCCGAAGTGGCGCGAGCCCCGCTTCAAGACCAAGGTGACGTTCGACAGCCAGTCGCAGGAGCGCGTGGATTCGGCGGCCGAGGCGTTCATCGAGCTCATCGGCCCCGGCGCGGTCGTCGTAGTGGACGAAGGCTAGCCCGGCGGCATCTGGCCCGACTCGCCGAGGCTCCGGAACTCGCCGCTCGACGCCACGATGACGTGGTCGACGAGCGGTACGCCCGCTGCCGCGGCGCCGAGCGCGCACAGCCGCGTCATCTCGACGTCCTCCGGCGACGGCTCGGGATCGCCGCTCGGGTGATTGTGTACGAGGACGAAGGCGCTCGCGGCGTCGAGCAACGCGGCGCGCAGGATCTCCCGCGCCGCGACCGCGCATCCGTGCTGACCTCCCTGTGCGACGCGCCGCAGGCCTCGCACCGAGCTGCGGCCGTCGAGCGACACGACCCACACCTCCTCGTGCACGAGACCGCGGAGCCGCGGCAGCATCAGCGCCGCGACCTCGCCCGGCGAGCGGACGGGGGCCCGCGGGCGCGCCGTGGCGAGCACGAGCCGCCGCGCCAGCTCCGCGGCCGCGGCGACGCGCAGCGCTCCCGGACGGTGCATCGAGCCCAGCGCGGCGATCGCCTCGTGCCCCACCTCGGCGAGGAGCCGGAGCCCGCCGAGCTCGGCGAGCGCGCGCGCCGCGTCGATCTCCGCCACGCCAGCGATGCGCGCCACGAGCTCGGCGTCGGAAAGCTCCCCGGCGCCGCAGCCGGGCGTCCGACGCACCGCGGGTCGGCCCGAGTGCCGCGGCGACGCGGCGCGGGCGTCCACGGCGCCGCGCACGCGCGGCCCGTCGCCCAGCTCGGTGCATCGATCCATCGAGCAGCCGCCCGTGCAGGTACCACGCCAGCCGGCGCTCGCCCCCAAGGGCGCGAGATCACGCGTGGCCGAGCGGTTCCGGGGTGGCGGACCGCCCGGGCGGGACGGCGGCCGCCGCCGGATGTCGTGCGTGCAGCATCGAGACGCGCGTGCGCGCGCTCCGACGCTGCGCGGGGTCAGTGCGTCATCTTGGGCGCGCCGGAGGCGGACGCGCTGGCCGAGGCCGTCGCGGTCGCCGTCGCGGTCGACGTCGAGGTCGCCGTCGAGGTCGCCGTCGAGGTCGAGGTCGCCGTCGACGTGGCCGTCGAGGTGGCGGTGCTCGTCGAGGTGGCGGTCGCGGTGGGCTTGCTGGTGGTGCCCGGCTTGGAGCTCGACGACGACGTCGACGAGCCACCACCGCCGCAGCCCACGGCCAACAGACCCACGACCAGCGCGCAAACGAATCCCTTCATCACAGTCTCCTCCTCAAACGGCGCTCAGACCTGGACGCGCCAGACGGTGTACTTGCCGGACTCGGGCTCCCAGTCGAGCACCTGGTCCTCGGCGACGCGATACAGCTTGCGGTGACCGACGATCGTCTGCCACTTGCCCTCTGCGACCGGCGAACCGGGCAGGAGATCCTGCGAGTTGTGGCGATCGACCCGCCACACCTTGTAGGCGCCACTACCCGGCTCCCAGTCGAGCATCTTGTCGTTCGACAGGTAAACGAGCTCGTGGCCCGAGCGGATCGAGCTCCACTCGCCCGACACCAGCGCGGACCCGGGGAACGGGTCGCTGCGGTGGTTGCGGTCGTACGCCCAGAGCCGGTACTTGCCGGTGGAGGGCTCCCAGTCGAGCACCTGGTCGCCGTCGATGTAGATGAGCTTGTGGGCGCCGCGGATCGAGTTCCACTGCCCCTCGCAGCTCGTGTTGGGCAACGGGTCGGAGCTGTTGTTGCGGTCGAAGTTCCAGACGCGGAACTTGCCGCTCGAGGGCTCCCAGTCGAGCAGGCGATTCTGGAAGAGGTACACGAGCTCGTGGCCCGAGCGGATCGACGACCAGCTGCCCTGCGCCACCGGCGAGCCCGGAAGCGGGTCGCCGGACGCGTAGCGGTCGTAGTGCCAGAGGCGGAAGCTGCCGGAGCCGGGCTCCCACTCGAACATGCGGTCCGCGCCCATGAAGATGAGCTCCTTCTGACCGCGAATCGACTGCCACTGGCCCTTGGTGTTCGATGACGGGAACGGATCGGACATGACTCTCTCCCCTGTTGGCTGAGGTGCCGACTTATTATCGCGGTCCACCCCCGTCAAGGTCCGCGGGCAGTCCGTATTCCGGCGGCGAGGTCGGCTCGGGACGGACTTCCTCACTGAAGCCCGAAGCCTGCCGCCCGAAGCCGCCGCGCTTGCGCGGGCTTCGGGGGCGGCGCCGTCAGTCCACCGGGGTCACGGCCGCCGGGCGCGCCGGGGCGCGCCAGCGCCCCGCGAGCTCCGCGAGCGTGGTACCGCCCATGTCCGCGAGCAGGGCCATGTGGTGCGCCGTCGTGCCGCCGACGAACCCGCGCGCATGAAAGCCTCCGCCGCGCGCCTCCGCCAGAGGTGCGAGCTCGACGCTCTCCGACGGCGCGCCCGGCAGCTCGACCGGCCCGAGCGCGCTCGGGGACACGGCCCGGGCGCCCGCCGCCGCGGCGAGCTCGGCGCCGATGCGGAGCCCCTGGGGGTCGACCTGCGAGTACGTGAGCGAGAACAGGAGCTCGCCGCCGGCCGCGGCCCGGGCCGCATCGAGGAACGGCGCGAGCAAGGCGGCCGCGCCGGGCTCGTTCGGCGCCGCCCAGATCCCGTCCGCGACGAGGATGGCGTCGAGGGCACCCGGGCGGCGGTGCAGGCCGAGGATGCTCGCGATCGCACCCTGGCCCGCCCCCCACGCCGACAGCGCCAGGCGCTCGATGTGGGCACGGTCGAGCCCGCGCGCCGCGAGCGCGCGCTCGACCTGGGCGACGAGCGCGTCGAGCCCATCGGGGGCCTGGAAGGCCCGGTAGTAAGGGCTCGCACCCACCCCCAGGTTGACGACGGCGAGCGCTGCATCGACGCCGGCTCGGTCCATCGACTGCGCGACGACGTCGGCATCGCCGTGGAAGTGGATGACGAGATCGAAGCCGCCCGCCGCGGGAGCGAACGCGTCCGGAAGGCGCAGCACGCCGCCCGGCACGGCGCTCTGCCCGGCGCGATCGAGCTTCGGCGCAGACGCCTCGTCCCCTTCCGAGCCCTCGGTCGACTCCACCGCGTCCGACCGAGCGCCTGCCTCCTCGGCCTCGACCGCACCGGCGGTCGAGGTCGCCTCGGCGGCAGCGTCGACGAGGGCGGTCGGCGCCACGACGAGCGCCGCCGGATCGAGCTCGACCGCGCTCGGTCGGTCGCTCCGCGCCGCGACGGCGAGCGAGGCCCGCGCGGTGTCGCGGTCGCGCGAGCGCGTGTGCCAGAGCGCCAGCGTGCCCCCGGTCGCGACGGCGGCGAGGCACACGGCCCCGACCGCGAGGCGCAGCGACGAGCGCGCCCGCGCCGGCGCCCCGGCCGCGTCGCCGAGCGGGCGCGCGCTCCCGGGCGCAC
>JACRDA010000385.1 GCA_016212965.1 Myxococcales bacterium
CGAGATGATACGTGCCGTCACGGGGCGTCACCGTTTCACCTGAAACGTGCCATCGGGGCGCACCTGGAGAACCGGCAACACTGCGAGTTCTCTGGGCTAATGGCTAACGGCTAACGGCTAATCGCTGCTTCTCGGACTAGCGGTCGCGCGGCCCTACCGAAACGCGCAGTCGGGCCTGGCCGGCGCGAACGACGCCGTCCAGGCGTCGAACGCGGTCGCGTCGAAGCCGGGCCGCTCCCCGAGGCTCGCGCCGAGGGCGTAGAACCTCTCGTAGGTGTCGCTCGGGACCTCGAGCGCCTCGCAGCGTTGCGCCGGCGGCGCGACGAGCGCGAGGCGCCGCGCCACCTCGGGCCACGCGACGCCGCCGCGGTCGAGCCACGCGACGAGCGCGAGCTCGGCGGGCCGGTTCGTCGGGTCGGTCGCCACCGCCTCGGCCAGGAGCTCGGCGGCGCGCAGCGCCCGGCCGCTCGCGCCCGCGCGCTCGGCGACGCGCGCGAGGGTCGCCGAGCGGACGCGGCCGCGCGGGAACCACGTGTAGCCCTCGTAGTAGCTCGCGCACACGAGGCCGTCGTCGGGCTGACGTCGGACGCCCGCGACGTAACCGAGAAACGAGAGCGGGCTCGCGGGGTGGTGGTAGAGCGCCCCGCGCCGCGCCGCGGGGCAGAGGTAGTGGTCCTCGAGCTCGGCGATGACGGTGCCGCTGCCGCGCGCGTACGCCTCGAAGGCGATGCAGGCGCGGCGCTGCTCGTCCGGGGCCGCGGGCACGACCGGCACCCGGGAGAGCGTGGGCGGCGTGAGGGAGAGCAGCTTCCGGGCGCGCGCCTCGAGCGCCGCGAGCACCTCGCCGGACTGCGGGGCGAGAGCCGCGAGGTCGGGCGGCGCCGGACGCACGGCGTCCCACGCGCCCTCCTCGCGGAAGTAGCGGAACAGGATGGCGCCGTCGGAGGCGTGGAGCGTGTAGCTCTCGACGAGGCAGCCGCAGCCGTTCTCGGGCGAGCTCGTCGTGTGGACGAAGCGGCCGTCGGGCGCCACGCCCACGAGGTGCTCGTAGCGCTCGACGTCGCTGCAGGCGCCGGCCCGACGCGCGCCGAGCGCGAGCACGAGGCTCGCGACGCACGCCGACAGGACGAACCTGAGATGGGCGATTCCAGGTGGGACGATCCGACGGGCGCGCATCTTGTCCTCCTCGGGCAGGAGAAGGCATACGCCCGGTGCGAGCGCGGCATTCCCGACACGCTTCGAGGCGCGGTCTCCGCGGCGCCGAGCTCGCGCTTGCCCCTCGTCGGGGCTGGTGGTTGCATCGCGCCAGAGGTCCCGGATGAGAGCTCCCCGTCTCGCGCTCGCAGCCCTCGTCGCCTGCGGCTGCACGCCGGCCGTCACGAGCGGCCCCGGGCCCGACACCCCACCGCTCCCGCACACGGCCGCTCCGAGCGCAGCACCGGTCGGCTCGCACGCGACGCCGCCGCCTCCCTCCACCGCCGCCACGGTCGCCACGGAGGCGCCGCCGGCGAGCTGCGAGGCCGTCTTCGCCACGCTGCGCTGCCTCGAGGCGGAGGCGCCGGAGCGGGCCGCGCAGGCCGGCGCGCAGGCGCGCGCGCTCGGCGAGGCGCTCGTCGGCGTCCCGCCCTCGACGGCGCGGCAGCTCTGCGAGCGCGCCGCCGAGGAGCTCGCAGCGGCCGGCCCGCCGGTCGCGGGCTGTGGCGCGGGCGCGCCCGTCGCGAGCGCCGGTCCCGTGCCGACCGCCGTGGCCGTGCCCGAGGCGGGGGTGCCCGGTACCGGCAAGGGCTTCGCGAGCTCGACCGAGCTCGTGCGCGCCGCGGTGCACGCGGTCGACGCCCACGATCCCGCGCTCGTGCGGGCACTCTTCCCGAGCGACGCCGTGCTCGACGGGCTCGCGCGCTGCACCGATCCCGCCGGACGCACGCCGAAGGACGACGTGCACCGGGAGGTGGGGCGCATGCTCGGCCGCCTGCAGGACAGCGTGCGCGTCGCGCACGCCGGGTTCGAGGAGAAGCCGCAGAAGACGCTCCGGAAGGGCACCGATCAGAAGGGCTGCCGGCTCCTCGCGGACGTGCAGGTGGTCGAGCTCGCCGTGCGCCTCCGCATCACCGACACGCGCTCGGGCCAGATCTCGAGCGACACCGAGCACGGCGCGGCCATCGTCGTCGGGGGTCGGTGGTACCTCGTCGACAACTGAGCCGCAGCTCCCGCGCCCGACGGGGTGTGCGAGATCTCTTCCCGCCCGGGTGACAGAGGGCGCGCGACCCGCGCGGCTCGCCGGGCACTCGTTTGCGGGCGTGGCGCTGGGACTTGCGCGGCAGACGCCCGGCGAGCGGCAACCAGGCCGTCGCCGAAGGACAGACCCCGTCGACTCTGACGTTGACGACGTGGTCGTCGACGTGGACTTTGACGGCGACGTCTACGTGGACTTGGACGAGCCAGCGTTGACGGCTCTCTGATCATCTTCGAGAGCATCGCGACTACTCCCTGGAGCAGGCGTCGAACGCGCTCGCGTCGAAGCCGGGCCGCTCCCCGAGGCTCGCGCCGAGGGCGTAGAACCCTCCTCGACCACTGAGCCGCGACGGGCAGCATCAGCCGTCCACCTCCGCGCGCCGGGCGCACGGCCGATGCTATGCTCGACCCGAGATGCGGCCCGCGCCCAAGCTCGCCACGTACGAAGATCTCTGCGCGCTGCCGGAGGGCGTGCGCGCCGAGGTCATCGCCGGCGTGCTCGACGTGCAGCCGTCGGTGCTGCCGCGCCACGCACGTGCCGCAGGCGCGCTCGGTCGCATGATCGGCGGCCCGTTCGACGGCGACGACGGCCGCGGCGGCCCCGGCGGCTGGTGGATCCTCGCCGAGGTCGACGTGCGCCTCTCGCCGCAGGACATCGTGCGGCCCGACGTCGTCGGGTGGCGCCGCACGCGTCTGCCCGACCCCTGGGACGCCCGCCCCATCGACGTTGCGCCCGACTGGGTGTGCGAGATCCTCTCGCCCTCGAACCAGGCGCAGGACCGCGTGCGCAAGCGCAGGCTCTACGCTCGGGCCGGCGTGGCCCACTACTGGATCGTCGATCCGGCCGAGCGCACACTCGAGGCGCTCGCCCTCGTCGACGGCGTGTGGCACGACGCCGGCTCCTTCGACGGCACGGCCGTCGCGCGCGTCCCGCCCTTCGACGCGGTCGAGCTCGAGGTCGGACGGCTGTTCCCGCCCGGGTGAGGCGGGGCCGCCAGCTCAGCCGGCGCGCGTCGAGGCGACGACCCAGTCGCAGTAGGCCCGCGCACCCCGCTCGGGCGCGAGCTCGAGGAGCTCGGGCACCTCGTAGGGGTGCAGCTCGCGCAGGCGCGCCACCATGGCCTCCGCGCGGTCGCGCGCCGTCTTGAGGACGCAGAGCAGCTCGGCGTCGTCGCACACCTTGCCTTGCCAGCGGTACACGGACCGCACGCCGGGGACGATGTTCACGCAGGCCACGAGCCGCTCCTCGACGAGCGTCCGGGCGAGCCCGTGCGCGGCCTCCTCGGTCGGCAGGGTCGTCAGAAACACGGCCACGTCCGCGGCGGGGGACAGTTCCATGCCGCGCAGCGTAGCCAAAAGCGCGCGTGCGCGCGCCGGTCGCGCGCCGACCGCGCGCCCCTCCGCTCCCGAGCGGCGCCCGGATCTGCTTGCGGACCTTGCGGAGGAAGGTCTGCGTGCACTGGCCGTGGCTCTCCTCGTACGCGACGATCTCGCGGACGAGCTTCGTCTTCAGGGCCTCCTCGCAGTGCGGGGAGTCGCGCACCTCGCACGCGAGCTTGTCGCCCTCGAAGGTGGAGGGCCAGTCCTTGCGCTTCGGCGCCTCGCCGGGCTTGCGGGCCGGCAGGTGGTGCGAGGGCTTGGTCTTGGTCACGTCGTGGAAGCCGGTGTCCGCGGCGCGCCGCCCGCCGCCGTGGCAGCCCGGGCAAAGCGTGGTGCGACCGAACGAATTGCTGATGCGGCCGTCGCCACCGCAGATCACGCAGGATTCACCTTCCACGAGGGCGATCGCTCGGTCGCGTGCGTGACGGGTCGTCGTTCATCGCATCACCCTACACCAATGCGCGGGGCCGCGCTTCCGCCTCGCCGCGACCGCTGCTACACCCCGGCGGAGCGCGCGGTTGCCGGGGGAGGCGCTCCGGCCCCGAGCCGGCGCTCGTCGGGAGGCCCAAGTGCAGGTTCCGCCAGGTCAGCCGCCGTATCCGCCGCAGGGAGGCGCTCCGCAGGGCTACGGCCCACCGCAGGGGCAACCTCAGCCGGGCTACGGGCCGCCGCAGGGGCAACCTCAGCCGGGTTACGGCCCGCAGCCGGGCTACGGTCCGCCGCAGGGGCAACCTCAGCCGGGCTACGGCCCGCAGCCGGGCTACGGGCCACCGCAGGGGCAGCCGCAGGGCTACGGGCCGCCACCGCAGGGGCAGCCGCAGGGCTACGGGCCGCCGCCGCAGCAGGGCTACGGCGCACCGCAAGCCTACGGCCCGCCGCAACCCTACGTGTACTCGCCCTACGCCGGCGGGGTCGCCGGAGCCGCCGGTCCTTCGGCGATGGTCGGCGCCGTCGGGTTCTTCATCCTCGCGGGCTATGCGCTGCTGACGCTCGCGATCACGCGCCAGAGCCTGGCCGTCGCGATCGTGTTCACGGTCATCGGCCTCGCAGGGACCGTGGCCGCGGCGATCGGATGCTTCGGGCTCGGCGGCACCGGCGCGGTGGCCGGCGCCGGAAGCCTCGTGCTCGCCGCCGCCATGCTGCTGCCCGTCCTGGCCGGGCTCGCCCATACCGAGAGCCTGTACTACGTGAGCGTCTACGGGCTCGCCCTCGCCTACCTCGTCGCGGCGGTCGGGTTCGGCGTCCTCGGCCTCACGAACCAGAAGCGCATGGGACCGCTCGGCGCCGTGTCGGGCGGCGTCTGGCTCCTCGACGCCCTGCTCACCGTGGTGGGCCTCGTCATGGTCATCGCCGAGGTGCGCGGCGGGGGCTCGTTTCACACGCTGCGCACGCTCGTCTTCATCGCGGCCGCGGTGACGAGCGGCGTCGGCCTCCTCATGGCGAAGAGCGCGCGACCGAGCTGACGGCCGCACGCCCCCCGGCGACGACCGCCTCGTGCCCGCTGCGCGCACGCGCCGCGAGGCGTATCCTCCAGGCATGCCTCGGTCCTTCGTCACGGCCTGCGGTCTGTTCGCGCTCGGTCTCGCGCTCGTCGCCTGCAAGAGCGAGGTCACCGAGAGCCCCGGCAGCGGCGGCACGGGCGGCACGGGCGCGACCGGCACAGGCGCCACGGGCGGCAGCGGCGCGGGCGGCGGCGGCGCGAGCGAGGGGGACTGCGCCTCGAACGCCGACTGCCCGGGCACGACGTGCGTGGCCATCACGCCCGGCGGCTTCAAGGTGTGCACCGACACGGTGGTCGAGGCGACGAGCTGCCCGGGCAGCGGCTTCGACGAGTGCTGCGACACGAGCGAGTGCGCGAGCGGCCTCTGCCTCACGGCGCCGCTCGCGCCCTACTGCGGCGGACCGCAGCCGCTCGAGTACAACGTGTGCGCGACCGACGCCTGCCAGAGCGACGCCGATTGCCCCGGCAGCGTGTGCCTGCCGGCGCCCATGATGAGCTACCAGGTGAGGAGCTGCTTCTACGCGCAGTGCAAGGTGTCGAGCGACTGCGCGGCCGAGCCGGGGGGCGTCTGCGCGCCGGTGCGGGACGCCTGCTGCAACGGCTCGGTCGGCCTCTACTGCGTGTACCCGAGCGACGGCTGCCGCTCGGGCGCCGACTGCGATGCGGGCGAGTACTGCCTGCCCGACGCCGACCGCGCCCACTGCGAGCCGGGCTTCCCCGCCTGCCCGGCGTGAGGCCTCTCCCTCTGCGGCTTCTCTCTGCGGCCTCTCTCTCTGCTCCCTCCGCGGCCTCTCTCTACCTCTGCGGCCTCTGCGGTCTCTGGGTGCCTGGGTGCCCGCGGCGCGCGCCCTATTGGACCTTCACCGCGACGGCGAGCGGCACCTGGTCGATCTTGCAGCTCGCGTCGGTGCACACCGAGAAGTAGAAGGTGCCCGAGATCGTGTAGCTGCCGGGCTGCGAGGGCGTGAAGGCGACGCTCATCGTGGAACGCTTCGCGCCGATGGACATGCCGCGGGCGATGGGGGCGGGGTAGCTGAGGCCCGCCGCGGGCGGATCGAGCTTCAGCTTGTAGGGGTACTTCTCGTTGCAGTGGTAGTCCCCCTTGGCGACGAGCACGACCGTCACGGCGCCGGTCTCGCCGGCCTTGTAGCTGCCGGCCGCCTGCAGCCACGCGCCGTACTCGCCGCCGCCCTTCTCGGCGCCGACGACCGGAGGGGCCTCGACGCTCGCCGTCGGTGCCGCGGACGCCGACGCGAGGGCGCTCGTCGTCGGGCTCGAGCTCGCGGCCGCAGAGGCGGAGCCGGACGCCGAGCTCGCCGGCCCGCCGCTCGGGGCCGCGCTCGCGGACCCGGTCGCCGACGCGCTCGCGGACCCGGTCGCCGACGCACTCGCGGACGCGCTCGTGGCGCTCGTCGTCGAGGCGGTCGTGCTCGTGGCGCTCGCGCGCGAGCTCGCGCCTCGCGTGCCGGTGTCGGGCGTCGGCTTGCCAGGCGAGTCGCCACAGGCGGCCGAGGCGAGGCTCGTGAGGAGGGCGAGGGCGAGGGTGGCGGCTCGAGGCGTCGCGTGGGGGTGCATGCGCTTGTCGGGCGGCGCCGCGAGGGCGCGCGCGTCGGGGCATCATAGCGCGCGCCGGCCGACCGGGCGCGTGCGAGTTGCGGGCGCGGCCCCGCTGGGCAAGGCTCGCGGCGATGAGCTCGAAGAAAGCGCCGACGCCCGCGAAGACCGATGCCGCGCCGCCCCCGACCGCCCTGGCGGAGCTCGCCCGCCGGGCGCGCACCGAGCTCGGGCCGGAGCCGGACCTCGCGACGCCCGCGGCGACGCGCACCCTGGCCGCGATCGTGCGCGACCTCAAGGGCATGCCGGAGGTGCTGGTGACGCGCGAGGACGCCCAGCGCATCAAGCTCGCGCGCCGCGGCAAGGTCGGTGCGCTCGTCGTCGGCTACGACACGCAGGTGCGCTACATGCAGGTCGAGTACCAGAACTTCCCCGGCACCGACCCGACGAGTGTGCGGCTGCACCGCTACACCTTCGACGCGGCGCGGGGCGACGGCGGAGAGTGGCGCCGCCTCGATCTCGCGAGCGACCTCATCGCGGACGTGCAGCAGGCGCTGCTCCGCCTGTACCCCGAGCTCGACCACTGACGCCTCGCGGCGCGCGATCGCGCCGTGGTACCGTCGGACGCCCTCGGCCCCGTGGCGGAATGGCAGACGCAGTGGGCTTAAAACCCACGGACCCTCGGGTCGTCCCGGTTCGACCCCGGGCGGGGCCACCGGCGGCGCGCCCGCGGGCGCACCCGCGTCGACCCTCTTCCGCGTGCGTCCGATTGCCGTATCCTGGGCGCATGCGCAAGCACCTCACCCTCGCGGCCATGCTCGCGGCCGCGCTCCTCGCCCCCGCGGCCCACGCCGACGTCTCCCCGAAGCCGGCCAAGAGCAAGTGCGCCTACGCCGCCGGCGCGAGCGCGGACGCCACCGGCGCGCTCGTGGCGCTCGTACCGCTCGCGGCGCTCGCCGCGCTCGGGCTGCGCGCGCGGCGGCGCTGACGGTGGCCGGGCCTCAGGCGAGCGACCCCACGACCGCCTCGACGGCGTCGAGCAGGGCGCGCGACTCGACGAGGGCGCGCACGGCGGCGATGTCGCGGTAGAGCGCGCGGTCCTCGACGAGCGGCGCCACGACGGCGCGGACGGCGGCGTGCGCGGCCTCGACCCCGCGGGTCGCCGACAGCGGGCGACGGCAGTCGATGCCCTGCGCCGCGACCATGAGCTCGATGGCGAGCGAGGTCGTGGCGTTGTCGACCACCTGCGCGAACTTCCGCGCGCTCACGCTGCCCATGCTCACGTGGTCCTCGCGGTTCGCGCTCGACGGGATGCTGTCGACGCTCGCCGGGTGGCACAGGACCTTGTTCTCGCTGACGAGCGCGGCGCTCGCGACCTGCGCGATCATGAAGCCCGAGCAGAGCCCGCTCGCCGGCGCGAGGAAGGGCGGCAGGCCGCTCGACAGCGCGGGGTTGACGAGCTGCTCGACGCGGCGCTCGCTGATGTTGCCGAGCTCCGCGACGGCGATGGCCGCGAGATCGAGCGCGAGGGCGAGCGGCTGGCCGTGGAAGTTGCCGCCCGAGACGAACTCGGACTCGGCGCCGCCGACGCCGAGGAACACGGTCGGGTTGTCCGTCACGCTGTCGAGCTCGCGCTCGAGCGTCGCCTGCGCGAAGCCGAGCGCGTCGCGGCTCGCGCCGTGCACCTGGGGCATGCAGCGGAGCGAGTACGGGTCCTGCACCTTGCCGCAGTGCAGGTGGCTCGCCATGATCTCGCTCGCGCCGAGCAGGGCGCGCAGGTTCGCCGCGACGCGGGCCTGCCCGGGGTGCGGACGAAGCGCCATGAGGCGCGCGTCGAAGGGCACCTGGCTGCCCTTGAGCGCCTCGATCGAGACCGCGCCGGCCACGTCCGCGACGATCGCGAGCCGGAGCGCGCGCAGGAGTGCGAGCCCCCCGACGGCCGCCATGAGCTGCGTGCCGTTGATGAGCGCGATGCCCTCCTTGGCCGCGAGCTCGAGCGGCGCGAGGCCGGCGCGGCCGAGGGCGTCGGCGGCCGGCAGGAGCTCGCCCCGGTAGCGGGCCTCGCCCTCGCCGATGAGCGTCAGGGCGAGGTGGGCGAGCGGCGCGAGATCGCCGGACGCCCCGACCGAGCCCTGCGCCGGGATGCGCGGCGAGACGCCCGCGTTCAGCATGGCACAGAGCAGATCGACGACCTCCTCGCGCACGCCCGAGTGACCGAGCGCCACGACCTGCGCGCGCAAGAGCAGCATGGCGCGCACCTCGGCGTCGGCGAGATCCGGGCCGACCCCGCACGCGTGGCTGCGCACGAGGTTGCGCTGCAGCGCGGTCACGTCGCGGGCCGGGATGCGCGTCTCGGCGAGCGCGCCGAAGCCCGTGTTGACGCCGTACACGGCCGGCGCCGCATCCCCCGCGAGCGCGATGGCGTCGACGGCGGCGCGACAGGCGCGCACGCGCTCCCGCGCCTCGGGTGCGAGCGCGACGGGGCGACCGAAGCGGGCGACCTCCTCGAGCTCGCCGAGGCCGAAGGACCGGCCGAGCAGCACGGGGGAGGGGTTGGAAGGGGCGGCGGTGGGCGGGTGCGGCATGGGGGGCGGGCCTCGGCGGACGCGGGGTCGGCATGGCGTAGGCCAGAGCCGGCTGCGGCGGCAAGGCTCACGATGGCGACGGCCGAGGCGACCGCCGAGGCGACGCACCACCGGGCGCGAACGCTCGATTGGGACTCGTCGCGGCACGTGGTAGAAGGGCCCGTTCTCGTCCCTCTCGGCAGGTGTCGGCGGAGGCGCCGTTGTTGCAATCCTTCCGTTCTCTAGCCAGTCGTCGCGATCCGTGGCTCGCGTTCGTCGGCCTGTGGGTCGGCCTGCTCTCTGCCACGCCAGCGTGGGCCGGCGAGCCGCCGACCCCCCCGGACGCGGAGCCCGAGCCCGCCGCGCCACCGATCCCCCCGGACCCGGAGCCGAGGGGCTCGCACGCGACGGATCCGGGCGGCGCGCGCGCCGGCGAGGAGCCGGCCAAGGTGGCGACCGATGTCGGCCAAGCGGGCGAGGGCCCGAAGACCGGAGAGGCCGAGGACGCCGAGGCCGAGGACAACGCGATGGCGGCGCCCGAGGGCGCCGTGCTCGGGGCCGGCGCCGAGGACCGCGCCTTCCGCGACACCTTCCTCGTCGACGCCGGTCGCATCACCGAGCCGACCGTGGTGGTCGACGACGTGACCTTCAACCTCCACGGCGAGTACCAGCTGCGCTACCGCGCCTTCCGCGACCTCGCCCTCACCCCGCCGCTCAGCGACGCCAGCATCGACCGGCTCGGCCAGCGCCACTACCTCTACCACTGGGCGCGGCTCAAGGCCGAGCTCAAGTACCAGGACGTGTTCAAGGCCGTCGGCGAGATCGACGTGCCGCGCGGTATGGTCATCGGCGAAAAGACCCAGTGGGTGACGGCATCCCGCGACCCGCTCGACGAGAACAAGTGGTGGGAGGTGCACCCGCGGCAGCTCTACGTCGAGTACCTGTCGCCCATCGGCCTGTTCCGCCTCGGGCAGCAGACCTCGCAGTGGGGCATGGGCGTGCTCGCCGGCGACGGCGACCACCCGACCCTGTTCGGCGACTACCGGCGCGGCTCGCTCGTCGAGCGGCTGCTCTTCGCGACGCGCCCGATGGGCAAGGACACGCCGCTCCAGGTGGCGCTCGCGGGCGACCTCGTGTTCGAGGACGCGCGCGCGAAGCTCATGGACGGCGACCGCGCGCTGCAGCTCGTCGGCGTCGTGCGCTGGCAGGAGCCGGCCTGGGAGCTCGGCATCTACGGCGTCTACCGCCACCAGGAGAGCGACGGCGAGTCGACCGGCAGCCTCACGCCCTTCACCGACAAGCTCAACGTCGGCGTCGTCGACCTGGCGGGCAAGTTCAACGCGCCCATCCCGGGCACGCGCGCCCACGTGTTCGGCCAGTTCGAGGCCGCGTTCGTCGCGGGCTCCATGAGCTACGTGCGCAACATCGACCAGACCCGCGCCGGCAACCAGGAGGTCGTGCGCAACTACGGCGGCGCGGCCGTGCTCGGCGTCGCGAGCACGGCGGGCACCGGGGCCGATCGCTGGGGCGACTGCGTGGTCTCGCTCGAGTGGGGCTACGCCTCGGGCGACGCCGATCCGGGCGACGGCGTCACCAAGCGCTTCACGATGGACCCGAACCACAACGTGGGCCTCATCCTGTTCGACCAGGTGCTCGCGTGGAAGACGGCGCGCGCCGCCACCATCGCGCAGGACAGGCTCATCGTGAACCGCCCCTCGCCCGGCCTGCAGTTCCTGGCGTCCGAGGGCGGCATCTTCGGCGCGACCTACCTCTACCCGACCGTCGTCGTGCGGCCGGAGCGCTGGGTCGACGTGAAGGGCGGCATCGTGCTCGCCGAGACGACGGCCGACTTCGTGGACCCGTTCCAGTACGGTGCGCTCGGCAACTACCGCAACTTCGAGGGCGGCCAGGCCAAGGTGCACGAGCTCGGCGCCGAGTTCGACCTCGGGGTCGACTTCCGCATCGCCATCGACCCGCACGTGGCGGTCAACCTGGGCACCGAGGGCGGCGTGTTCGTCCCGGGCGGCGCCTTCGACGACGGGACGGGCCAGCGCCTGCCCGTGCAGTACCTCCTCAACAACAAGCTCGGCGTCCAGTTCTGACGCCGGCACGCGCGGGCTCGCCGACTTCACCATGCGCTACGTGGTCACGCTGCCCGGGGGGCGCGAGGTCGAGGTCGACGTCGCGCGACGTCCGGACGGCGAGCTCGCGGCGCGCCTCGCCGGCGACGCGCCGGAGGCAGGCGTGCGGGACGCCGTGCTCGGTCCCGGGCGCGACCGAGAGGGCGCCCACACGGTCGCGGTCGTCGGGCACCGCGTCGTCGATCTCTGGCTCGACGGCCGCCCGCCCGCGCTCGAGGCGGTGGCGCGCGGAGCGCGCTTCGACGTGCGCGTCGAGAGCGCGCGCGACCGCAGTGCGGCGGCGCGTCACCGACCCGACGAGTCGGGCCCCACGCGCATCGCGTCCCCGATGCCGGGGCGCGTCGTCAAGGTCCTGGTCGCGCCGGGAGACGTGGTGGTGGCCGGGCAGCCCTTGGTCGTGGTCGAGGCGATGAAGATGGAGAACGAGCTCGCCTGCGACCGGGGCGGCACGGTGCAGGTCGTGCACTGCCAGGCCGGCCAGACCGTCGAGGGCGGCGCGGCGCTCGTCGAGATCGCATGAAGCGCCTGCGGCTCGCGCACCTGCCGACGCCGCTCGTGCGGCCCGCGCGCCTCGCGGAGCGGCTCGGCATCGAGCTCTGGGTGAAGCGCGACGACGCCACGGGCGGCGCCGAGGGCGGCAACAAGGTGCGCAAGCTCGAGCTCCTGCTCGCGGCGGCGCTCGAGGCCCACGCCGACACGGTCGTCACCTGCGGCGGCATCCAGTCGAACCACGCGCGCGCCACGGCCCTGTGCGCCGCGGCGCTCGGCCTCCGCTGTGTGCTCTACCTGCGCGTGCCGGGCCTCGCAGCGGACGACGACGGCGCCGGCATCCCGTGGTCGGCCGAGGTCGCGCCGCTCGCTGGCAACGTGCTCCTCGACCGGCTGGCGGGCGCGGAGCTCCGGCTCATCACGCCCGCGAGCTACCGCGAGCGCGACGCCGTGATGGCGCGCGGCGCGGCGGCGCTCCGGGCGGCGGGCGCGCGTCCCTACGTCATCCCCGAGGGCGGCTCGAACGGCCTCGGCGCGCTCGGCTACGTCGAGGCCATGGGCGAGGCCGCGCGCCAGCTCGCGGCGGGCGAGGCGGGCGGGCGCCCCTTCGACCTCGTCGTGCACGCCGCGAGCTCGGGCGGCACGGCCGCCGGGGTCGCGCTCGGCGCCGCCAAGCACCGCGTCGCAGGCGAGCTCCGCGCCTTCGCGGTGAGCGAGGACGCCGCGACCACGACCGCGCGCGTCGTCGCCCTCCTCGACGAGGCACGCGCCTGCGACGCGACGCTCGGCCTGCCGGTGCGCTGGAGCATCGACGAGCGCGCGCGCGGGCCGGCCTACGCCGTCTCGACGCCCGAGCAGCGCGAGCACATCGCCGCGGCGGCGCGTCTCGGCGGGCTCGTGCTCGACCCCGTGTACACCGGCAAGGCCTTCTCGGGCCTGTGGGACCTCTGCGAGCGCGGCGAGCTCCGCGGCGAGCGCGTGCTCTTCGTGCACACCGGGGGCCTGCCGGGCCTGCTCGCCGAGGCCGCCACCTTCACGGACGTCTGCTGATCGACACGCCACCTTCGCCATGGACCCAGCCACCGAACGCCCGTCCTCCCTCGTCACCCGGCGCCGCGCCGGCGTGCTCCTGCACCCGACCTCCCTGCCCGGCCCGCACGGCATGGGCGACCTCGGCGCGGGCGCGCGGCGCTTCGTCGACTGGCTCGCCGCCGCCGGGGGCAAGCTCTGGCAGGTGCTGCCCCTCGGCCCGACGGGCAACAACTGCCCGTACGTGTGCTGGTCGGCCTTCGCCGGCAACCCGCTGCTCGTGGACCTCGCCGGCCTCGCCGATCAGGGGCTGCTCGACGCGGCCGATCTCCAAGCGCCGAGCGTGCCGGCGGGCCCCTTCATCGACTACGACGCCGTGCGCGCCTGGAAGGAGCCGCGCCTCGCGAAGGCCGCCGCGCGCCTGTGCGCGAGCCCCGAGCACCCGCTCGCCGCGCCCTTTCGCGCGTTCCGCGACCACGAGAGCTGGGCGCACGACGCCGCGCTCTTCGCCGTCGCGAAGCGCCGCCACGGCGGCCAGGCGTACTGGGAGTGGGAGCGCCCGCTGCGCGACCGCGACCGGGACGCGCTCGCCGCGCTCGAGCAAGGGGCGGCGGACGAGATCGCGGAGGTGCTCGCCACGCTCTTCTTCTTCGAGCACCAGTGGCAGGCGCTGCGCGCCTACGGCCGCGCGCGCGGCGTCGAGGTCGTCGGCGATCTACCGATCTACGTGGACCGCGACAGCGTCGACGTGTGGGCCCACCCGGGCCTGTTCTTCCTCGACGACGAGGGCACGCCGACGGCCGTCTCGGGCGTGCCGCCCGACTACTTCAGCGAGCTCGGGCAGCTCTGGGGCAACCCGCTCTACCGCTGGCAGAAGATGGCGGAGAACGATTTCCTGTGGTGGCGCGGCCGGCTCGCGCGCGTCCTCGCGCAGGCCGACTACGTGCGCATCGACCACTTCCGCGGCCTCGCCGCCTACTGGGAAGTGCCGGCGGGTGCGCCCGACGCGCGCACCGGCAAATGGGTCGACGGCCCGGGCCTCGCGTTCTTCCGCGCGCTCGAGCGGCACATGGGCAAGCTCCCGCTCATCGCCGAGGATCTCGGCATCATCGACGACGCCGTCATCGCGCTCCGCGAGGCGGCGGGCCTGCCGGGCATGCGCGTCCTGCAGTTCGGCTTCGGCGGCGGCGCCGACAACCCGCACCTGCCGCACAACCACACGCGGGACGGCGTCGCCTACCCCGGCACGCACGACAACGACACCGCGGTCGGCTGGTGGCGCGCCGCCGACGCCACGGTCAAGCGCCACGTGCAGCGCTACCTGCGCGCGAGCGGCCACGAGCCGCACTGGGACCTCATCCACGCCTGCTACGCGTCCGTCGCGGCGACCGCCATGATCCCGATGCAGGACGTGCTCGGCCTCGGCCCGGAAGCGCGCATGAACAACCCCGCCACGCGCGACGCGAACTGGCGCTTCCGCCTCGAGGGCGAGCCCCGCGCCGAGCATGCGCGGCGCTTGCGCGAGCTCGCGGAGATGTACGGGCGGATCTAGTCTGGACGAGGACCCGTTCCGAGGAAGTGCACGGCATCCGGACCGAGACCCGTTCCGAGGAAGTGCACGGCATCCGGACCGAGATTTTTCCCCTCACCCCCCGGCCCCCTCTCCCGGAGGAGAGGGGGTGGTCGATGTCGGGGCTTTCGTCGTTGGTTCGGTTGCGGGCCCCCAAAATCCGCCGCGGATCGAGCTCACGCTCTACGGATACCCGCACTCGCCCACGCGGCCGCTCACGCGCCCGCTCACGCGCCCGCTCACGCTCACGCTCACGCGCACGCGCTCGCCACCTACGCGCTCTCGGCCGCGGCAGGCGCCTGCTCAACCTCGAGACTGGCGCCGAGCGGGCGCGTGTACGTCTCGGCCTCGGCTCCGAGGCGCGCATGAACAACCCCGCCACGCGCGAGGGCAATTGGCGCTTCCGCCTCGAGGCCGAGCCCCGCGCCGAGCATGCGCGGCGGTTGCGCGAGCTCGCGGAGATCTACGGGAGGATCTAGTCTGGACGAGGACCCGTTCCGAGGAAGTGCACGGCATCCGGACCGAGATTTTTCCCCCGGCATCCGGACCAGGACCCGTTCCGAGGAAGTGCACGGCATCCGGACCGAGATTTTTCCCCTCACCCCCCGGCCCCCTCACCCGGAGGAGAGGGGGTGGTCGATGTCGGGGACTTTCGTCGGTGGTTCGGTTGCGGGCCCTCGAAATCCGCCGCGGATCGAGCTCACGCTCTACGGATACCCGCCCACGCCCACGCTCACGCGCCCGCTCACGCTCACGCGCCCGCGCCCGCTCACGCGCCCGCGCACGCTCACGCGCCCGCTCACGCTCACGCGCCCGCTCAGGCGCTCTCGGCCGCGGCAGGCGCTTGCTCCACCTCGACCGTCCCGAGCGCCGCGCGCGCCTGCGCGAGGGAGGCCGGCGGGAGCATGACGGGCTCGGACATGGCGTCCGCGTCCTCCGTCAGCTCGACGTCGAGCGCCTGCAGCGTCGCCTTGGCCTAGCGCAAGAGCACGTCGAGAGCGTCGCGGCCGCGCCGGAGCTCCACACCGGGCTTCTCGGCGTCGCCGCGGATCGACTCGACGAGTTTGCGCATCTTGTCGAAGCGGTCGAGCTCCGCTTGGATGCGGTGCTCGACGTCGGCGAGCGCCGCGAGGTTGCCGGCGTCCTCGGGGCCGCGCCTGCGGCTCGCGAGGGCGAGGCCGAGGAGGATCGCAGCGTGGAGGTACGGGTCGCTCGCCTCGTCCTCCTCGTCCCAGACGACGAGGATGTCGTTGCCGTAGCGCGCGAAGCTGGGGAAGCCCGCCGGCACGTGGCTCCTGGCCATCACGAACACCCCGGCCGCCGCGATGCGGTTGCTGCGGGCGACGTCGAGCTCCGAGAGAGCCTTCGGCACGGCGTAGCTCCCATCGCGCTTCGCCTCGAAGACGAGCGCGCCGCCGGCGAAAGCGCTCTCGGCGGTGAAGCGGAGGACCTGGTCCCCAACCTTGCACGCAGGCCGCTCGCCGACGGTCCTGCCGGTAGCCTCGACCGTGACGGGCGCACCACGGACGGCGCGCTCGACGAAGCGGAGGACCGCTTCTTCGTAGTCGAGGCCACCGCGCGTGGACTTCGCGTCGGCGCGCTTGCGCTCCTCGAGGCGCACGAGCGACTCGTGCACGTCCTGCTCGAACTTGGCCTGGCGCTCGTGCATGAGGGCCATCCCCTCGGCCTGGGACTTCATGTGCTCGGACGGATCTCGTCGGCGCGTCACGGGAGGGCGAGGGATCGGGGCCGATCGCCCGTGCGCTCGCCGAGCGGAGCTTCGACCCGGGGGCCGCGGACCCGTCCGGCGGGGCGCTCGCGGACCGGGTGGGGGCCTGCCGGATCAGCTGCGGTGGGTAGAGGCGACCGGTCCGAGGGGGGCGCGGTGTTGGGTGGTGGGTACGCGGGCTCGGTCCGAGTGGCCGGGGGCGACGGGCGGTGGGTCGCCGGGTCGCGGGGTGTGGGGCGAGATGCGGCGCCCGCGGCGTCCACGCCGACGGGCGGCGCCGTCAGATTGGCCGCGAGGTGCTCAGACGGCGCCGGTCGTCAGCCATCGCAGCCCGAAGTCGCCTAGCTCACGGACGTCTGACGCGCATCGACCACCACCCCAACTCGCGCATCGACGACCTGCTCCCCGACGCCTGGACGCCGCAGTAGTCAGCCGCGCTCGAAACTCGAAACGAAGGCGGCGCTCGACATCATCGGCGAGATCAACGCCGTCGAGCGCGAGGCGAAGCTCGCGGGCATCGTCGGCACGCACGAGCACCTCGAGTTCCGCGTACGCAGCTCGCGGCCGCTCTTCGCGCGGCTCCTCGCTTGGGCTCGCCGCCAACGACACGACTTCGAGTCGCGCTCCGGCATGAGTAGAGCCATTCGATACATCCTGCGCAACTTCCGCGAGCTCGGACGCTTCCTCCGCTTCGCCGCCATACCGCCCGACAACGTCTCGAGCTTCTGGCTCACGCTGCCCGCCGAGCATGGCCATGGTTCGCGACATCGTAGCCGGAGCCCTATCACTCGAGAATCAGCATCACGAATCCACCGCCCGGTCGCTCCTCAAGCCCCTCGGGCGTCCGACGATAGGCGAGATACTTGGAGAAGTTCCTAACCCAAAAGAGCGGCACTTCCGACGAGCTGTGCACGTCCACCCATCCTCGCGGGGACCCATACGTGTCCATTTCCCGCACGGCCTCCTGGGAGTAGTCACAGTCGACGACAATGGAAGCCTTTGGCGCAATTGACACAGCGTGCTGGCACGTGACTCTCACACCGCGCACCGCGCCGACATCCACGATGAGAGGCAAATCTGTATCGTTCTCGACGCGCACTACTCCACGAATCCTGACAGAATCCTTCGTCCAGGTCGCCGTTGCAGCGGCCGAGCCGCAGAGGACGATCTGGTTGAACACGTCAAAACAGGTCTGGTTCGAGCCACTCCACTCCATGCCTAGCGCACTGCCTACCAACACCCCCGCGCGAAGCAGGTCGACCCGTTGCACCACGTTCTTTAGCTCTCTGTCTAACGCGCGACCCTCCTCCATTGCGTTCTTCTCGGTCGCGACGGCCTCATATTGAGTCCGAGCCCGACTCCGGGCCGACTTCATCCAGGAGGTCTGTGTGAGGTCTAAAACGACGTCTGGAGTGCCACGCGGCTGTCGCGGGGTCTCTTTCTTGGGCATGCCCCGGTATAGCGACAGGCTTGCTCTTGCCAGAGGAAGGAAACCGCCATCGCGGTCGATCTGGCGGAACTCGCCAACCTTGAACGCGCAGCCTATGACCGTTCCGTGTTTGGCTGTGCGCTCGACGCAATCGTCATGGAACTCCTGCACCGCGGCGCCTTCTGCCTCGACACGCAGCACGGCAGTGGCAAGCGGATCGTAATTCATTGTCTTCAGCGACTTGACGAAGGCAGCGTCGCACTTCAGGTCGATGCTCGAGTAGGCATCTGCTTCTCCGTGCGGAGCCACCACGTCTCCATCAACGAAGGCACAGGAGGCGTGCTTCGTTGCAAGCTCTGTGGTCAGGAGCGCCGCACGCTCACGGTCGCGCACATGGTCCTTCGTAGGCCGCGCGGGGTCGCCGGCCTGATAGCCGCGTGCGCAGCCGAGTTGCAGGGCGAGCGTCGCCGATGTGACGAGCACTCGAAGTTCGAATCCGAGGAGGTCCGTGGATCTCATGTCCCGTCACCACCAATCAGCTGTTCCGCGCGAAGGGCTAGTTGCGCTCGACGCAGCGTGCTAAGGGCTCGATGCATAATTACCTTGCCATCTTGAGCGCGGCATGATCTATGGTCTGGGTGCGCCGGAACACTGCGAGCGAAGAGGTCATCGTTGCGAAGTACGCTGCAATATGCGGCGTCCTGGATGAGCGCGCACGA
>JACRDA010000386.1 GCA_016212965.1 Myxococcales bacterium
CGCACCGGTCGGTGCGCTCGCGCCGACGGCGGAGGCGCGCGCGGTCGCCGGGGCCACGCCGGTCGGCTCGGGCGCGCGGCACCCGGGCGTCGCATGGACGACGGCCCCGACGCAGGCGCAGGCGAGGGCGGGGGCGACGGCAAGGAGCGGAGCCCGACGGGCGCTCGCGTGCGACTCGGCGCGCATGGTGGCGCGATTGTCGCACGCGGCGCCCGGCGAGCGCGACCGCGCCGCTACTTCTTCTTCGGAAGCTCGTGCAGCGCGAAGGCGGCACCCTGCGGGTCCATGAACTGCGCGATCCGGGCGCCGCCGGGCACCTCCATCGGGCCGTTCATGACCTTCGCGCCGCGCTTGGTCGCGCGCGCGATGGCGGCGTCGAGGTCGTCCGTCTCGGTGTAGTAGAGCCACATGGGCGGCATCGGCGCCCCCTTCGGGGTCGTCATCATGCCGCCGAGCATCGTCTCGCCGAGGCCGAAGATCCGGTAGGTCCCCATCGGGCCCATGTCCATCTCCTGCAGCATCTTCCAGCCGAGGATCGGAGCGTAGAACTCGAACGCCGCCGCGCTGTCGCTCGTCATGAGCTCGCTCCAGCAGAACTCGCCCGGTTTCGTGGCGTCATGCAGCGCCATGGGGCTGCTCGGCCTGAAGACCGAGAGCACCGCGCCCTGTGGATCGGCGATCACGGCAAAGCGGCCGACCGTCGGGATGTCCTCCGGCTCCTTGTACACCTTGCCGCCGAGCTTCTTCACGAGCGCGAGCGTGGCGTCGACGTCCGCGACCTGCACGTTCGCCATCCAGTGCGGCGGTGCACCCATCTTGGCCGCCTCGTCCGGGAGCTTCATCACCCCGCCGAGCGGGCCCTCGGTCCCGACCCACATGAGGTAGTCGCTTCCCTCGCCGAAGGGCTGGGTCTTCCAGCCGACGACCTCGGAGTAAAAGGCGATCGCCGCCTTCGGATCCGTGGCCAGGTGCTCGTACCAGACGAAGTTGCCGTCGCTTGCGTTGCCCATCGAAGCCTCCCGCGCGCCGAGCGGCGCGCTCTCGTTCCCCAGGCCGCGGATGATGCCCCTCCGGGCGCCGACCGGCAACCCGATCCGCATGCCGCGGCGCGCGGTCAGTTGCCGATGCCGACGACGAGCTCGGGCACAGGGTAGTGGGAGTCCACGGTGCCGTTGCCGACCTGGCCGAAGTCGGCGGCGCCCCAGCAGTGCACCGCACCGCCGCCCGTCACGGCGCAGGTGTGGTAGGTGCCGGCGCTCATGTCGACCACGTCCTGCAGGGGCAGCTCCGTCGGCTGGTTGCGCTGTGCCTTGTCGCCGACGCCGAGCTGCCCCACGGCATTGCTGCCCCAGCACTGGGCAGAGCCGTTGACGCGGAAGGCGCAGGTGTGCGCGAGTCCGCACACCACCCGGTTCGGCTGCAGCGACATGGGGACCGCCGTCGGGGTGATCGCGCCGGGGGCATTGCCTAGACCGAGCTGACCTTCCGCGTTGCTGCCCCAGCAGCGCACCGCGCCTCCGTTGGTCGGATCGACCGCGCAGGTGTGGGCTGCTCCGACGCACACGTCGACGGCAGGGTCGAGCACGACGTACGGCGCGAACATGTCGCTCTGGGTGCCGTTGCCGATCTGGCCCGCGCCGTTGCCGCCCCAGCAGTGGACGGTCGTGCCGGCGAGCGCACACATGTGCCCGCTCTCACGGCGAAAGGCGAGCACGCTCGCCGTACCTGGCACGTCGAGCGTCCGCAGGCCGACGCCGGGGGCGTCCATCGTCCCATCGCCGAGGAGGCCGTGGTCGTTCATGCCGCTCGCCGCGACGTTGACGTGGAAGACGACCTCGGCCGCGCCGCCCGGCCGCAGGCCCACCTCGAAGATCCCGTGCGCGCCGTAGGCCTGCAAGAACGGCTCGGCCGCCGGCGCGAGCACCGGCGTCGCGACCTCGGTGCCGTGATCCAGCCAGCGCAACGTGCTGGCACCTCTCACGAGGTAGGCGTGCTCGTCGAGCTCGGCCGTCATCTCGTCGCCGTGGTCGAACGAGACCCAGCCGACGCCCTCGCCGCCGGCCGGGTAGACCTCGGTCGACAGGGCCCGCTCGAGGGCGAACGCCGCCGTGGTGCCCCAGGCGAAGATCGACGTGCCGACGGCGGGCGGCGCGAGGTCGACGACGGCCGCGGTCGATGCGTGGCCCACGAAGACGCGCTTGGCGCCCGTCACGCCGGGCACCGCCACCGGCGCGTAGATCTCGGTGGGCTTCTCGTTGCCGATCTGGCCGGCGCCGTTCGCGCCCCAGCAGCGCGTCGGCCCGGCCGTGTCGCGCGAGCAGCCGAAGTCCGCGCCCAGGCCGATGTCGGCGCTCGCGAAGGCGTCGAGCGCGTCGAAGGAGGTGGCCGCCTCGGGGGTGCCGCTGCCCGCGTAGCCACCGCAGAAGACGGCTCCGCTCGTGTCGCGGCCGCACCACTCGGCGGTTCCGAGACTGAGCTGCGTCACGTCGGCCGGCAAGTCCACCGGCTGCGCCGCCGCCCACACGCTGCCGCTCGGGGTGGCGTAGCGCCCACCGTCCGCGGTCGCGTAGAGGATCTTCTCGATCGCGCCGCCGTCGTCGAGCGAGCTCGGACCCACACCCACGGACACCGCCACGACGGGCTCGGCCGAGACACGCGCCGGCTCGACGCCTGCGCCCCAGCAGGCGAGCTGCCGCGCGGCGTCGAGCGCGCACACGATGCTCGAGCCCGACGCGCTCGCCAGCGCGGTCACCGCGCCGAGCCCGGTGGTGTCGAGCGGCACGGCGCGGGGCTCGCTCACGTCGGCCCCGGGCTGACCCGTCGAGCCGCGCGCGCCCGCGCCCATGCATTGCACCCCGCCGTCAGGCATGCGCGCGCAGAGGTAGCCGTAGCCCGCCGCGAGCTCGAGGGCGCCGCTCAGGTCGGGCACGTCGATGGCCACCGGGTAGGCCGTGTCCCCCGCGATGCCGAAGGCCCCGGCGGCGTTGCGGCCCCAGCACGCGACGCGAGCTGGCTCGAGCAGGGCGCAGTGGAACTGGAAGCCCGCCACGAGCTGCACGACCCGCGCATCGAGGCCCTGGACCTTGGCGGCCTTCCAGGCCGTGACCGGCTCGCCGTTGCCCACCGCGCCGTAGGAGTTGTCACCCCAGCAGTAGGCGTCGCCGCTGTCGACGACCGTGCAGGCGTTCGCCCAGCCCACGACCAGGTCGGCCGTGCCGGTCGGCGCGGCCCCCCCGGCTCCGACCGCGTCGACGCGCGCCGCCTCTGGCAGCACGCACGCCACGGCGAGCCAGAGCCCGGTGCCGAGCGAGCAGCCGATGATCGAGCGCCGGCGCGACCGCATGGCCCGAAGAGTAGGACGAGTCGGCGGGGACGCCAAGCAGCAGGGGACCACCTGGGTCCTTCGCGCCGGATCAGGGGCGCGGGGGCGGCGCGGCGGCCGCGGGACCGGCGCGGCCGACCCTCGGCGCCGCGTGGCCGCGCGCGCCGTCGCTCGCCGTCCTCGTCAGCGCTCCTGTCCGGGCGCCGGCTCTCCCGGTGCCAGCCCCCGACCGTCGGGTGCGCGGCCACGCGACATGGCCGCCCAGAACCCGGCCATGAGGAGGAGCGCGAGGACCCAGCCGAGGATCACCACGTTGCGGGGCGCGCGCCGCGCCCAGCTCTGCCAGGCGGGCTCGGGCGGCGCGAGGGCCGGGCCGAAGGCCGCGAAGAGGGTGGGCGCGCGGTGCATGAGCTCGTGCGCGAGGTGGGCGGCGACGAGGGGGCGCTCGACCGCAAAGGCCCGGACCTCGCGCGCTGCGGGAGCATGCCCGCGCGCCGCGAGCGGCACGCGCAGGGGCGGCCAGAGCGGCGGCGGCACGAAGGGGTACACGGCGAGGAGCTCGTTGACGAGCTCCCAGCGCTCGGCGTGCGGCCCGAGCCGGGCGAGCTCCGAGCCCGCCGCGAACTCGCGCGCGAGGCCGTCGCGCAGAGCGAGGGCGGCGTCGTGCTCGCGCGCTGCGAGCAGGGCCTGCAAGGTATCGAGATAACCCCATACGACCGGCGGCGGCAGGCTGCCGTCGTCGGCGTCGGCGAGCAGACCCGTGAGGACCTCGGCGGCGCGCACCGGGTCGCCGCGCTCGCGCAGGGCCGCGGCCGCGGCGAGGCGCAGCCACGGCGAGCTGGCCTCCGCGGCGCGGCGCAGGAGCTCGGGCGAGGCGCGCTCCGGGGCGTCGTAGAGGATGCGCTCGGCGAAACCGGGCGCCCCGGCGCGCTCCGCGTCGCACAGGGCCTGCGCCGCCTCGTCCGTGCGGCCCGCGCTCTCGAGCGCGTCGACGAGCTCCTCCCAGGCGTCCGCGGAGTCGGGTCGCGCTTGCGCGGCCGAGCGCCCGGCAAGGATGCGCTCCTCGGGCGTGACCCGCGACGGCGGTGGCGCGGCGTCTTCGGCCGGGTCGGCCGCGCGCGCCTCGACCGGATGTTCCTCGACCGCGTCCGCGGAGGGCTCGGCGTCGTCCGGGGTCGGGCGCGCCGGGTGCCCGGAGCTGCGCCGCCACTCGAGCTCCGCGGACACGCAGCCGAGGGCCTGGCGCACGCGCAGGAAGCCCTCGGGATCGCGCTCCGGCGAGTGCCGCCTCACGGCGCGAAGGTAGGCGCGCCGCACGCTGGCATCGTCGGCGCCGGCGTCGATCCCGAGCTCGCGTAGCGCCTCGTCGAAGGTCATGCGGCGCGCATTGTCCCAGATCTCGGCGGCTGCGGTCGAGCCAGGCCGGCACGGGGCCGCTCGGCGCCCTCGGCCCGCGCCTCCCGCCCCGTCACACTCGCCCACCCCCGTGCGATGCTGGCCCGGAGGCCCGATCATGCCCGTCGTCCGCGCGCGCGCCCTCGCGATCCTCTCGGTGTTCGCGGCCTGTGCCGGACCGTCGCCGCGCGAGCCCGGCGCGTCGCTGCGCGCGGCGCCGTCGAC
>JACRDA010000387.1 GCA_016212965.1 Myxococcales bacterium
ACCGCGGGCACACCCGGCGACCCGGGCGGCGGCGGCGGCGGTGGTCGCGGCGCGGGCTGCACGTCGGGCTCGACCGGTCCCGCCGGCGGAGGCGGGGCCTCTGGCGGCTGCGGCGGAGCGGGCGGCGGCATCGGCCGCGCGGCAGGCGGGAGCATCGCGCTCGCGCTCGTCGGCGCAACGGTGACCGTGACGGACGCCAGCATCACGACCGCGACCGGCGGGACGGGTGGCGTCGGCGGCACAGGGCAGAAGGGCGGCTTCGGCGGTCCCAGCGGCGGAAACGCGGGCGCCGCGGGCGCGTGCGACGGCGGCCCTGGTGGCAACGGCGGCGACGGCGGCGGCGGCCTCGGGGGCCCCTCGCTCGGCGTCGCCCTCTCGAGCGGTGCCACGGTGACGCTCACCAACGCGACCTACACCATCGGCGCCGCCGGCCCCGGCGGTCCGGGCGGTGACGGCAAGGTCGCCCTCGACGGCGCACCGGGCGAGCGCTGCGCGACCCTCGACTTCGACACCGCGAGCTGCACGCCGCCATGACGAACATCCGTCGGCTTCGGTTCCTACACTTCAGGCCAACTACCGAGCCGCCTGCATCTCCGAGTAGGGAACGCGCCGCCAGCACGACTGCGCCCAAGGACCCGACCACCATGTCCGACAAGAGCTGGATCCTCATCCTCGACGACGACGCCGCGATGGCACGCTGCATCGCGCGCGAGATGAAGGTGCTCGCGGAGCCGAGATACGCCGCGACCTGTGGGGCCGCGCGGGCCGCGCTCGCGGACCGGCGCGGGCTCTTGGCGGTCGTGCTCGATCTCGAGCTCGGCGACGGACGCGGGCTCGACGTGCTCGCCGAGCTCAGGCGGCACGACGCGCACGTGCCGGTGCTCATGTTGAGCGGCACGGGCGACCGCGAGCCGGTCAACGACGCCCAGCGGCTCGGAGCCGAGTTCGCCTACAAGCCCTTCGTGGCCGAGAACCTGCGTGCGTTCGCCGATCGGGTGCTCCAGAAGCGCTTCGTGGCCTCCTTTCGAAGGTGGGTCTTGTCGCCGACGTGAGGCGACCAGGCGACGCCGTGCCGATCCGCAACTCCTAGCCCCTTCCCCCTGCACTCGATGAAGCTCATCAAGCCCTCCCGCCTCGCCGCGCTGACGCGCGTCGTCGAGCACCTCGGCCGCCGAAGGCTCGTCGTCTCGGTGGCCGTGCTCTTCGGACTCGAGCCTCCGCAGCCGCTTCTGCCCGAGGTGAGCCTGTGGAAGCTCGTCGCCGCGGAGCTTGGCGAGGGCGCGGTCCTCGACGAGTGGCTCGGCAAGGCGCGGGGCGAGTTTCTCGTCACGGGGAAGGCCTTCGCACGCGCACCTTCGGGGGCGCGCGCCGTGCGCGTGCGCGTGCGCGTGGGCGCGGTCGAGAAGGAGCTCGCGGTCCTCGGGGATCGCGTGTGGCGCCGGACGCTGTCGGGAGCAGAGGCGAGCGAGCCGGAGCCCTTCACCGCGATGCCGATCACCTGGGAGCGCGCCTTCGGCGGCGAGGGCTTCGAGGCGAATCCTGTCGGCCTGGGCTTCCGGGCCGTCGAACGCGACGGCGAGAAGGTGCATCGCCTGCCGAACGTCGAGGATCCGCGGCGGCTCGTGGCCTCGCCCGGCGATCGGCCGGCCCCGGCGGGTTTCGGTGCGTACCCACTCGCGTGGCCCGAGCGCTCGCAGAAGCTCGGGACCTACGGCACGAAGTGGCTGAAGGAGCGGTACCCGGGCTTCGCCGACGATCTCGATCCGACGTTCTTCAACGTCGCGGCCGAGGACCAGTGGATCGAAGGCTTCTTTCGCGGGGACGAGGAGCTTCGCGTGGAGGGGATGCACCCCGACAAGGCGGTCGTCGAGGGGCGACTACCCGGCGTGCGGGCGCGCGCGTTCGTGAACCTGCGGCAGAGCGGCGCCGAAGCCGGGCTCGGACTGTCGGAAGTCGCGCTCGCGTGCGAGACCGTGCACCTCTTCCCCGGCAAGAGCGCGGGCATCGTCATCTTCCGCGGCACGACGCCCGTCCGCGAGCACGATGCCTCGGACGTCGTGCACCTCGTGTGCGGGCTCGAGGAGCTCGGGGCGCCGAAGGACAAGGAGCACTACGCGGCCGTGCTCGCCAAGCGCCTCGACGCGAAGAAGGGAGCGCTGCATTCGCTGCGCGATCGGGACCTCATGCCCGAGAAGCGCGCGACCGCGGGGGCCTCGAGAGCGCACGCGCTCGAGTCCTTCTCGGACATGGATGAGCTCGTGAAGACGAAGGGGCTCATGAAGGCGAACATGCGCCGGGGCGCGCAACGGCGTGCGGCGGCCGCGCAAGCGACGCTCGAGAGCCACAACCTCGATCCGGCCGACTTCAAGCTCCCGACCTTCGACGACGACGACGAGCCTCTGCCGGACCACGAAGATCTCGCCGACTTCGTCGAGGCACAGGAGAAGCGCGCGGAGGCGATGAAGGCCGACGCCGAGAAGACGCAGGCCGACAAGGAAGCCGAGGCCCGCGCGCTCTGTGCGGAGCACGGAGTCGACTACGAGGCCATGATGGCGGAGGGCAAGAAGGAGGGCGCCGGCCCGCCGAAGGTCCAAGCCGACGCCAAGCTCCAGGAGATCCGCGACATGGCGACCCTGGCGCGGAACGCCGGCGTCGACGCCACGGAGCTCGACGCCATGGCTGACGATCCCGATCTCGTCGAGGCGCTGCGTGACGGAGAGAAGAGGCACCTCGAGCTGTACCGCAAGTTTGCGCACATGTTCCCGGAGGCCCCGCGCCTCGATGCCGAGCGAGCGGCGGCGCTTCGCGCGGAGGTCCTCCGCGCCCACGCGGCGGGCGAGTCCTTCGTCGATCGGGATCTCACGGGCGCCGATCTCTCGAACGCGGATCTGCGCGGCGCGCGGCTCGGGAACGCGTTCCTCGAGAACGCGCTCCTCGCGGGCGCGGACCTGACCGGCGCCGATTTCCGCGGTACGGTGCTGGCGCGCGCGGATCTCACGGGAGCCAAGCTCGCGGGTGCCACGCTCGAGGACGCCAACCTCGGCGCCGCCGACCTCACGGACGCGGACCTGACGGGCGCGGTGCTCACCGGCGCGACCCTCATGAAGGCGAACCTCACCCGCGCCACCCTTGCGCAGGCGCGCCTCGAGCGCGCGAACCTCTTCGAGGCCGTTCTCGGCGGTGCCGACCTCAGCCGCGCGCACCTGCCGCAGACGGCGTTCATCCGCGTCGACCTCGCCGGCGTGAAGCTCGCGGGCGCCCACCTCGTGAAGGCGACCTTCCTCGAGTGTGCGGTGTCGGGTGTCGACTTCTCGGGCGCCGATCTCACGAAGGCGACCTTCGTCACCTGCCGGGCCGACGGCGCGGTGTTCCGCGGCGCGACGCTCGAGGGCACGTCCTTCCCCAAGGACACGACGCTCGAAGGGGCCGACTTCTCGGGCGCCCGGATGATCGGGGCGAACCTGCGCGGCGCGCGCGCTCGCGGCGCCGACCTCTCCCGCGCGACCGCCGACAGCGCCGACTTCAGCGACGCCGATCTCTCGGAGGCGAAGCTCCCTCGTGCCCGAGCCCAGGGTGCCCTCTTCATCGGGACCGATCTGCGCCGCGCCGATCTCAGCGACTGCGATCTCTCGCGCGCGCTGCTCCAGCGCGCCAACATCCGCGGGGCCAACTTCGCGCGAGCCAACCTGTTCCGCGCCGACCTCGCCTACATCGACGGCGACCGCGGCACGAGCTTCGAGGGCGCGTTGCTCGCGCAGATCCGGTTCGTCGAGCGGCCGGCACCCGAGAACCCATCGCCATGACCTACCAGGAGACTCTCCTCGACAAGATCCGGCACGGCGAGCCGCTGCGCCGCCTCGATCTCTCGCGCATGGACTTCTCGGGCGCGGATCTGTCGGGTGCCGTCCTCGAGCGGGTCGATCTGCGAAACGCGGATCTGTCGGGCGCCTCGCTCGAGGAGTCGGTGCTCTCCGACTGCGATCTCTCGGGCGCGAAGCTGCCGCGCGCCGAGATCCGTCACGCCGCTTTCCACAAGTGCGCTTTCCGCGAGGCCCTCCTCGACGACGCCGCGTGCGTGGGTGGCGCGTTCGCCGAGTGCGATCTCACGGGCGCGAGCTTCGCACGGGCGAGCCTCGTCATGCGGGCGTTCGCCGAGAGTGTCGTCGACGGGGCGAGCTTCGCGGCGGCCGATCTCGATCGCGCGACCTTCTACCACGCGAGTACCGACGGAACGGACTTCACGGGAGCACGGCTCCTCTCGACGACGCTCTACCAGGCCGACTTGCGGCGCGCGAAGCTCCGCGGCGCCAGCGCCGAGCGGTGCATCTTCATCGAGACGAACCTCGCGGGCCTCGAGCTGTCGGGCATGACCTTCACCTACTCGCAGTTCACGAAGGCCGACCTCCACAAGACCAACCTCGCGGGCGCGACGCTCCGGCAGTGCAACTTCAAGGACGCCCGCCTCGACGGCGCGAGCCTCGAGCGCGCGGAGGCGCCCCTCGCGCTCTTCATCGACGCGAGCCTCTTGGGCACGCTCCTCCGTGACGCCAACCTGCACCAGGCCTCCTTCGAGCGCGCGCAACTCGAGCGCGTCGACGCTGCCGGCGCGGACCTCTATCAGGCGAACTTCGCCCGCGCCGTCTGTCGCGACGTGCGCTTCTCGGGCTCGGACCTCACCTACGCCGACTTCTCGCACGCGGACCTCGCTGGCTGCGATTTCTCGGGCGCCAAGCTCTTCCGAGCGCGCCTTCATCGCGTCACGGATGAGCGGGCGATCTTCACGGGTAACCGCGCCGTCGCCCTCGGCGACGACGCGGAACTGGCCAAGGCCGAGGATTGGCCAGCCGGGAAGCCGTTAGCGGTTGGCGGTTAGCGGTTAGCCTTTGGCAGTCAGCGTGGAACCACTACTCTCGGAGAGCGCGATGAGGGACTTCAGGGAGCTCCAGATCTGGCAGAAGGCCCACCGTCTTGCGCTCGACGTGTACCAACACACGAAGGGCTTCCCTGCAGAGGAGCGCTTCGGCCTCACGGCTCAGCTTCGCCGCGCAGTGGTCTCGGTTGCCTCCAACATCGCCGAGGGCTGCGGCCGCGACGGCGAGCGGGAGCTCGCGAGATTCCTGAGCATCGCTGCGGGGTCGGCCAGCGAGGCCGAGTACCAGATGCTGCTCGCTCGTGACCTGACCTACCTGGCACCCGACACCCACGGCCAGCTCGACGCCCAGGCCAACGAGGTCAAGCGGATGCTCAACGGATTCATCCAGAAGCTGAGCTAGCTTCGCGACCGTCAACAGCTAACGGCTAATCGCTAACAGCTAACAGCTAACAGCTAACAGCTAACAGCTAACAGCTAACAGCTCGGAGAACACATGGACAACCTGGCGCGAAACGTCGAATGGCAAGCAGCGACGAGCGAGACCGGCGTCGTCGCGCGCGTGGTGGGGCGCGAAGTCTGGGTGCGGGGTGGGCGCGAGACGGTGCGCGCGGAGCGGGCCACGAGCTGTCTCGTCGAGCCCGAAGAGGGCGACTTCGTCCTCTACTGCACGCTCGGAAGCGGCGCCGCGTACGTGCTCGCCGTCCTCGAGCGCGAGCCGGGCCAGAAGCTGCGCATCGCGCCCGAGGGCGATGTCGAGCTCGAGGTCGGCTCCGGCCGCCTGCGGCTCGCCGCACGCGACGGCATCGACCTCGCGACCGAGAAGGACACGGCCATCACCGCTCGGGAGCTGCGGGTGGCCGCGGGCAAGGCCACGTTCGCAGTCGCCGCCCTCTCGTACCTCGGACGGCTCGTCGACGTGCGGATGGAGCGGGCGCGCGTCGTCGCGCAGGGCATCGACACGGTGGCCGACCGCGTCATGGCCCGCGTCAAGCGCGCCTACCGCTTCGTCGAGGAGCTGGACGTGAAGCGCGCGGACCGGATCGACCATCGAGCCGAGCGCGACTACCGCCTCGCGGCCGAGAACGCGCTCGTCACGGCCGCGGAGCTCGTGAAGCTCGACGGCCAGCAGATCCATCTCGGCTGAAGGAGACCGGCGCCATGTTCGCAAATTGCCAGCTCGGCGGCGCAGACGCGGGAGTGCCCGACGTGTGCCTCACCCCCGCGCCGCCGGCGCCGCCGGTTCCCGTGCCCTACCCGAACGCTGCGGTCGGGGCGACCGGCACGCCGGCGGTCTACAACGTCCTCTTCATGTGCGGTCCGGCGCACAACGTGGCGACGACCGTGCCGCAGACGAACGGCGACAACGCCGGCGTCAACACCGGCGTCGCCTCGGGCACCGTCATGGGCCCGTCGCGCCACGTCACGCCCGCCGTGACGGTGCTCGTCGGCGGCCTGCCCGTGACGCGCCTGACGAGCGTCACCATCCAGAACTCGACCAACTGCCCCGGCGCGCGCGTCGCGCCGAGTCAGGTGAAGGTCCTCGTCCTCGCGCCGTGAGGATAGGCGTTAGCTGTTAGCTGTTAGCTGTTAGCTGTTAGCCGTCCGCGATCGCTGCCCCAACCCCAGGTACACGCATGACCAGTCTCATCTACAGGCTCTTCGTCGGAAGTCGGGCCAGCTGATCTCGCGGGGTTGGGGGCGCCGCGCGGGAGGTTGCAGGCATGTTGATGCGCCTCGCGAGGGACTGCGGAGCCTGGCACGGCGCTCGCAGCCCGAGATCGATCGCTGCGCG
>JACRDA010000380.1 GCA_016212965.1 Myxococcales bacterium
ACGCGCGAGAGTCATCCCCGGTCGAGGGTCCCCAGAGGGGAACCGAGGGCGGGATGAGTGCGTCATCCCCGGGGCCAGTTCCCATTTCGGGAACTGCAAAGGGGGATGGCGCACACGCGCGAGAGTCATCCCCGGTCGAGGTTCCCTGGTTGGGTGTCCCGAGCCGCCACAAGTGCCGCGTCTTGATTCAGGACAGGGGGTTTGTGGCGGCTCCCGCTCCGTCGCCGCTCGTCCGAGCCGCCGGCGGGGTGCGCGGTGCGCGGTGCGCGGTGCGGGCGCAGGCTGCGGGCGCGGGCTGGGGGACGGTCGCGCAGACTCGGGCGTGGACACGCCCACGGGAACGATGGTGTGCTCGCAGTGCCGATGAGGAGCCGACCCGTCACGCTGCGGCTCGCCCCCGCACGCGCCCCCGCACGCGCCCCCGCACGCGCCCCCGCACTCGCCGGTGCGCTCGCCGGTGCGCTCGCCGGTGCGCTCGCGCTCGCGCTCGGCGCCTGCCACGGACCCACGAGCCCGGGGCCCGGCCTCGGCGGGGCGCCGTTCGCGCGCGGCATCCTTTACGTGCAGACCTTCCGCAACTGCGGCGGGATGGTCCGCGAGGTGCCGCCGCCCGAGCCGGCCCCCGGGCGGCGCCTGCGCGTTTTTCGCGGTGGTGACGAGATCGGCGTCCTCGTGAGCGACGCGAGCGGCCACTTCCAGATCCAGCTCCCCTACGGGAAGTACGGCCTGATGGACGCCGACCACCCCGGCGAGGTCGGCTGGGACGGCATCCTCGAGCTCTCGAAGGACACGACCTACGCCGGCCTGGACGCGCCGCCGTGCAGCGCTGGCGAGGGCGTCCCCTGACGCGCGCCCGGTGGACGGTTCGGAACGCATGCCCCTGCAGGAGCACGACCTCGGCGACCTCGGGATCTGGCGCGTGCCGATCCCCATCCCGTTCCCCCAGGCCGGCGGCCCGGTGAACGTCTACCTGCTCGCGGAGCGCGGCGGCGGAGTCGCGCTCTTCGACGCCGGGCTCGGCACCGAGGAGGCGGAGGCGACGCTCGCAGAGGGCTTCCGCGCCCTCGGCCGCAAGTTCTCCGAGTTGCGCCGCATCTACGTCTCGCACGGGCACATCGATCACTTCGGCGCCGCGCGCACCATCCAGCGCTGGCACGGCGGCGAGCTGCCCGTCTTCGCGCACCCGGCCGACTTCGGCAAGCTGCTCGGCCTGGGCGGCGCCCGCTGGGGCCCGCAGCTCGGGGCGTACGGCGCGCACCTCCGCCGCCTCGGCGTGCCGCCCGAGGCCCTCGCCGCCATCGCCGGCGAGGGACAGAAGAACCGCCGGATGGCCCACACGCTCGACGCGGTCGAGCCGGTCGGCGAGGGCGACCGGCTCGAGCTCGCGCACACGAGCCTCGAGGTCCTGCACATGCCGGGGCACACGCCCGGCGTCGTGTGCCTCTACGACCGCACCCACCGCATCCTGTTCTCGGACGACCACCTGCTCGAGCGCGTGTCGCCCAATCCGCTCATCGAGCTCGGCCCCGACGGCGAGGACGGCTACTGGAGGCCGCTCGTGGCCTACGAGGCCTCGATCCGCCGGGCGCGCGAGCTCGAGGTCGACCTCGTGCTGCCGGGTCACGCCGAGCCCTTCGGCGACCACCGCCAGATCATCGACGGCCTGCTCGGCTTCTACGCGCGGCGCCAGCGCAAGATCGAGGTGGCGCTCGAGGCGGGCCCCCGCACGGCCTACGAGCTCGTCCAGGCGCTCTTCACGCGCGGGCGCCCACTCGACGTCTTTCTCATGGTGTCGGAGGTCGTCGGCAACCTCGAGGTCCTCGAGGCCCGCGGCCTCGTCCGGCGCGAGCTCGTCGACGACGTCTACCGCTTCCGCAGCGCGGCGAGCTGACGCGTCGCGACGTCGCAGATCAGTCGGGGTGCACGACGAGGTTGCCCGCGTGGCGGCCTTCCCACTTGTCGCGGAGCGCCTGGCGGAGCTCGTCGAACGCGAACACGCGGCTCACGTGCGGGTGCAGCCGCCCGGCGCGCGCCCACGCGAGCGCGCGCGCGAGGCGCTCGGTGCGAAGCGCCGGATCGTGGAGCACGGCGATGGCCGCGGGCGAGCCGAGCACGTCGAGGCTCTTCATGAGCACGAGGTTCGTCGGGATGAAGTTCGGGTCGCGACCGCCGCGCGCGACGAAGGGCGTCGCGGCCCAGCCGACGACGAGGTAGCGCGCCCCGAACGCCGCCGCGCGCAGGCCCTCCTGCGACAGCTCGCCGCCGACCGGGTCGTAGACGACGTCGGCGCCCCGCCCGCCGGTGAGCGCCTTGACGGCGTCGCGCAGGCGCGGGGCGCCCGGCGCGCCGAGGACGATGAGGTGATCGGCCCCGAGCGCGCGCGCGGGCTCGAGCTTCGCGGCCGAGCGCCCGGCGGCGACCACGGTCGCGCCGAGGAGCTTGCCGAGCTCGACCGCCGCGAGGCCGGTCGACCCCGACGCCCCGAGCACGAGCACGGTCTCGCCCGCCCGCACGCGCCCGCGCGTCACGAGCGCATGGTAGGCGGTCTCGGTGCCGCCGAGCAGGCACGCGCCCTCGTCGAAGGACAGGCCGGGCGGGAGCTCGATCGCGGCCGCCGCAGGTGCCACGGCGGAGGTCGCGAAGCCGCCCCACGCGCGGTAGGCGCCGAGCGAGCGCGGCCCGGTGAGCAGGCCATCGGCGATCACCTTGGCGCCGAGCTCGGGCGCGCGCACCGCCGCGCCGCGCCACACGATCTCACCCGCGTACTCGAGCCCCGGCGTGTAGGGCGGGGCCGGCACGTGCTGGTACTGGCCGCTCGTCATGAGCAGATCCACCCACCCGACCGCGGCGCTCCGCACCCGGATGACGACGTCCTCGGGCCCGAGCGTCGCCGGGTCGGGCGGCGGCTGCGCCTCGATGCGGAGCGTCTCCTCGAGCGCCTCCTGCGGGGACGCGCCGAGCGCGTGGACGACCGCGCGGCGGCCGACGGGCAGATCGGGTGCGAGGCCTTCGGCGGCGTCCATCGCGCCGAGCCTACCACGCGGGCGCCGGCCACGCGGCCGCGGGCGTCCGGCGAGCCTCGACGCCGACCGACGGGGCGGCCCGCCGTCGCAGGGCCGCGGGGGCGTCGGGGGCGTCGGGGGCGTCGGGAGGATTCCTGCCCACGCTCTCAGTTCGTCACGAGGGCGTCATACACGACGAAGTCGTCGATGAGCCCGTCGAAGGCGTCGCCCCAGGGGTCGCCGCCGATGTTGACCTCGCGCGGGTCGCACGGGTCGAAGCGCACCCTGCCCGCAGTCGTGGCGCTCGACACCTCGGCGCCGTCCACGAGGAGCCGCGCCCGCCCGGTGCGCGCGTCGTAGGTGAGGGCGTAGTGGTGCCAGGCCGTGTCGTCGATCGGCACGCCGCCGTACACGGCGAGATCGGCCTGGCCGCCCTCGGCGTTCACGTAGGCCCGAACCGAGTCGGCGCCGATGCCGAGCGCGTAGGTGACGTGCTTCAGGAAGAGCTGCCCGCCGGTCGCGCCGTTCTTCTTCGCCCACACCGACACCGTGAGCAGGCTCATGCCTCCGAGCTTCGGGTCCTCCGGCACGACGACCCAGGGCGACGACCCACCCGCGATCGAGATGGCCTGGCCGGTGTGTCCGGCGGCGTAGCTCCCCGCACCGGCGGTCCAGGCGGCGGGCATTTGATTGGGCGAAGCGTCGACGAGGTCGCCCTCGAAGGCGAGCGACAGCACGGGCTCGGGGCTCGGGCAATCCTCGTCGCGGAGCCCATTGCAGTCGTCGTCGCGCGCATTGCAGGCCTCGGCCGCGCCGGGGTGAACGGCGGCATTGCCGTTGTCGCAATCCTCCTCGGGGTGCGGGCACGCGCCGGACGCCGGCCGCCCGTAGCCGTCCGCGTCCGGGTCCCAGCAGCCGGTGGGCTCGGAGCACGGGTAGGCGCCGACGTGACCGCCCTCGGGCCCCGCAGAGCAGGCGCGCGAGCCCGGCGCCGGCCGGAAGTCGTGCCCGGCCGGATCGAGCACCACGGGGTCGACGCCGTAGGTCCCGTTCGTCTCGGCGAAGTCCATGTGGCAATCGAACGGCCAGACGAGGTTGTAATCGACCATGGTGCACCCGTCGCAGGCGTAAGCATACGGGTTCTCGTAGAACAGGTTGCTCGTGAGCGAGCCGCCGTCCACCTGCACGTTGACGGCGCCGAGCCCCGTGTGGACGAAGGTATTGTGGTGCACGACGAGGTTGCGAATGCCGCCGCCGTTGAAGGCGATGGCGCCCACCGTGTCGAACACGTTGCCACGGAAGGTGATGTCGTGGTGGGAGTCCTCGGCGAGCAGGCCCTCGCCCATGAACATCTGCCCGCCGATGTTGAAGCAGTAGTTGTTCTCGATCGTGATGTCCTGTGCGACCTCGCCGGGGTTCACGGCGTAGGTCTGGAAGCAGTCGCAGTGCGGGCTCGCGCCCGGCGTGTCCTCGGGCACGACGTCGTGGAAGAAGTTGTGGCTGAGCACGTTGCGGGTACCGAAGAAGCGCGAGGCGTCCGCATCGCCCACCTCGAAGCACACCGAGTGCGAGGCGTCGTTGTCGTCGACCAGGTTGTCGCTGCCCGCCACGACGAAGGCGATGCCCTCGGCGAAGTAGACGAGGTTGTTGCGCACCGTGGCGAACGAGCCGCCCACGGAGATGCCGGCGAGGTAGGCCGTGTGGTGGACGTAGTTGTCGAGCACCTCGACGTGGTCGCCCTCGACCCACACACCGAGGCCGTCGGGGCTCCCGAGCGCGGTCGTCGAGACCTCGAAGCCCTGGAGGCGGACGTGACTGCTCCCGGCCGGGACCTGCACGCCGGCCGACAGGAACACGGGGCCGTGTGGCTTCAAGACGAGCGGACTCCCCGCGGCCCCGGATGCCTGCACGACGACGGCGTCCGTGTACGTGCCCGCGCGGAAGTTGACGCAGTCGCCGGGCGCCAGCGCGCCCCAGGCGACCTCGGCCGGGCCCTGCCACGCCGTCGCCCACGAGCTGCCGTCGCCGCTCGTCGCGACGGCGGCGTCCACGTAGTGGTCGGTCCCGGTCGCGCAGGTGTCGGGCAGCGTCGTGAACGCGTGATCCACCGACACGCGCTCGATCCCCGCGCCGTCCACCGAGCGCACGCGGAAGTGGTAGGTCGTGTCGGGCGCAAGGCCCGTCAGCGGCACGAAGTGCTGGGTCACGAGCCCGGGCACGAGCGTCGTCGTCGTGCCGTACGAGCCGTCGAGCCCCCAGTCGGCCTGCGTGCTCGCCGGCGCGAAGCTGTACCAGCTCAGGATGCCCGAGGTCGTCGAGACGGCGAGCACGCGCACGCTCATCATGCCCGCGTCGGCGGCGGCCGGGCCGTCCGGCGGCGGGGGGGGCGGCGGCGGCGGCGTCTGGGCCGCCACCTCGTCGTCGCCGGACGAGCAGGCGGCCGGGAGCACGACCGAGAGCGACGCGAGGACGGCGAGCACGAGCAAGCGAGGTCGCATGCTCGGATGGTACACGAGGTCGGCGTCTCCGCGGCGCGGCCGCCGGATGGGCTGGGGCCGACGACCGCGCCCCATTGCACTCGCCCCGCGCCGCGCCCATGCTCGTCGACGCATCGTGAGCCCGCCCAGCGATCCCCACGCGCCGCATCGCAAGGGCGGCGCCCCGAACCGCGGACCGGCGCCGGGGGCGCCGCTCGCCGCCGAGGGCGCGACACAGGGCAGGCTCGCGCTCGAGCCGCGCGAGGCCGAGCGCGTGCTCGAGGGCGAGGTCGCGCGCGTCACCTACGAGAACGACGAGACCGGCTTTCGCGTGCTCAAGATCGAGCGCCGAGAGGGCTCGCGCACCGTGACCGAGACCATCGTCGGCACCTTCCCGGCAGCACCCCCCGGCACCCACGTGCGCGCCACCGGCCGGTACATCGACGACCCGAAGCACGGCCCGCAGTTCCGCGCCGAGACGCTGCTCACGGTCGCGCCCTCCACGCTCGCGGGCATCGAGCGCTACCTCGCCTCGGGCCTGGTCAAGGGCGTCGGACCGGCCTCGGCCAAGCGCATCGTGGCGGCCTTCGGCGAGCGCACGCTCACCGTGCTCGACCGCGAGCCCGAACAGCTCCGCAAGGTGCCGGGCCTCGGCGCGGCGCGCATCAAGGCCATCTCCGAGGCGTGGGCCGCGCACCGCGACGTCAACGCCATCATGGTCTTCCTGCAGGCGCACGGCGCCTCGCCCGCGCTCGCGACGCGCATCTACCGGCGCTTCGGGCGCCGGGCGATCCACCTCGTGTCCGAGTCGCCCTACCGGCTCGCGCTCGACGTGTGGGGCGTCGGCTTCAAGACCGCCGACGGCATCGCGCGCTCGCTCGGCGTCGGCGAGGAGTCGCCCGAGCGCACGCAGGCGGCGCTGCTGCACACGTTGCTCGCGCTCGCGACGCAGGGTGACGTGTACGCGACCCGCGCCGAGCTCTGCCAGCGCACGGTGCCTCTCCTCGCGCCCGACGAGCCGGGGCCCGGCCCGGGGCTCGCCGAGCTCGACGAGGGCATCGACGCGCTCGCCGAGGGGCGCAAGGTCGTGCTCGAGCTCCTGCCGAACGGCGAGACCGCCGTCTACACGCCCGACCTCCACCGCGCCGAGGTCGCGTGCGCGCGCCGGCTCGCGGCGCTCTTGCGCACGCCGGCGCGCCCGCTCCGCACGGTCGACGCGAGCATCGCGCGCTTCGAGAAGGCCTCGGGCCTCGAGCTGTCGGCCTCGCAGCGCCACGCGGTCGAGGAGGCGGCGCGCAGCAAGGTCATGGTGCTGACGGGCGGTCCCGGCGTCGGCAAGACCACCATCGTGCGCGCCCTCATCGCCCTGTTCGAGGCGGGCAAGCACGAGGTCGCGCTCTGCGCGCCGACGGGCCGCGCCGCCAAGCGCCTCGCCCAGTCGACCGGGCGCGAGGCGAAGACCATCCACCGCCTGCTCGAGTACGACCCGCGCGGCCGGAAGTTCGGGCGCAACGCCGACGCGCGGCTCGACGTCGGCGTCGTCGTGGTCGACGAGACTTCCATGGTGGCGATCGATCTCGGCGAGGCCCTGCTCGAGGCCCTGCCCGACGGCGCGCGCCTCGTGCTCGTGGGCGACGTCGATCAGCTCCCGAGCGTCGGGCCGGGCGCCGTGCTCCGCGACGTCATCGCCTCGGGCGTCGTGCCGACCGTGCGCCTCGCGGAGATCTTCCGGCAAGCGCACAACTCGAGCATCGTCATCAACGCGCACCGCATCCACGACGGGCTCGCGCCCATCGGCGCCGTCGGCAAGGGCGAGCAGTTCTACCTGTTCGAGCGCCGCGAGCCCGGGGAGGTCGCCGACGCCATCCGCGAGCTCGTCACGCACCGCATCCCCGCGGGCTTCGGCCTCGATCCGGTGCGCGACGTGCAGGTCCTGACGCCCATGCAGCGCGGCCCGATCGGCGTCGTCGCGCTCAACGAGATGCTCCAGGCGACGCTCAACCCGAGCGGCCCCGAGGTGCGGCGCGGCAACCGCATCCTGCGCCTCGGCGACAAGGTGATGCAGCTCCGCAACGACTACGACAAGGAGGTCTTCAACGGCGACGTCGGCCAGATCATCGCAGTCGACCCGGGCGCGCGGCAGCTCACCGTGCGCTTCGAGGACGAGCGCGACGTGCGCTACGAGGAGGGCGAGCTCGACGAGCTCGTCGCCGCCTACGCGACGAGCATCCACAAGAGCCAGGGCAGCGAGTACCCGGCCGTCGTCATCCCCGTCTCGACGCAGCACTTCGTGATGCTGTCGCGCAACTTGCTCTACACCGCCGTCACGCGCGGCCGTCGCCTCGTCGTGCTCGTCGCCGACCCCCGCGCCCTCGCGCTCGCGCTCGCGGCCGAACGCAAGGAGGAGCGCCACACCCTGCTCGCGCACCGGCTGGCGGAAGCGGTACGGTGAGGACGAGGGCAGGAGCCGTGCGAAGAGCGGGAGGGTGGACGGGACGGGTTGTGGGGGTGCTCTGCGCCCTGGGTTGCGGCCACTCGGCGCCGCCCGGAGACGCGGGCGCGACAGAGCCGACCGGCACGGCGAGCACGAGCGCGGGCGCGACGGCGCTCGCCTCGGGCATGGCCGCGGGCGCCGGCACGGCACCGGGCGCGAGCGCCCCGGCCAACGAGCCCACGTGGCACTCGATGCGTCCGAGGCCGAGCTTCGCGCCGGTCTCGGCATTCCCGCAGCCGAGGTCATCGCCGAGCTGCGGCGCTGGGCCGTCGCTCAGGTAGTGTCGCGGCAGACGTGAGTGACGCCCGCCATGGCGGGCACCGGCGGCCGCCACTCCGTTCGGCCTCGCGACCGAGCGCAGTCGCGCAGTTGGGGCGTTCCCGGCGCCGGCACCGCGCTTGCTCAGGGCTCCGCCATGCGCCTCGTCTTCGATCGCGGCACGCTGAGCTTCCCGGGCGACTGGCCGGTGGAGCTGCTTCGCACCGTTCCCGGCGCGCTGTGGGACGCCCGTAGCGGCCTGTTCCGCGCGCCACCGTGGCGCTACGCCGAGGTCGTGGGCGCGCTCGCGCGCCGCGGCGTAGCCTTCGACGACGCGGTGGATCCCGCGCGCACCCGGCTCGACGCCTTCGACGAGGTGCCGCTCCGCCCCTACCAGCAGGCGGCGCTCGCCGCGTGGGAGGCGGCCGGCAGGCGCGGGATCGCCGTCCTGCCGACCGGTGCCGGCAAGACGCGCCTCGCCATCGCCGCCATCGCCGCGACGCGCGCCCCGGCGCTCGTGCTCGTGCCGACGCGCGTGCTCCTGCACCAGTGGTGCGGCGAGATCGCGCGCTTCCACGCGGCGCCGGTCGGGCGCTGGGGCGACGGCGCGCGCGAGCGGGCGCCCGTCACGGTCATGACCTTCGAGAGCGCGTACCGCCACATGGGCGAGCTCGGGGGTAGCTTCGGCCTGCTCGTCGTCGACGAGGTGCATCACTTCGGCGTCGGGCCGCGCGACGAGGCGCTCGAGATGGCCGTCGCGCCGTGGCGGCTCGGCCTCACCGACACCTTGCCCGCCGACGAGTCGGCGCGGGCGGCGCTCGCCGCACTCGTCGGTCGCCCGGTCGTCGAGCTCGCCGTCCACGATCTGGCCGGTGGCTACCTCGCCGCCTTCGAGCTCGTCGAGCTCCGCCTCGGGCTCGACGCCGACGAGCGCCAGCGGCACGAGGCCGAGGTCGCGCGCTTCCGGCCCTTCTTCCGGGCCTTCCGGCGCATCGCCGGCGACGCGAGCTGGAAGGATTTCCTCGCCGCCGCGCGCCAGAGCGAGGAGGGGCGGCAAGCCGTCGCCGCCTGGCGCCGCGCCAAGAAGCTCGTCGGCTACACGCGCGCCAAGGAGGTGGCGGTCCGCGCGCTGCTCGCCCGCCACGCGGGCGCGCGCGTGCTCGTCTTCACCGCCGAGAACGACGCGGCCTACGCCATCGCGCAGCGCGAGCTCGTCATGCCGCTCACCTGCGACATCGGCCGGGCCGAGCGCGAGGCCGCCCTCGCGCGCTTCCGCACGGGCGAGCTCGACGTCCTCGTGTCGGCGCGCGTGCTCAACGAGGGCATCGACGTGCCGGACGCCGACGTCGCGATCATCGTCGGCGGCACCCAGGGCGCGCGCGAGCACGTGCAGCGCATCGGGCGCCTCCTGCGGCCCGCACCCGGCAAGCGGGCGGTCGTCTACGAGCTCGTGACCGAGGGCACGGGCGAGGTCGCCCAGGCGGAGCGCAGGAGGGACGGCCTTGGACGATCGATCGCAGTGCCCGCCTGACCCAGCCGCGCTCGACCCGGCGGTGGCCGCCGCGAGGGAGGTCACGCCCCGCTATCTCACGGCGAGCGACCACCCCTGGCTCGGGGCCCTGCTCGACGAGGCGCGCCGCTTCGCGGACGAGCGCCGGGGCGCCTGGCGCGAGCGGCTGAAGGAGCCGCTCCCCGTGCCGGCGCCGCACGACAAGCTCGAGCTCGCCGCGAGCGTGCTCGAGCGGCTCGCGGCACCGCGCACCCGCTCGGCCGTGCCGCCGC
>JACRDA010000381.1 GCA_016212965.1 Myxococcales bacterium
CGGGGTCGTCGCGGTGGCGGTCGGGGCGCTCGTCGCGGCCGTCGCGCTCGGCGTTGCGGCCCTCGCGCTCTGGACCCTCGCGGCGGCGGTCGCGCTCGGCATGGCGTGCCGCGGCGGGGGCCGCGCACGCTCCGCGGCGCAGAGGAGCGCGCGGCCGTGAGCCTCGTCGTCACCGGAATCGACAAGCGCCTCGGCGGCAAGGTGGTGCTCGCGGGCGCGAGCCTCGCCTGCGCGCGCGGAGAGCTCGTCGCGCTCACGGGCGAGAACGGCGCCGGCAAATCGACGCTGCTCCGCATCGTCGCGGGCGAGCTCCTGCCGGACGCCGGCCGCATGACGCTCGACGGCACGCCGCTCGACACGGCGCACGCCGCTGCCCGGCGCGAGCTCGGTTACGTGCCCGAGGGCGCCTGTCCCCTGCCGCTCCTCACGGTCGCCGAGCTCGCGGCGCTCGTCGCGGCGCTGAAGGGCGCGCCGCCGGCACCCGAGTCGCTCGTCCTGCGGCTCGGCGTCGGGCCGTTCCTGTGCGAGCGCATGGGGTCGCTCTCGCTCGGCCAGCGGCGGCGCGCCTGCCTGCTCCTCGCGCTCGTCGGCGCACCGTGGCTGCTCGTGCTCGACGAGCCGACGAACGGCCTCGACGCGGAGGGCGTCGCCATGCTGGCCGAGCTCCTCGCCGAGCACGCGGGCGCGGGCGGCGCCGCGCTCTTCGCCACGCACGATCTCGACTTCGCCGACGGGCTCGGCGCCCGGCGCCTCGCGCTCGCGGGCGGACGCGTCGAGTGAGGCTGGCCCTGGGGCAGGGGCATGCGGTTCGGCGCGGCATGGGCCCCTCCCCTGGCTCGCGCTGCGGCGCAGGCAGTGGGTGGCGTGGCGGTCGGAAGCTCGTTCGCCTGCGTCCTCGCACTCGCATCGGGACCCTCCCATGCCGCGCCGAACCGCATGCCCCTGCCCCAGGGCTCATGGGGTGGGTGGTGTGGCGTTTGGGAGCTCGTTCATGCCGCGCGCGCTCGCATCGGGACCCCATGCCGCGCGCGCTCGCATCGGGACCGCGCGAAGCCGTCGCGGCGATGACGGCCTCGGCGCCCTCCCATGCCGCGCCGAACCGCATGCCCCTGCCCCAGGGCTCCCCAGGGCTCATGGGGTGGGTGTGACGGGCGGACGCGTCGTCGAGTGACGCTCGCCTCCTCTGCGCCGAGCCCGACCACGGCGACCGGGACGGTGCTGTGCGGCCACGAGCCTCCTCTGCGCCGAGCCCGACCACGGCGACCGGGACGCTGCTGTGCGGCCACGAGCGGGCCGCGGGCGCCCGCGCGGGCGCGTCGCCCCAGCAGACGACGCCGCCGTCGCCGCGCACGGCACAGGAAAAGCGCGTGCCCGCCGCGACGCTCACGGCGTCGGAGATCGACGCGACGGCGACCGGCTCGAGCCGGCCGCTCGTCGTGCCGTCGCCGAGCTCGCCGCCGAAGTTCTGGCCCCAGCACGCGACGGCGCCCGGGCGCCGCACGGCGCAGGTGTGCTCCTCGCCGGCGGCGAGGAGCGCGGCATCCGCGAGGCCCTTGACCGCGACGGGGCGGTAGCGGTCGCTCGTCGTGCCGTCGCCGAGCTGACCCGAGTGATTGTTCGTTCCTGATCAGATCAGAGCTTCTCTTCGATGCCCTTGACGGCCTTGCAGACGTCGATCACGGACTGGCCGTGACCCGAGATGTTGCCGGCGCCATCGGCCCGGCACTTCTTGGCGCCGTCGACGACCTTGCCGCACGGTCCATCCAGGCGCGCGCCGAACTTCTCCTTCAGGGCGCTCGCCTGCGCCTTGAAGTCGTCGCTGTACTTCGAGGGCAGCTTCATGAGCGCATCGCTCTTCGTGTTGGCCTCCTCGCCGAAGACCTTGGGCATCATCATGCAGTCGCCGAGGTTCTTCTCCATGAAGGGCGCGAGCTCCTCGATGGCCTTCACGCCCGGCTCCCAGTCCTTGCCGCCGCAGCCGCCGACCAGAAGCGCCACCGTGCCCACGATGATCCACGAAAACCGCATGCTCATGGCGCATCGTAGTGGGCGCCCCTCGAGCTTGTCCACGTGCGCCTCGCGGCGAGCCCTGCCGCGCTCAGCGATGGCACGGAACGCTCGGGCTCGCGCAGCCGAGCGAGGCCACCATGCGCTGCTCGCTGTCGACGAACAGGTTCTTCACGTGGTCGCCGCGCGTCACCACGACGCGCGCCGCGCCCTCGGGCCAGGTGACACCGTCCAGGGTCATGTGGCTGCCCTGGAGCATGCCGGCCGTGTTGCGGCACTCGATCGACTCGAGGCGGTGGTGGTCGTCGTACGCCCGGCGGATCTCGTGGCAACCGATCGCCGAGTCCGTGGGCTGCCCGTCGGCGGCGAAGAAGCTCTGGCTCACCTCGCCGCCGAGCGCGTCGCGGCGCAGCGCGATCCGCGCCACGCCGCCGAGCGCCGCCTCGGGCTGGCCCTTGTCGTCGAAGAAGGCGCGCGCTCGCTCGCGTCCGTCGTCGCCGTACTCGATGCGCGTCTCGTGGGGATAGCTCCGCCCCATGCGCGTGGGGGTGCCGTCCGCCGCGAACGAGCGCTGCGACACCGGCCGTCCGCGCGCGTCGCGGGTGAAGCGCACGAGCGCGTGCTCCGGGCCGGGGTCACCCGCGCAGCTCGTGGGGAGGTCGGCGGCGCCGAAGCAGCGCAGCGCCGTCACGTCGCCGTGCTCGTCGTACTCGTAGGCGCGCACGGCCACGAGGCCCGCGGCCTCCGCGACGAGCTCGCCGCCCGCGCCGCGCGTCTCCTCGCGCTGCGGGCGGCACCGCGCGTCGACGGTGGTCACCTTGTACGCCACCGGCCCGAGGCTCACCGCCTTGCCGGACACGTCGCGGTAGCTCTCGCGCACGACGCAGCCGCGAGCATCCCGGTCGGTGCGCACCTGCGCCACGAGCTGGCCGCGCCGGGCGCGCGGCGCGCCGGTGGCGTCGAGGCAGGTCGTCGCCACGACGTCGTGGGCGGCGTCGTGCTCGTAGCGCTCGCCGTAGCAACCGTCCGAGAGGCGCTCGCCCGCGGCACCGAGGACGTCGAACATCAGGTGCGCGACACGCAAGCCACGCTCGTCGTAGCGGTACTTCGCGAGCGCGAGCCCGCCCCAGTCGGCGGTCGGCCGCCCCTCCTTGCCGTCCGCGTCGACGTCGTAGCAGGTCTCGGTGAGGTTCGTGTGCTCCGCGCTCCAGGTGTAGCGCCGCTGCGGGCAGCCCCCGGCGTCGCTGATCACGACGCCGGTCGGCGTCAGACAGGTCGACTCGGCCACGTGGCCCTGCGCGTCGTAGGCAAGCCTGGCGCGGTAGCAGCCGTTCGACGTCACCTCGCCGGAGCGCAGCGTCACGGTCGAGAGGCCGTCGGCGGTGATGGTCTGCACCTGGGACTCGACCCCGGCGGCGTCGAAGGTGCGCAGCGTGCGCGAGCCGTCCGCGCCGTGCTCGACACGCACCTCGGAGTCCACGTCCCCGCTCGGGCGGACGCGCTGGGCCGACACCACGCGGCCGTCGCGGCGCACGAGGCGCGCGTGCCACGCACCCGCCGTCTCGCGCTCCGTGATGGGCGTCACGGGGTAGACGTCCTGGCCGACCTCGAAGCGGATCGCCAGCACCACCTCGTCGCGCGGCGCCTCCGCGTAGGTCACCGCGCTCGAGCTCGCGACGCCTCCGCCTCCCGAAGCGCGCGACAGCACGAGGACGAGCCCCGCGACGGCGCCAAGGACGGCCACGAGCGCGGCGACCAGCCACGGCGCGCGCGTGGGTGCGGGCGCGACGACCGGCGCGGGCACGACGTCGGATCGCTCGGGCTCCTGCGCGGTCTGCTCGCCGGTCGCTGCCGGCCGTGCGGGTGCGGTCGCGGGCGCGGGCGCGAGCTCGGTGTCGGCCGCGAGCTCGGCGGCGACCTGCGGCCGGTTCGCCGCCAGCCATGCCTCGGTGCCGACCCGAGCCTCCGCCTCCGGCGGCTCGACGCGCGGCTCGGCGGGCGAACGCGACGGCCGGACGAGCTCCGTGCTCACCTGGGCGACGTGACCGTAGGCGCTGCCCTGCGCGGCTGGCAGCGGCGTGCCGAGCTCGGCCATGGCAGCGCGCAGCGCGTCGAGCAGCCGCTGCGCGTCGGCGAAGCGATCCCTCGGATTCAGTGCGAGCGCGCGCGCGAGCACCGCCTCGAGCGCGTCCGGCACCGCGACGCCGCGGTTGCGCGGCGTGGGCCGATGCTCGGCGGTCGCGGACACGAGCAGCTCCGCCGAGTCGTCGCCGTCGAGCGCCGCGCGCCCGATCCACATCTCGACGAGCACGAGGCCGAGCGCGTGCACGTCGGTCCAGGGCCCGGTGGGGCCGAAGCGCCTGGAGAAGAACTGCTCCGGCGCGCCATAGCGGGGCGAGAAGGCCTGGAAGGTCGACTTCGTGCCGGTGACGTCGAAGTTCGTGCTCTCGCCCTCCTGCATCGCCTTGCCGATGCCGAAGTCGAGCACCTTCACCGCCACGCCGCGCTCCGTGGTCACCACGAACACGTTGGCCGGCTTGATGTCGCGGTGCGCGATCTTGCGGCTGTGTGCATAGGCGACCGCATCGATCGCGGGCGCGAGCAGGGCGACCGCCTCGTAGGTCGAGAGCCGGCCCGCCCCGGTGGCGCGGCGCGCGGCGAGCAGGGCCTCGAGCGTCTGGCCCTCGAGCCACTCGAGCACCAGGTACGGCGCCTCGCCGAGCGCGCTCTCCGGTACCACGCCGAAGTCGAACACGCGCACGATGCCCGGCGCGTCCGACAGCTGGCTCAGGAGCTGCCCCTCCTCGCGGAACTTGTCGACGAAGGCATGGCGCGCCGCAGGGGTGAAGTGCCCGGGCGCCTTCAGGACCTTGATGGCGACCGGCTTGCGGAAGCTCAGGTGGAAGCCGCGATACACGACGCCGAAGCCGCCTTCGCCCACGACCGCTTCGACGCGGTAGCGCGAGTCGAGGACCTGCCCGAGCAGGCCGAAGAGATCGTGTTCCTCCGACATGACCGGCGAGCATACTACGACGTCGCTGCCCGGGGCCGGCTCGGGCCGTGCCCATCGAATTCGCTGGGGGCCTCATCAGCGGGCGCGGACCTCGGGGAGGCGCGCTCGCGGCTCGCCGTGTGCCAAATCGCGGCACACGACTCCGGAGCACTGCCGTGGTGTCGCGGGGATGCGCGGGGCACGGCGCTTGCTACGTAACGCCTTCATGCGCGCCCACGCTCTCACGACGTGCCTCACAATCCTCCCGCTCGCGCTCGTCGCGCTCGGCTGCCAGGGCACCATCACCGCCGAGTCGGCGGCGCAGACGACCTCCACGACCACGTCGTCGTCGACCTCGAGCGGACCCACCTCGAGCCCGCTGTCGATCACCATCGAGAACGCGGGCACCGCCACGGTCTTCGTGCTCGCGGGCCAGGCTTGGCCGTTCACCGTCTGGACCGCGGGCGCGCCGCACGCCCTCGCCACGAACTGCTCGTGCGAGCTCTGCAGCTCCGCGGGCGCGTGCACGGTCCCGGACTGGTTGGCGACGGTCGTCGCGCTCCCACCCGGGCAGAGCCTGACCCTCGCCGACGACTTCTCGTCCTACACCGAGCTGCCGGTAGTGGCGGAGTCGTGCCCGTGGGCCGCCGACTGGGCCACCTGCGGGCAACCGAGCGCCTTCGCCGCGGGGAGCCACGAGGTGCGCGTCCCCTACGACGGGGAGCCGGCCATGCTCGCCCAGTCCCTGCACCCGGCGGGCTACACGCAGTGGGGCCTCGAGGTCTGGGTGTCGCCGTACATGTTCACGGCGGTCGACTTCGCACTGACGGCCACCCAGACCCTCACGGTGGGCGCAGGCACCGCGATCGCCGTCGTGACGATCGGCGGCTGATCCGGCGTCGGAGGCCGTGGGCGGGTCACGGCGCGTCCCCCCACCACCCTGCGCGCGTCAGCGCGCGAGCAAGACGAGCTTGCCCGTCATGCGGCCGGTCTGGCTCTTCGTGTGCGCGGCCTCCGCATCGCGGAGCGGCAGCCGCTCGGCGATGCGCACGACGACCTTGCCCGCCGCCACGGCGGCGACGAGCGGCGCCAGGCGCGCGGTCGTCGGCACGGCGAGGATCGAGCGCGACCGGAAGGGCGGCACGAGCACCTGCGCCAGAGCGAGCGGGCTGTCGGCCGCGACCATCACGTGCCGGCCGCCACGGGCGAGCAGGGCCCGGCAGCGCGCGGCCGCGTAGCCGCCGGCCGAGTCCACGATGACGTCGAAGGGGCCGTGCGCCTTGGCCTGCTCGAGCGGATCGGCCGCGGCGTAGTCGAGCACGAGGTCGGCGCCGAGCTCGGTCACGAGCGCGGCGTTCTTGCCCGAGCACACGCCCACGACGAGCTCGGCCTCGCACACGCGCTTGGCGATCTGGATCGCGAGCTGGCCGACGCCGCCCGAGGCGCCGAGCACGAGCGCGCGCCGGCCGGGCGCGAGGCGCCGGTAGTCGTGGAGAGCCATCCAGGCCGTGATCCCCGCGACCGGCAGCGCGCCCGCCACGTCGAAGGGCACGCCGTCGGGAAGGGCCGTCAGCTGATCGGCGCGCACCACCACGGTATCGGCGTAGGAGCCGTGCTGGCCGCGCGCGAAGATCGTACCGCCGACCACGCGCGCGCCGACCGCCACGCTCGTCACCTTGGCGCCGACCGCCTCGACCACGCCGGCGAAGTCGACCCCGACGATCACGGGCCCGCGCGGGCCGCGGAACAGGCGCACGAAGCGGGCCGCGAGCCGGAGCGGCCCGCCCTGCCGCATCTTCCCGTCGACCGGGTTCACGCCGATGGCGTGCACCGCGACCCGCACCTCGCGCGCGCGCGGCTCGGGCGTCGCGAGCTCCACGAGCTCGAGGGGGAGCCCGCTCTCCCAGGACTTCATCGCCATCGCGAACACGGGCGGCAGTGTGGCACGCGGCGCGGCCGCTCGCCTGCGCCTACGGCGCGCCCTTCTCGCTCGCCGGAGCAGGCGGTTGCCGGCCAGATCGACCGCCGCGAAGAGCGCGAGGCCGAGCAGGGCCGCGAGCACGACCGCGGCGAAGAGGACATCGGTCTTGAGCTGCCGGTAGGGTCCGAGCCTCGGGCCGCCGCAGGATGGCGCCGGTGCGCCACTGCATTTGTATACCTTTGCATGACACCCATCCGTTCAGTCCCGCAGGGCGCACGGACAGGTTCTCCCAGCGCGGGGTGAGGGAACTACGCACACGGACACCCACATCCGAAACGGAACTTATGCGTTCTCCCTTCCATCGGGCAGTCATGGCCGGATAGCCTCGGTGTCGGGACGGGCGAACGGAGGCGGGGTTGCGATGAGCAGCAGAGCAGCAGAGCAGCAGAGCAGCAGAGCAGCAGAGCAGCAGAGCAGCAGAGCAGCAGAGCAGCAGAGCAGCAGAGCAGCAGAGCAGCAGAGCAGCAGAG
>JACRDA010000388.1 GCA_016212965.1 Myxococcales bacterium
GAGCCGCCGCCGCCGCAGCCGGGGCCGGACGCGCCTGCGCCCGACCCGCTCGGCGACGCACTGCACCCGGCGCCAGGCGGGCTCACGCCGGCGGACGCCGCTCGCCACGCCTCGGGGTCGAGCCGCGTGCTCGCCGCCAAGCGCGCCGAGATCGAGGCGGCTGCCGCCAAGGTCGATCAATCCCTCGTGGCGTTCTTCCCGATCCTGACGCTTTCGGCGACGTACACCCGGCTCTCCAAGGTCGACAGCAAGCTCGACCTCGGCCTGCCGCCGGGCACGCCGGGCATTCCGGAGGGCGGCTTCGCCCTCGAGAGCCCGCTCAACTCGTACCAGCTCGCCGCCTCGCTCGTCGTGCCGCTCACGGACTACGTCCTGCGCCTGACGCAGGCCTACGCCGCGGCGAGCGAGAGCACCGAGGCCAAGCGCCTCGAGGCGCGCGCGCAGGAGCTCAAGGACGAGGGCGACGCCAAGACGGCGTACCTCAACTGGATCCGCGCCAAGGGTCGGCGCGTCGTGGCGGAGCTGGCGGTCAAGCAGGCGCAGGCCCACATCGAGGACGCGCGCGTGGCGCTCGCGGCCGGCGTCGGCACGCGTGCCGACGTGCTGCGCCTCGAGGCGCAGGTGGCTGCCGCCCAGCAGCTCGTCGCGGCGACGGCCGCCTACGAGGCGCTCGGCGAGGAGCAGCTCCACATGCTGATGCACGACGACAGGAAGCAGCCGCTCGCCGTCGGCATCGACGTGATGAAGGACCCGTCGGCGGGTCAGGATCCGCCGCTCGAGGAGCTGGTGCAGATCGCGCTCTCGCGGCGCGTGGAGCTGCAGGCGCTCGAGGCGAACGTGCGGGCGCTCGAGAGCTCGCGCAGCGTGCTCTGGGCCGGGCACCTGCCGCGCATCGACGCCTTCGCCGATCTGCTCTACGCGAACCCGAACCCGCGCGTCTTCGCTTCGGGCGAGGACGGCAAGTGGGTCGGCACCTGGGACGTGGGCGTGCGCCTCACCTGGCGCGTGAACGACACCTTCACGGCGCTCGGCTCGACGTCCGAGGTCGACTCGAACCTCGCCGCGCTGCGCGCCCGGGCCGAGGCGCTGCGCGACGGCGTCGTCCTCGAGGTCACGGCGGCGTACTACGACAAGCGGCGGGCCCGGGCGTCGATCAACGCTGCGCTGGCGCGCGAGCAGGCGGGCGAGGAGGGGCTGCGCCTGCGCCGCATGCAGCTCCGCGCCGGCAAGGCGAAGGCGGCCGACATCGTCGATGCCGAGACCGAGCTCACCCGCTCGCGGCTCGACCGGCTCGACGCCCACGTCGATCTGCTCGCGGCCGGGGTCCGCCTCGAGTACGCGATGGGCGGTCCGGCGGACGCCTCGGCGCCGGGCGGGGCGATCGCGCCCTTGCGGTAGGTCGCGGCGACGCCTGAACGCATGGGCACGAGGTTCCGGGTTCCACGTCGACGCCGTTCGTGGTAGGTGGCGCACGCCGTCGCCCGCCAGGTGCGGACGCCTGTGACCGGCGGGCTCGGCGCGAGGAGTTTCCATGTCCGAAGGCAAAATCGTCCAGGTCATCGGTCCGGTCGTCGACGTCGAGTTCCCGAGCGGCAAGCTGCCGAAGATCTACGACGCGCTCACGCTGTCGAACCCCAGCATTTCCAGCGAGCCCGAAAACCTCGTGCTCGAGGTCGCGCAGCACCTCGGCGAGAGCCTGGTGCGCACCGTGGCCATGGACTCGACGGACGGGCTCGTCCGCGGCATGGGCGTGAAGGACACCGGCGCGCCCATCCAGATGCCCATCGGGCCCGAGACCCTGGGCCGCATCATCAACGTCGTCGGCAAGCCCGTGGACGAGGCCGGACCGGTCGGCGCCAAGCGCCACGCGCCGATCCACAAGGCGCCGCCGACCTTCGTCGACCAGTCCACCAAGGTCGAGATCTTCGAGACCGGCATCAAAGTCATCGATCTGCTGGCCCCCTACCGCAAGGGCGGGAAGATCGGCCTGTTCGGCGGCGCCGGCGTGGGCAAGACCGTCATCATCATGGAGCTCATCAACAACGTCGCCAAGGCCCACGGCGGCGTCAGCGTGTTCGCCGGCGTCGGCGAGCGCACGCGCGAGGGCAACGACCTCTACCTCGAGATGCAGGAGAGCCAGCTCGAGGACGGCACGCCGGTCATCAAGAAGACCGCGCTCGTCTACGGCCAGATGAACGAGCCGCCGGGCGCGCGCGCGCGCGTCGCCCTCTCGGCCCTCACGGTGGCGGAGTACTTCCGCGACGACGCGGGGCAGGACGTGCTGCTCTTCATCGACAACATCTTCCGCTTCACGCAGGCCGGCAGCGAGGTCTCGGCCCTGCTCGGGCGCATCCCGAGCGCCGTCGGCTACCAGCCCACGCTCTCGACCGAGATGGGCGAGCTGCAAGAGCGCATCACCTCGACGACCAAGGGCTCGATCACGAGCGTGCAGGCGATCTACGTGCCGGCCGACGACCTGACCGACCCGGCGCCCGCCACCACCTTCGCGCACCTCGATGCGACGACGGTGCTGTCGCGCGCCATCAGCGAGCTCGGCATCTACCCCGCGGTCGATCCGCTCGACTCGACCTCGACCATGCTCGACCCGCTCATCGTAGGCGAGCGGCACTACCGCGTGGCGCGCGGCGTGCAGCGCACCCTGCAGAAGTACAAGGACCTCCAGGACATCATCGCGATCCTCGGCATGGACGAGCTCAGCGAGGACGACAAGCTCGTCGTCGCGCGCGCCCGCAAGATCCAGAAGTTCCTGTCGCAGCCCTTCTTCGTCGCCTCGCAGTTCACCGGTCGCCCCGGAAAGTTCGTCAAGCTGAAGGACACCATCGACGCCTTCGAGCAGATCCTCGCGGGCGAGCTCGACCACGTGTCGGAGCAGGACTTCTACATGGCCGGCGGCATCGACGAGGTGAAGGCGCGCGCGAGCGGCAAGGAGAGCTAGCCGATGGTCCGCGACGGCAACCTCATCCGCCTCGAGATCGTCACGCAGAAGGGCATCGCCCTGGCCGAGGACGTCGAAGAGGTCATCGCTCCGGCGGTCGGCGGCAGCTTCGGCGTGCTGCCCGGCCACCTGCCGCTGCTCGCGGCGCTCGGGGTCGGCGTGCTCCACTACCGCAAGGAGGGCAAGCTCGTCGACGTCGCGATCGCTAACGGCTTCGTCGAGGTCATGGACGATCAGGCGGTGATCCTCACCGACCGCTTCGCCCTGCACGACGACGTCGACGTGCTGGCGGTGCGCGAGCGCCTGAAGGAGGTCGACGAGGAGCTCGAGGCCTGGGAGGGGGAGCTCGCCGCGCCCGAGCGCCTCGCCCTGGTCGAGGAGGAGCAGTGGCTCGCGGCCGAGCTCGAGCTCATCGGCGACGCACCGCGCTCGCACGTGCTCGAGCCGAGCCGCCAGGTCGACTACACGGGGCTCTTCCCCGGCGAGGGCCCGGCGGCCGAGGGCGCCCTCCCGCCCGAAGAGGCGAGCGACGACGAAGAGCCCGCGGCGAAGGGCGCGAAGGACTGACCCGCCTCGGCGCGACCCCCCGCGTCGGGACGCCGCGTCGTCGGCGCGATGCGGCGGCGACGCGGCGCGCGTCGACGCCCGGCGCGTGCTAGGTCACAGTGACGCGGCTCGATGCCGCAGCGTCGGGCCCGGCGCCTCGCGCGCGCGACCCGGCGCGCCTGGTCCGACCTCGTCCCCATGATCGCCCCAGAGACCGTCGCCGCCGTCAAGGAGCGCACGAACATCGTGGCGCTCATCGGCGAGAACACGCGCCTGCAGAAGCGCGGGCGCAGCCACGTCGGCCTCTGCCCCTTCCACAAGGAGAAGACGCCGAGCTTCCACGTCAACGCGGAGCGGGGCTTCTTCCACTGCTTCGGCTGCGGCGTCGCGGGGACCGCCGTCGACTACCTCATGAAGCTCGAGGGGCTCGACTTCCCCGAGGCGGTGCGGTCCCTGGCCGAGCGCTGCGGCGTCGTGGTCGAGGAGAACCGCACGCCCGTGGAGCGGGCGGCGGCCGAGCGACGCCGCCGCGAGATCGACGATCTCTACGCCCTGAACGAGCTCGCCGCGGCCTACTTCGAGAGCGCGCTCGAGCGTCACCCGCTCGGGCGTCACGCGCGCGCCGAGCTCGCGAAGCGCGGCCTCGACGGCGCGGAGGCGGCCCCGGCGCTCGCCGCCTTCCGCGTCGGCTACGCGCCCTTTGGCTGGGACGGGCTCGCGACGCACCTGCGCAAGGAAGGCGGCAGCGTGTCCGCCGCCGAGCAGCTCGGCCTGCTCGTGCCGCGCAAGCGCGGGCCCGGTCACTACGACCGCTTCCGGCACCGGCTGATGTTCGCCGTCGTCGATCTGCGCGGCAGGGTGGTCGCCTTCAGCGGTCGGCTCCTCGCCGACCCGGGCGCCGACGAGTGTCGCCTACTCGGGCTCGCGCCGAACGTTCCACCGCCGGTCGCGACGCCGGCGCAGGCGCCCGCCCCAGCCGCCAAGTACATCAACAGTCCCGAGTCGCCCATCTACGCCAAGGGGCACACGGTCTTCGGTCTCTACCAGGCGCGGCAGGCCATCCGCGAGCGCGGTCGAGCGGTGCTCGTCGAGGGCAACTTCGACGTGCTGGCCCTCCACGCCCGGGGCCTGTGCGAGGTGGTCGCCCCGCTCGGGACCGCCTTCACGGCCGAGCAAGCGCGGCTCATCAAGCGCTACACGCCGACGGTGGTGCTCATGTTCGACGGCGACGCCGCCGGCCGCAAGGCGACGGTCGCGGCGCGCCAGCCCCTCGCGGCCGCGGGGCTCATGGGCAAGGTCGCGGTGATGCCGGCCGGCAAGGACCCGGACGACGTGGCGCGCACGCTCGGGGTCGAGGCCGTCGAGCGCGCCATCGGGGCGGCGCGCGGGCTGCTCGACCACCTCATCGACGCGGCGCTGCGCGGCGAGGCCTTCAGCGGGAGCTCCCTGTCCGAGAAGCAGCAGCGCATCCGGGCGGTCGCGGACCTGCTCTCGTCGGAGAACGACCCGGAGCTGCGCTCCATGGCGAAGGCCTACGCCGACCGGCTGAGCGCGGAGCTCGTGATCGACGGCAAGGCGCCGGCGAGCCTGGGCGAGCTCGAGCGCCTGATCGAGCGTTCACTGGCACCCGCCGGGCCGGGACGGGCGGACGGGGCTGGGCGGGCGTCCGGCGGCGGGCTCGAGCGGACCGAGGGGCTCGCGGGACCGGCCTCGCGGAGCGCGCCCCGCGTGGCGGAGATCGGCCTGAACGTCCTCGGTGTGCTGCTCGATCAGCCCGAGCTCTGCGACGACCCGGACGTGGGCGAGGCGCTCTCCGACCTCGACGGAGACGTGGCCTTGGGGGTTGCTGCGCTACGCGAGATGTGGGATTCGAAAAGGCGGATCGAGCCGGCAGAATTACTTGATTTGTTGCCGTCGACGATCCATCCATTCGCAGTTGGCCGCCTGGCGGCGCCGGCTTGGGACGCGATCGCCGAGGCGAAGACGGAACTGCTTGAGAATGCGGCAAAACTGCGGCGACGGGCCTGGTCGCGCGAAAAGGCACACCTCGTCGACGAGCTGTCGCGCGCGGGTGCCGTCGGCGATCGGGCGGCCGAGGACGACCTACTGCGAGAGCTGCTGCGCCGGTCGCGCGGCAAGCTCGGTCGGCCAACTTGAGGGGCGTACGCGAGCGCGTGAGTGATGAGACGGATGCGGGGGCCCGCACAGCAAACTTGCACGGGGGCCGAGCATGCCGTAGGCGCACGGAGCGGAGTTTATAAGGATGGCGAGCAAGCCCAAGACGACGTCGGCCAAGGCGAAGACCCACGCGGACGCGCAGCCGACGGCGCGTGGCGGCAAGGCGAAGGCCGCCACCGGCGAGCCGCAGGCGCGGCGCCCGGGTGGTGACGGAGCCGCGCGCGGTGCGCGAGCGGCGTTGGCGGGGGCCGCTCCGAGGCGCCCGCGCGGCGCCGCGCCGCAGGCACACGCGACGCCCACGAACGGCGCGGCTCGTTCTCGCCCGGGCAACGGCTCCCCGCCGCGTGCCAAGGCCCGAGCCCACGAGGACTCCGAGGAGCGCGCGGAGCGCGGGCGCGGCGGCGACGGCTCGGAGCGACCCAGCCGCAAGACCAGTGCCGAGAGCGATGCCTCGGGCGAGCGCGAGGGGCGTGACTCCTACGCCGGGCGCGAGGGCTACGCCGAGGGAGGCTCCGCTTCCTACGCGGGCCGCGACGGCTACGGCGAGTACGAGGACGGCGAGCCGGCGAGCGACGACTTCGACGAGGCGCGCGCCGGTACCAAGAGCAAGCCGAACAGCAAGGACAACGGCAAGCTCCAGACGCTGTTCGAGACCGGCAAGAGCAAGGGTTTCCTCACCTTCGACGAGGTGAGCGACGCCATCGGGCCCGACATGGGTCCCGACCAGATCGACGACGTCGTGGGGGCGCTGACCTCCGAGGACGTGCAGATCGTCGACGGTGCGACCCAGGTGAAGATCACCCCGACGCGCCTCGCGGCCGAGGAGGTCGGGGACAAGAAGATCGCGCTCACGGGGCGCGCCCGCGACCGTGACGCCGACGATCTCGACTACTACTCGAAGTCCAACGACCCGGTACGCATGTACCTGCGCAAGATGGGCAGCGTGTCGTTGCTCACGCGCGAGGGCGAGGTCGAGATCGCCAAGCGCATCGAGGTCGGCGAGATCAAGGTCAACCAAGCCATCCTCGACTCGCCGATCGCGGTTCGCGAGATCATCGACATCGGCGAGAAGCTGCGGCGCCACAAGATCCGGGTGAAGGACCTCATCCGCGACGGCGAGGCCGACGACCAGGAGTTCGACGAGGAGGAGGCGGACCGACGCATCATTCGGCTCATCGACAAGGTCAAGCGCCTCGACCGGCGGCGCCAGCAGCTCATCGACGACCGCAAGGTGTGCAAGGCCGAGTCGCGCAGGAAGGCGCTGGGCATCGAGCTCGAGCAGAACACCGCCGAGATGGTGGCGACGCTCGAGGAGATGCGCCTCAACAAGAAGACCATCGACCGCATCGTCGCGGTGCTGAAGAAGGTCATCCAGCGCGTGGAGCAGCTCGAGGCGCCCGTCGGCGAGCTCGAGCGGCGCTTCGAGCTCGCGAAGGGCGAGCTCGCCGATCTGCTGGCGAAGTCGCGGGGCAACCGCCACGCCGAGGCGCGCCTCGGCAAGCGCTTCGGGGTCGGGCGCCCCGACCTCGAGCAGTTCGACGAGCTCTGGCGCGAGACCCACAAGCTCTTGAAGAAGGTCGAGGAGGAGCTCGGCTGCGACATCTCGGGCATCCGCTCGAGCTACGACAGCATTCTCGAGGGTGAGCACACCGCCGAGAAGGCGAAGGCGGAGCTCGTCGAGGCGAACCTGCGGCTCGTCGTGTCGATCGCCAAGAAGTACACCAACCGCGGCCTGCAGTTCCTGGATCTCATCCAGGAGGGGAACATCGGCCTCATGAAGGCCGTCGACAAGTTCGAGTACAAGCGCGGCTACAAGTTCTCGACCTACGCCACCTGGTGGATCCGGCAGGCGATCACGCGCGCCATCGCGGACCAGGCGCGCACGATCCGCATTCCCGTGCACATGATCGAGACGATCAACAAGCTCATCCGCACCTCGCGTTACCTCGTGCAGGAGTACGGCCGCGAGCCGACGCCCGAGGAGATCGCCGAGAAGATGGAGCTGCCACTCGACAAGGTGCGCAAGGTCCTCAAGATCGCCAAGGAGCCGATCTCGCTCGAGACCCCCATCGGCGAGGAGGAGGACAGCCATCTCGGTGACTTCATCGAGGACAAGAGCGTGCTCTCGCCCTCGGATGCGGTCATCAACATGAACCTGGCCGACCAGACCCGGAAGGTGCTGAAGACGCTGACGCCGCGCGAAGAGAAGGTGCTGCGCATGCGCTTCGGCATCGGCGAGAAGAGCGACCACACGCTCGAGGAAGTGGGCCAGGACTTCGAGGTCACGCGCGAGCGCATCCGCCAGATCGAGGCGAAGGCGTTGCGCAAGCTGCGCCACCCGAGCCGCTCGAAGCAGTTGAAGAGCTTCGTCGACACCTGACGGGCGCCCGAGGGAGGGTGGGGTGGCGGCGGACGCGCCGCCGTGGCAAGTTGCGGGCCGTGAAGCTCGCGGCGTGGCTCGCCCCCCGTGTCGTGCTCGTGGCGACAGCCGTGGCCGTGGCGGCCGCGCCAGGCTGTCGCGGCGAGGCGAGCGACGACGACTGCGAGCGCGCTGGCAAGGCGATCGAGAGTCTGTGGCGGCGCGAGACGGCGAGCGTCGCGGGCACCGCTCCGGGCGGGTTCAGCTACCACGCTGGGCGCCAGGGCACCGACCTCGCGTCGGGCTTCGTGGCGCGCTGCCGGGCGAACCTCGTCGGCAAGGCGCTCGGCAAGGGCGAGCTCGCCTGCGTGCTCGACGCGCGCACGCTCGCCGATCTCGAGCGCTGCGCAGGGCCGTGAGCGCCACACTGCGCCGTGAGCTCGAGCGTCAGGGCTCGGGGCAGGTCACGAAGCTCGTCACCTGGACCTCGTCCGAAAGCGGCTCGCCAGCGTGGTCGAGCAGCGGCTCGAGCGCGGCGTCGACCGCCGCGATGCGCACGCTGAGCACGTCCGGCTCCCCGCTCGCGGCGTGGGGACTGCCATCGTGGTACCGGTCCGCGAGCCGCCGGAACAGCAGGTCGACCGCCGGCACCGAGGACAGGTTGTTGAGCACGCCGTTGACGTACAGAGCGAGCTCGCCGCACTGCGCGTAGGCCCCGCAGGCGCCCGGCGGGCGCAGGAGCAGCTGCTGGACGCTGACATAGAAGGGCATCCGGAAGTCGGGGTCGGTGCCGATCGACGCGCACACCGGGGCGCCGCCCTCGCTCAGGGGCTCGGCGATGGCGAGGGTAGGGTCGCCGGTGGGGCCGACGTCGATGTCGGCGGCACTGTCCGAGGTGCACGCGGCGCCGGCGAGCGCGCCGGCGACGAGCCCGAGGCGGGCGAGCGCGCCGGCGACGAGCCCGAGGCGGGCGGGGCGGTGGAGCGGGGACGGGGGCGTCACGGCGGTAGCGGGCTTCTATCACGGGCGCCCCCTCCGCGCGACCGCCGTGGCCGCCGGCGCGGATCGCGCTACGCTCCCCGCGTGAACCGACTGGAGAACATGAGCGCCATCCTCGAGCGCGAGCTCGCCCCCGCGCACCTCGCCGTCGTCGACGAGAGCGGCGCGCACGCTGCCGGCGCGGGAGCGCAGTCGCACTACAACATCGTGGTGGTGAGCGCGGGCTTCGCGGGCCAGGGCCGGCTCGAGCGCCACCGCCGCGTCCACGGCCTGCTCGCCGCCGAGCTCGCGACCGGGCTCCACGCGCTGACCCTCACGCTGCTCACGCCCGAGGAGTGGCGGGCGCGCGGCGCCCGCGGCCTCGAGTCGCCGCGCTGCCACGGCAGCTCCAAGGCGAGCTGAGCGCGGCGCGGACCGTTCCGGTTGGGCCGCGGCGACTCGCGCGGCTGCTCTGCCGATGCTGACGCCATGTTGACCCTTGCGCTCGTCACCGACCTCCACTTCGGCCCGAAGGCCCACTTCGACGGCAAGCTCCGCAAGCTGTCGTGGCTGGGCCCGAGCCTGTGCGCCGACTTCGTCGCGCGGATGCGGGACGAGGTGCGCCCCGATCTCGTGGTCAACCTCGGCGACGTCGTCGAGGACGAGTCACGCGAGGCGGACGAGCGGCGCTACCTCGAGTGCCTCGAGCTGCTGCGCCGGGCGCCGGGGCGGCTCGTGTGCGTCGCCGGCAACCACGACCGGGTGAACCTCGACCCCCCGTTCCTGCTGCGCGCGTGGGGCGAGCCCGCCGCGGGTCCGCTTCACCGGAGCTTCGACCTCGGGGGCGTGCACTTCGTCGTGCTCTACACGCACGAGCGCAAGGACGAGGACGTGACGCTCCCCGAGGGCGCGCTCGCCTGGCTCGCGGCGGACCTCGCGGCGAGCACCGCCCCGGCGGTGATCCTCATGCACCACAGCGCCGCCGACCAGGATCTGCGGGGCAACCGCTGGTTCGCGAAGGCCCCGCACATCTGTCTCGTCAAGGAGCGGCGCGAGCTGCGGCGCGTGCTCCGCGAGCACGGCCGCACCATGGCGGTCTTCAACGGGCACCTGCACTGGAACCACCTCGACCTCATCGACGGGATCCCGTACGTGACGTTGCAGAGCCTGGTCGAGAACGTGACCGAGGACGCTCCCGGCGTGGCGGCTGCCGCGCACGCCGTGGTGCGCCTCGGGCAGCGGCGCATGGTCGTCGAGGTGGCCGGTGCCGAGCCGTGCCGCTACCAGCTCGAGCTCGGTCGGTCCTAGAAGAAACTCGGCTCCAGTGTGCCGGTGGCTCCAGGCTACGGGCTTCAGCCGTCAGGCGCAGAGGCCGCGGCGTGGATCCCTGTGGCCTCCCGCTCTCCCTCCCGAAGCCTGGAGCCTGGAGCCTGTTGCCCGTAGCCCGCGTCGGCCTACCGTTTCGTGCGACGCGGGTCGGACAGAGCCCGGTGCCGGAACTGAGCTCGCGCGGCCGTCGCCGGGTCGTCCGGCGACTTCTTTGCACCCGGAGTATCGTCGAACTTCCGGTTCGAGGGCAACGGGTTGTAAGATCCGTCCGCGTATGCGGGCAATTGCTGCTGGTCTGACAGACGTCGGTAGGGAGCGGGACCACAACGAGGACCGCTTCGTCCTCTTGCCCGAGTTCGGGGTGTACGTCGTGGCCGACGGAATGGGCGGTCACCAGTGCGGCGAGGTCGCGAGTCGCATGGCCACCGCGACCATCGCCGGCTACTTCCGCGACCGGCGCGGCCCGAGCGCCGCCAACGTGATGGACGTCCTGCGCGCGGCACTCGCGGACGCCAACCAGAAGATCCACGTGCGGGCCAGCCGCTCGCACTCGCACCGCGGCATGGGCACGACCGTCGTCGCTGCGGCCTTCCAGCGCGAGCAGGGCAAGCTCTACGTGGCCCATGCCGGTGACAGCCGCTGCTACCGGCTGCGCGACGGCGAGCTCACGCAGATCACCCGCGACCACTCGCTGCTCGAAGAGGCGCTGCGCACGCGGCCCGACATCTCCCCGAGCGAGCTCGCGTACCTGCCCGGCAACGTGATCACCCGGGCGCTCGGCGTCGAGCCCACCGTGGACATCGACCTCTCGGCCGAGGACGTGCAGGTGGGCGATCTCTTCCTGCTCTGCTCCGACGGTCTGCACGGCTTCGTGGGTGACGAGAAAATCGGCGACATCCTGCGCTCGGCCACGCTCCTCACGGAGGGCTGCAGTCTGCTCGTGGCCGAGGCGAACTCCAATGGCGGCGGCGACAACATCACCGCAGTCCTGGTGCGCATCGACGCGGCGAACGAGCCGTGGCTGCCGGGCGGCGCCTCGGAGCCGCCGCCCGGGCCGCCGGCTGAGGGCGCCGGGCAGCCGAGCTGAGCGCGGTCCGAGCGCGGGCTCGTCGCACGCCGGGCCGCGGGCTCAGCGCGGAGGAGCGCTCCACCGCTCGCCGCCGCGGGTGAAGGTCAGGGCGCCTTTTTGGGCGCCGGCGGAGCGGCCGGCGCGGGTGCGGGCGTGCCCGGCGTCGGCGCCGGGGACGGTGCGGGGCCGGTGCCGGGACCGCTGACACCGCCGGGCGTGCCCGGCGTGCCGGTGCCGCCCTCGCCGCTGTTGTACATCTGGATGACGCGGTCGGTGACGTCGAGGTCCGAGCGGAAGTACGGCACGGCCTGCTTGTCGAGCACCACGTCGATGCTGTTCTGAGCCGCGAGGCGGCGGAGCAAGCCCATCATGCGCTGCACGATCGGCACCGTCAGCTCGTTCTCCTGGCGCCGCATCTCGCTCTGGTACTCGTAGAGGCGGCTCTGCAGCTCGGCCGCTTGACGCTTGAGCTCCGCGTCCTTCTTGGCCAGCACCTCCTTGGTGGCGCCCGGGCTCTTCTTCTCCTTCTCGAAGTCCGCCTGCGCCTGCTGGAAGCTCTTCTGGAGCTCGTCGAGGTCCGTCTGCCGGTGATCGAAGAGCTGCTTCAGCTTGGCCTGGACCCGGAGCCCGTCCTCGGTCTCGACCACGGCGCGGCGCAGATCGATGACCGCGATCTTGGTGTCGGCGGATGCCACCGCCGGCGCGGCGAGCGCTGCGGCGAGGACCGTGCCCGCGAGCAGGCGTCGGAGCGTGTGGCGGGGACGTGCGACCGAGGGTGCGATGGCCATGCGGGACCGGATAGCCCCCGGGCCAGGCACCGTCAAGAACCAAGCAAGAACGCGGGGGTCCGGGCGCGCAGAGCCGGCCGGCGCGCGCGCCGCGGGGCGGCGAGACCGCTCAGGCCGTGAGCTGCTTGCCGAGGCGCGTGCGCGCGAGCTCGAGCAACCGCGCGACCTCCTCGTTGCGGCGCATGAACGAGTCCCGGTAGTCGGCGCGCGCGATGCTGCTCACACGCTGGCGGACCACCTCGAAGCCCTGCGCGAGGACCTCGTCGGCCTCGGCGCTCTGGCCGAGCGCGAGCAGCACCTCGGCGTAGCCGAGGCGGACGCCCTCTTCCCACTCCTCGGCCGGGCCTTCGCTCAGGCGGCGATGGGCCTCGCGTGCGGCCTCGCGCGCGGCCGGAAGGTCGCGGCGCGCGAGCTGCACGCGCGAGAGGCAGTAGAGCGCCACGAGCTGGAGCCCGGGCTGCGCGGTCGTCGCCTGCACGACACCGCTCGCGAGCTCGTGCGCAAAGCGCAGATCGCCCGGCGCGCCGCGCACCACCAGCATGAGGGCCCAGTAGATGCGGGCGTTGATGGCGAGCCGGGCGCCCGAGCACTCCTCCGCGATGCGCACCGCTGCGCGCTGCATCTCGATGCCCTCGTCGAGCGCGCCGCGCCGCGCGTACGACATGCCGAGGTTGTGGATGGCGCTGCCCTCGAGCAGGCGCAGCCGGAAGCTGCGCACGTCGGGCAGGGCGCGGTCGATGAGCGCGTGGGCATCCTCGTAGCGCCCGAGGTAGTTGAGCGTCGAGGCGGTGTTGATGCGTGCGCGGCTGGCGAGGTGGAGGTCGCCGGCCCGATCGGCCGCGTCGATGAGCTGCTCGCCGGCGGGGACGGCGGCGCCCGGCAGGCAGGCGTTCATGAGCGCGAACAGGCGGGCGTCGAGCGCTCGCAGCATCGCGATGGGGCCGCGGGCACCGGCGCGCGCCGCGCACGCGACGGCGTCGTCCGCGACCGTGAGTGCCTGCGCGGTGCGGTTGAGATCCACGAGCGCCCGCACCCGGGTCGCGAGCAGGATGCTGCGCAGCTCCTCGGGCAGCGCCGCGAGGAACTGGGGCCCGAGCGCCCAGGTGGCGCGCGCGTCGCCGTCGGCCGAGCGCCCCGACTCGGTGAGCGACGCCGACAGGAGGCGCTGCGCCTCGACCCACATCTCGCTCGCGGGCGGGACCAGGTGGCTGGCCCGCTCGGCGTTGTCGATGCACTCGCCGAGCCGGCCCATGCGGCTGTAGACCTGGGCCTGCGTGAGCAGCATGGTGGCGCGCTCGAGTCCGTCGGCCCCGCAGGCGAGGCCGCGCCGCGCCAGCTCGAGCGCCATCATCATCTGGCCGAAATTCGCGAGCGCCTGGCGGGTGGCACGCGCGAACAGGGTGGTCGCCTTCGGGATGTCCCCGCCGGCTTCGAAGTGCGCCGCCATCAGGCCGAGGTCGGCGTTGCCCACCGACTCGAGCCAGGCGCCGGCGGCGAGGTGCATCGGGCGCAGATCCTCCTCGAGCAGGCTCGCGTAGGCGGCGTCGCGCACGAGGGCCTGGCGGAAGTGCCACTCGTCGGTGTCGGCCACGCGCGAGGTCGTCTGCCGCAGCACGATCTCGCTCGCTTCCGCCTCGCGCAGATCCGCGTCGACGTTGCGTCCCACGAGCACGGCGAGGCCGGCCGTCCAGAACGTCTGGCCGAACACGGCGGCGGCGCGCAGTGCGTCGCGCACGCTGGGCCGCAGCCGGTCGAGGCGCTGCTGCACCAGGGCCTGCACCGTGAGCGGCAGGTCGTGGCGCCCCTCGGCGGCACAGCGCACCAGCTCCTCGAGCACGAGCGGGTTACCGCCCGCGCGCTTGACGAGCTCGTTGCGGGTGTCGGCGGACGCGTGCGGCAGCGCGAGCTGGACCAGTCGCTCGCTCTGGGCCGGGGGCAGCGGACCGAGCTCGAGCTTCGTCAGGCGCGCGCTCGACCAGGCGCCGGCGCGGCGCGTCTCGATCTCGGGCTGGGCAAAGGCGAACACGCACATGCGGATGCCGGGGCAGGCGAGCATCCAGTCGATGAGCTCGATGGTCGTGTCGTCGGCGACGTGGGCGTCCTCGATGATGAGCACCTGCGGGATGCGGCCCGCCTGCGTGCGGACGTACGCCTCGAGGGCCATGCGGATGCGCGACTGCATCAGCTGGTCGTTGGCGCGTGCGGCGCGCAGCGGCTCGTCCGCCTCGTCGGGGAAGGGCACGCCGAGCAGCTCACCCACGAAGGCCGCGAGAAAGTGCAGGCTGCGCGGCAGGCGTGCGCGGACGTGGCGCTTGACCTTCTGGACCTGGCTGCGTAGGTCGGCGCCGTCCTGCACGCCCATCTGCGCCCGCAGCGCGCGTCCGAGCGCCGACACGCTGCCGCTCGTCGTGCCGGAGGAGTCGCCGCGGCACAGCATGATCTCCGGCGGGGTCGGGGCGAGCTCGAGGCGCTGGTGCAGCTCGCTCCTGACGCGGCTCTTGCCGATGCCCGGCGGGCCGCTCACGATGGCGATGCGTGGGAAGGCGTCGCGCAACATGTCGGCGTACACCTCCTGCAGCGCGGCGATCTCGCGCTCGCGCCCCACGGTGGGCGTCGGCATGCCGAGCAGCTTGCGCGGGCCGAGCTCGCGCGGGTCCTCGCGCAGCAGGCGCGCGCCGTCGGCGTCGCGCTCGATGACGAAGCGGCCGTCGAGCGCCGCCGCCGCGTGCAGATCGAGGCGGATCATGCCCGGCGTCGCGCTCTCGAGCTGCCGCGCCGCGCGCTCGAGCGCCTCGCCGGCCAGGTTCGAGCGCGCCATGCTGGCGTGCCCGTTGGAGACGGCCACGCGGGCCGAGCGGAACTCGCTCACCACCGTGAGCGCGGCGCGCGCGGCGCGCATCACCTCGTCGCCGAGGCTGTGCTCGACGCGGAGGACTGCCACGGTCTTGCCGCCGGCGAGCACCTCGATGCGCACGTCCTGGCCCACGACGTCGATGAGGCTGTCCGAGATGCTGCGGTCGGGCGAGGTCTCGCCGAGGTCGTAGACGACGCACGCGACCACACGGCGCACGCCCAGGCCGGGCCTCGTCGGGCGGCTGTCGTTCGAGCCCGTGTCGGTCTGCGACTGGCGCGTGGTGCGCGCCGGCACCACGGCGGAGGCGGAGCGCTCGACGCTCGGTGGGTCGTTGTTGAGCGGGCCCACGCGCGCCAGCGCGCGCGCGAACTCGCCCGCGTTGTCGTAGCGCTGCTCGCGGTTGCGGGCGATGGCGCGGTGCACGACGGCGTCGAGCGTCGGGGGGATGTCGAAGCGCACGCTCGAGGGCGGCGGTGGATCCTCGAGCACGATGCGACCGAGCAGCGCGATGGCATGGTCGGTCTCGAACACGTTGCGACCCGTGAGCAGGCGAAACAGGACGGAGCCGAGCGAGTACACGTCGGCGCGCGGGTCCACCGACTCGCCGCGCGCCTGCTCCGGCGACATGTACTGCGGCGTTCCGAGGATGGTGCCGGGCTCGGTGCGGAAGCCGTCGTCGACGGCGGGCTTGACCACGCCGAAGTCGATGAGCTTCACCGACAGGCCGCGCGCCTTGGGGAGGTAGATGTTCTGGAGCTTCAGATCGCGGTGGACGATGCCGCGCGCGTGGATCGCGGCGAGCGCTTGCGCCGCGCGCCGCACCACCTCGACCGCGTCCTGCGTGCCGAGCGGTTCCCGGCGCTGCCGCTTGGACAAGTCCTCGCCGTCGAGCCACTCCATTGCGAGGAACAGGCGCCCGTCGGGCCAGGTCCCGTGCGCGATGTAGTTGACGATGTTCGGGTGGCGGAGGTCGGCCACGACCGCGACCTCGCGCAGGAAGCGGGTCCGCTCGCTCTCGGGGGCGGTCTGGCGCAGGAGCTTCAGCGCCACGGTCTCGCCGGTCGTGACGTCGACGCCCTTGTAGATGTCGCCGCTCGCACCCCCGCCGACGCGCGCTTCGATGACGAACCTGTCGCCAGGCTGGATGGTATGGGGAAGCACCCGGTGATCGATCCCTCGAGGTCACCCTCGGCGGGTGCACCTCGCACGGCGCGCCGCGGCGCGCCTCTCGGGCGCACGCGCGTCTGGCCGCAAAGTATCACGAACGTCGCGGAGGTAGCGAGCTTGCGCGCCACGCGGGCGGCCCACGCGGGTGACGCGGCGCGGCATTCGAGGAAGGCGAGCAGCGGCGGAGTCGGGCCGCGCTTGCCTGACGAGCCGCTGGCGACTAACCTGCGCCCTCTGCGCAGCAGGCCCGTCCCCATCGTCTAGCCCGGCCCAGGACCCAGCCCTTTCACGGCTGTTACGCGGGTTCAAATCCCGCTGGGGACGCAACATCGCGGCCCTCGGTCGCGCGCCTCTTGGCCACGACCGCTGCGCGCGCGAGCCGACGGGCGGCTCGGGCGATCGTGGCGGGATCGATCGGCTGCCCCCCGACCTCAAGTTCCACGGGCGTTCGTCCGTGGTTCTGCTAATTGCCGCGCCCCCCATGAGCGCGATCCAGGTCACCGGCGTCACCAAGGCCTACAGCGGCAAACGTCTCTTCGACGGCGTCCACGTCAACTTCGCTCCCGGTCGTCGCTACGGCCTCACCGGGCCGAACGGCGCGGGCAAGTCGACGTTCATGAAGATCCTCGAGGGGGTCATCGAGAGCGACGGCGGGCTCGTGTCGCGGCCCGAGAAGACCTCGGTCCTGAAGCAGGACCAGTTCGGCTTCGAGGCGGTGCGCGTGCTCGACGTCGTGCTGATGGGCAACAAGCCGCTATGGGCCGCGATGCAAGAGAAGGAGACGCTCCTCGCGCGGGAGGAGATCACCGACGCCGAGGGCGAGCGGCTCGGCGAGCTCGAGCACCTGGTTGCCGAGGAGGACGGCTACACCGCCGAGTCCGACGCGGCCGAGCTGCTCGCGGGCCTCGGCATCCCGCAGTCCCAGCACGACAAGCCGATGAAGGAGCTCGCCGGCGGCCTCAGGCTCCGCGTGCTGCTCGCGCAGGCGCTCTTCGGCAAGCCCGAGGCGCTGCTGCTCGACGAGCCCACCAACCACCTCGATCTCGATTCGATCCGCTGGCTCGAGCGCTTCCTGTCGGGGTACGAGGGCGTGCTCGTCGTCATCTCCCACGACCGGCACTTTCTGAACGCGATCTGCACGCACATCGCCGACATCGACTACGAGACGATCATCGTCTACCCGGGCGGCTACGACGAGATGGTCATGGTGAAGACCCAGGTCCGCGGCCGCGTGGAGCAGGAGAACGCCGAGCGCGCGAAGAAGGTGAGCCAGCTGCAGGATTTCGTGGCCCGGTTCCACGCCGGCACGCGCGCCTCGCAGGTGCAGAGCCGCAAGAAGCAGATCGAGAAGCTCGAGCTCGCCGAGCTGAGGCGGTCGAACATCGAGCGGCCGTTCATCCAGGTGGAGGTGAAGCGGCCCTCGGGCAAGCAGACGCTAGAGCTCGAGCGCCTCACCAAGCGCTGGCCCGACGTGGTCGTGTGCGAGTCCTTCGACGCGCTCGTGACCAAGGGCGAGAAGATCGCCATCGTGGGCCCGAACGGCGTCGGCAAGACGACGCTGTGCAAGATGCTCGTCGGCGAGCTTCTGCCCGACGCGGGCCACATCACCTGGGGCCACCAGGCCTCGGTCGGGTACCTCGCGCAAGATCATCGCGACGGCATCGCGAACGGCACGACCGTCGACGAGTGGCTGCACGCGTGGGACCCGCTGGCCCACACGTCCGACGTGCGCGGCCTGCTCGGCAAGATGCTGTTCAAGGGCGACGAGGGCAAGAAGCCGACCGACGCGCTGTCGGGCGGCGAGGCCGTGCGCCTCATGTTCGCGAAGCTGATGCTCATGAAGGACAACGTGCTCGTGCTCGACGAGCCGACGAACCACCTCGACCTCGAGTCGATCGTCGCGCTCGGCGAGGCGCTGGTGCGCTACGAGGGCACGTGCTTCGTCGTGTCGCACGACCGCGATCTCATCACGAGCTTCGCGACGCGCCTGTTCGCCTTCACACCGGAGGGCCTCGTCGACTTCCGCGGCTCCTACGACGACTTTCTCGCGAAGCACGCGCCGAAGCCCGACAAGAAGCGGCGCAACTCGACGGCGCCGCGCGCGGCTTCGCCGTCGACCTAGGCTCCCTGCCGCCAGGCGCCGCCGCGCCCTGCCAGGTCGCTCGGCTCGGCGTCCGCGGCGCGGTCAGCCGCGTCGCTCGGGAGGGCTCGGCTCGAGCCGGCCCCGCAACGCGTCGAGCGCGAGCGCTCCAGGGGCGCCCGGTGAGACGCGCGCACGCAGGCTCGCCCTGGCGTCGCCGGCGCCGAGCTCGCCGACCTCGCTCGCTACCCGCCGGTAGGCCTCGCGGAAGGGGACGCCCGCGACGGCGAGGTCGACGGCCCGGTCGGTGGCGAAGCACTCGGGCGTCACGGCCGCGAGCATGTGCGCGCGGTCGAGCACGAGGCCCGCGACGAGGCGCGGCACGAGGCGGGTCGTGGCGAGGGCCTCGTCGAGCCCGCGCATGAGCGGCGCCTTCGTGAGCTGTAGATCGCGGTGGTAGCCGCTCGGCAGCGCCACGAGCGTCTGGAGCTCGGTGCTCGCGCCCTGCACGACGGCGCACGAGGCGCGCATGAGCTCGACGAGATCGGGGTTGCGCTTGTGGGGCATGATCGACGAGCCGGTCATGAGGGCCGGGTCGAGGCGCACGAAGGCGGCCTCGCTGGTGGTGAAAAAGGACAGATCCCAGGCGAAGCGGCGCAGCACGGCGCACACGTGCCAGGCGGCACCGAGCACCGCGACCTCGTGGATGCCGCGCGAGGACTGCGAGGCGAGCGGGTTGTCGGCCACGCCGGCGAAGCCGAGCTCGGCGGCGACGCCCGCGCGGTCGAGCGGCAGGTTGACCCCGTAGCCCGCGGCCGCGCCGAGCGGCGAGCGGTCGAGCAGGTTGCGCGTCGCCTGCACGTGGTCGCGCGCGTCGGCGAGGCCCTCGGCGACGGCGGACAGCCACAGGCCCACCGACGACGGCACGGCGCGCTGCAGGTGGGTGTAGCCGGGCATCGGCGTCATGGCCTCGCGCTCGGCCGTCTCGCACAGCGCGAGCGCCGCGAACCGCGCCGCCTCGGCGAGGTCGGCAAGCGCCTCGCGCTCGTAGAGACGCAGGGCGACCAGCACCTGGTCGTTGCGGCTGCGGCCGGTGTGGACCTTGCGCCCGACGTCGCCGAGCCTCCGCACGAGCGCGGCCTCGATGGCGGTGTGGCCGTCCTCGTCGTCCGGCGTGAGCACGAAGGCTCCGGCCGCCGCGTCGCGGACGAGCTCCTCGAGGGCGAGCACGAGCGCGTCGACCTCGCCGGGCAGAAGGACGCCGATGCGCCCGAGCCCGCGCACGTGCGCCACGCTGGCGCGCAGGTCGTGGGGCAGCAGGCGCTGGTCGAGCTGCCAGTCGTCGCGCGCCGTGTACCGGAGCATCGCCCGATCCACACCCTCGCCCTTGTCCCAGAGTCGCCCGCTCATGGCGCGCTCGTACGGGAGCGCCGCGGCACCGTCAACCGCGCGCAGTGCGCGGGCCGTGGCGCGCGCCGCGCCGCGCCTGTAGCCTGGAGCCAAGGGTCGATCGGTGCAGCGAGGCAAGCTCGAGACCGCGGCAGGCGCGACGCTGGCGCTCCTGATCGCGGGCTGCGGCAGCGGCGAGAGCGACGGTGCGCCCTCGAGCCCGGTCGCAGTGGTCGACCTCGTGGTCGACGCGGACCGCGATGGGCGCGCCGACCCGGGCTCGGACGTGGACCGCCTCGAGGACGACGCCTGGGACGCGAGCCGCGGGGCGATCTTCCTCGCGAACTACGACGACGACGACGGCGACGGGGTGGCCGACGCCGACGACACGGAGGTCGACGGACCCGAGGACGAGGCGGATCTCGCGCGCGTCGTCGTGCGGCCCTGGCCCGAGGCCCCGGATGGGGCGAGCGGCACGGTCACGCTCCTCGACCCCGACCCCGAGGTCGCCGCGCACACGAGTGACGATCCGGCGCGCCACGTGCGCCTCTTCCGCCGCGAGCCCGCTGGCGGCTGGACACTCGTCGCGGGACAGCTCGAGCCGTGCGCCTACGGCGCGGTGAGCTGTGCCGTGGCGGCGAGCTTCGCCCTCGACACCGCCGAGCTGCGGGCGGGTGTCGAGCTCGGCCTCGAGGCGCGGCACTTCGCCGGCACGGTCGCCGCGGCCGACTGGTCCGGCGAGGTGCGGCTCGAGCTCGCCGTCACCGTGGGGGCGGAGCTCGTGACGACGGACGAGAGCCCCGACGGCCGCGAGCGCGCGCGGCTGCGCGTCGCGCCGTGGATGAGCTTCGGGAGCCTGAGCGTGCACGACACGCTCTACTCGAGCGACGACGACCCGGCGTTCGTCGCCGCCGTGGGCGCGGCAGCGGGCGAGGCGGGGCTCGACCACCGGCCGCTCGCCGGCTGGGACGATCCGTGGACCGAGGACTGGATGCAGCCCGGCTACGCCGCCCTGCCGGCCGAGGACGGTCTCGCGCACGGCATGCGCGTCGCGCTCGCGCGCCCCTGGGGGCGGGGCTTCGGGCCGGGCGCCCTGCCCGCGGCGGAGCTCGCCGCGATGCACCTCGGTCCGGACCGGGGCTACCTCGAGCCCTGCGAGCGCGCCGGCGACAAGTGCCCGCTCCACACCGGCGAGATGCACTACGGCACGACCTTCGACTCGTACGGCAACCACGAGCTCGTGCCCGCGTCCGCGGGCTTCCCCGCGGGGCGGATCGTGTACGGCTCCGGCGTGCTCCAGACCACGCGCGCGTTCTACGCCGCGCAGGCGGTGCAGGCGCCCTTCGACGTCGACACGAGCTGGCTCTGGGTCGGCCACGTGGACGAGGTCTTCGGCTACGTGCCGGCCGCGACGGCGCGCGGCTGGAAGGTGCTCGTCGCGTCGCCGTCGCTCGCGCGTCAGATGCTCGAGGCGTGGCAGGCGCAGGGGCACGGAAGCGCCGTCCTCTTCGCCGGCAAGCAGAGCTGGAACGGTGCGAGCGCTGCCATCACGATCGACGCCTTGCTCGCCGACGTCGCGCTCGCGCAGGCACAGCAGGAAGCCGAGAGCTTCATCGACGCCATGGTGGAGCGCTTCCGGACCGAGCTCGGGCTCGCCGACGACGAGCTCGTGCCCATGCCGTTCTTCTACGGCGAGGTCGACGGCTACAAGGTGGCCTACATCCCGGGCACCGTGAATGCGCGTGTCTTCGGCGACCACATCCTCGTCCCCGATCCCTTCGGGCCGGTGATCGACGGGGTCGACGGCTTCAGGCAGGATCTGCTCGACCGTCTCGGCACGCCGGCCCACGCGCTCGGCGCAACCGGGCAGGGGCTCGACGTGCGCTTCGTCGACGACTGGGACAGCTACCACCTGCTCGGCGGCGAGGTGCACTGCGCCACCAACGAGGAGGGGCCGCCGCCCGCGGAACCGCGCTGGTGGGAGGTCGCGGGGCCGTGAGCGCGCACGGACGTCACCGCTCGTGGCGGCCGCTCCGGCGGGTGCTCGCTGCGCTCGCGCTCGCGCTCGGTCTCGGGTGGGGGGCACCGGCGCGCGCCGACGGGCTCGTGGCGGCGCCCGGCGACCTCGCGCCGGCGGTCCGGGCCGAGCTCGCCCGGGAGATCGCGGCGGCGCGAGTCCGGGAGCCCGCGGCCTTCGCGGCGGTCGCCGCGGTGGCGGGCTACCGGCCGGAGAGCTACCGCGCCTTCCGGAACCCGGCGCCCACGGTCACCGGCGAGCTCGTGGCCCTCGGCCGGGCGGCGCTGTGGCCGATGCTCGAGGAGCTCGCGTTCGCGGCGCGGCCTCGCGGGAGCGCGACCGACGCCGAGTGGGAGGCGCTCGCGGTGGGCATGCTGCAGGCGGTGGGGCGCCTGCGCGACCCGCGCGCCGCACCGGTCGTGCGGGCCGCCTTCCGCGCGAGCCGGCCCGACGGTCGCGTGGCCCACTTCGCGGCCCGCGCGCTCGGCGACGCTTGCCACGGCGACGAGGCGTCCCGTTCGCTCCTCGCGGAGGCGCTCGGCGGCGCACGCCGGCGCGCGGGCGTCGCTGGGCTCGGGCAGTGCAGGGGGCTGCCGAGCGCGCGTCTGCTCGCCGCTGCCCTCGAGCAGACGGTCGATCCCGAGGACGCCGTGCAACTCGCGGCGGCGCTCGGCGCCCAGGGCTCGAGCTGGGCCTGGCGCGCGCTCGGCGCGGAGCGGCAGGCCGAGGGCGAGGCGGTGCGCGCGCACCTCTCGGCTCCGCTCGGGGCGGCGTTCTTCCGCTTCGCCGGCGAGGCGCGGAACGCGCTCGCGCGCGCCATCCGCATGGTCGACCACCCCGCGCTCGCTGCGGCTTTGCGCGCGCGCCGGGCGGCTGCCGACGCGCCCACGCTCGCCGAGGTCGATCGGCTGATCGCGCACCTCGAGCGCGCGCCGCGCTGAGCCTCGCTGCGGCGCCGGCGCGCGGGCTGCGGGGCGCGCCGAAGTGCGGCCAACGACGCCTCGGGTCTCGCGCCGGGCGCGCGCGGCAGGCTAGAGTGCGCCGATGGGTGAGGCAGAGGCGAGCTCGACCGGCGCTCCGGCGCCGGGGCCGGCCGTGGGGCCCCCCGGGCGCGGCCTCACGAGCGGCTTCGTCGTCGCGTTCGCGCTCACCTGGCTCGCGTACGCCTCGTACTACCTGTGTCGCAAGAACTTCGGCGTGGTGAAGGCGAAGCTCGACCTCGACGAGGGCTGGCTCGTCGCCATCGACACCGCGATGCTCGCCGCCTACGCCGTCGGACAGTTCGCGAGCGGCGCCATCGGCGACCGCCACGGCGCGCGCAAGCTCATCGCGCTCGGCATGATCGGCTCGGCGCTCGCGTGCGCCGCCTTCGGCCTCTCGGACCTGCCGCTCGTGTTCGCGCTCCTGTTCGGCCTCAACGGCCTCTTCCAGTCCTCCGGCTGGCCCGGGACGGTGAAGGCCATGGCCGAGTGGACGGCGCCGGCCCGCCGGGGCCGCGTGATGGGCCTGTGGGCCACCTGCTACCAGGTCGGTGGCATCGCGGCGACCGCGTTCGCGACCTTCCTGCTCGCCCATTTCGGCTGGCGTGCGGCCTTCCTCGGGCCCGCGCTGTGGGTCGCGACCGTGGGCATCGCGGTGTGGGCGCTGCTGCGCCCGGGTCCCTTCGCCGAACGGCGAGCGAGCACGCGCGAGTCCCCGACAGCCGAGGACGCGGTCGCGCGGGCGCGCCACGTGGAGGCCCGCACGCTCGCGCGCCGCGAGCTGCTCGTGAGCCGCGTCCTGTGGTGCTACGGCCTGTGCTACTTCTGCCTCAAGCTCATCCGGTACAGCATCCTCTCGTGGCTCGCGTACTACTTCACGAAGGCCCTGCACCTCGACGCGGAGACCTCGGGCTACCTGTCGACTTCCTTCGAGATCGGGGGCTTCGCGGGCACGGTCGCGATGGGCTGGATCTCCGACAAGCTCGTCCACAAGGTGACGCGCGCCGCCTGCGCGGCGGTCGCGATCGTGGGGCTCGCAGGGGCGCTCCTGCTCTACAGCTTCGTCGGGGCGAGCAGCCTCGGCGCGAACTTCGCCAGCATGGCGCTCGTCGGCGCGCTGCTGTTCGCGGCCGACTCGCTCATCTCGGGCGCGGCGGCTCAGGACGCGGGCGGGGCGCACGGGGCGGGGCTCGCCGCGGGCGTCGTGAACGGCGTCGGCTCGCTCGGCGCCGTGCTCCAGGGCGTGGTCACCATCTGGCTCAAGAATCGCCTCGGCTGGAACGAGGTCTTCCTGGCCTTCGTCGGCGTGGCGCTGCTCGGCGCCCTGGCGCTCCTGCCGGTCGTGCGGCGCCGCGCGCCGCCAGCCTCCGCGGCGGCCTGAGCCGGCCCGCACCGCGCGCGACCCTCGGCGACGCTCGACGACGCTCGCCGCGCGGCGGCTGACGCGCGCCGGTGGCGCCCGTGGTAGATCGCTCGCCCGAGACGAGGTGTCACCGTGAGCCAGGACAAGCCCCAGAAGAGCGCGATCTCCCCGACCCGCACCGAGAACTACTCCGAGTGGTACCAGCAGGTGGTGCGCGCCGCCGACCTCGCCGAGAGCTCGCCGGTGCGCGGCTGCATGGTCATCAAGCCGTGGGGTTACGCCATCTGGGAGAACATGCAGCGCGCGCTCGACCAGATGTTCCGCGACACGGGCCACAAGAACGCCTATTTCCCGCTGTTCATCCCGAAGAGCTTCCTCGAGAAGGAGGCCGAGCACGTCGAGGGCTTCGCCAAGGAGTGCGCCGTCGTCACCCACCACCGGCTCATCGCCGGGCCGAAGGGCGGGCTCATCCCCGACCCCGAGGCCGTGCTCGAGGAGCCGCTCGTCGTGCGGCCGACGTCCGAGACCATCATCGGCGCGAGCTTCGCGCAGTGGGTGCGCAGCTACCGCGATCTGCCGCTGCTCATCAACCAGTGGGCGAACGTCGTGCGCTGGGAGCTGCGCACGCGGCTGTTCCTGCGCACGACGGAGTTCCTGTGGCAGGAGGGGCACACGGCGCACGCCACGGCCGAGGAAGCGACGGAGGAGACGCGGCGCATGCTCGACGTCTACGCGACCTTCGCGACCGAGCACATGGCCGTGCCGGTCATCAAGGGCAAGAAGACCGACTCCGAGCGCTTCCCCGGCGCGGTCGACACCTTCTGCATCGAGGCGATGATGCAGGATCGCAAGGCGCTGCAGGCCGGCACCTCGCACTTCCTCGGGCAGAACTTCGCCAAGGCGAGCGGCATCAAGTTCAACAGCAAGGAAGAGCGCGAGGAGTACGCCTGGACGACGAGCTGGGGCGTGTCGACGCGGCTCGTCGGCGCGCTCGTCATGGCGCACTCCGACGACGACGGGCTCGTCGTGCCGCCGCGGCTCGCGCCCGCGCACGCCGTCATCATGCCGATCTACCGCGACGAGGCCGGGCGTGCGCGCGTGATGGAGTACGCCGAGCGCCTCTCGCGCGCGCTCCGCGCCGAGCGCTACGGCGACGCGCCCCTGCGGGTGGAGATCGACGCGCGCGACATGCGCGGCGGCGAGAAGGGCTGGGCGTGGGTGAAGCGCGGCGTGCCGCTGCGCATCGAGGTCGGGCCGCGGGACGTCGACGGCGAGGCCGCGGTGTACTACCGCCGCGACGAGGGGCCGCGCGACAAGCACGTCGCGTCCTTCGCGGCGCTCGTCGCCGAGGCGCCCGCGATGCTCGCGGCGATGCAGCAGCGCCTCTACGAGCGCGCGCTCGCCCACCGCGAGGCCCACACCCGGCGCATCGACGGCTTCGCCGAGTTCCAGGCCTATTTCACGCCGAAGAATGCCGCCGAGCCCGAGATCCACGGCGGCTTCGCCCTGTCGGGCTGGTGCGGCCAGGCGGCCTGCGAGGAGCGCATCAAGGACCAGAAGCTCACGATCCGCTGCATCCCGCTCGACGCCGAGCCCGAGGCCGGAAGCTGCGTCGTGTGCGGCCAGGCGAGCGAGCGGCGGGTCGTCTTCGCGAAGTCCTACTGAGGCGCCGGCGCGCCGGCAGCGGGCGGCGCGAGCGCAGGCAGCACGAGGTCGCGCAGCAGGCCCGGCAGCATGCGCAGGTTCGCGCAGTGCGCGGGCGCGTCGCCGCCCGTGTAGCCGCGGATCTCGAGCCCGCCCTGCGCGAAGCGTGTGCGCTCCTCGACGCCCTCGGCGGGGAGCATGCCGGCGTAGCGGCGCTGGCCGCGCAGCGCGGCGATGAGGTAGTCCGCCGTCTCGGCGGTCGACGCGTAGCCGGGCGTGTCGATGTCCGAGTGGGTGATGACGAGCGGCGCGTTGCCGGCCGCGGCGCGCTCGGCCGCGGCCACGAACGGTGCCATCTGCGCGTCGTCCGGGTGCCGCGTGCCGGGCAGGTACGAGGCGTAGAGCGAGTCGAGCAGCACGAGGGCGCTCGGTCGCTCCGGATCGTGCTGCAGGATCTGGCGGATGGCGCCGTACCCTGCGCTCCACGAGCTCAGGATCACGTGGGCCGCGCGGCAGTCGCCGCCCGCCCTGCGGGTAGCGGCTTGCTCGATGGCCGTGACGAGGCTCTCGAGCGCGGCGGGATCGGCGAGCGTCTGCTCGTAGACGGCGCCGCCCTCACCCGCGTCGACGCCCGCGAGCACGACCGGGAGCCCGGCCTCGGCGAGCAGCTGCCGGGCCGCCTCGGAACCGTGGAAGTGGATCACGAGGTCGAAGGGACCGGGCGCGAGCCCGGTCGGCAGGAGCACGCGGCCGCCCGGCGCGGGCGAGCCCGAGCCTCCCGTGTCGAGGCGCTCCCAGCGCTCGTAGGCGCCGAAGCCGGGGTCGTCGATGAGGCACGACGCCTCGCCGATGCCGGCGTCCCGCTCGCGCGGGAAGGTCGGGCCCGCGGGCTCGATGCCGGGGCGCGCGGGGCGCGGCGCGCGCAGGCCCGGCGGGAGGCCGGGCCATCCCGAGCCCTCGAGGCGCGCGAGGGTCGGCCCGCCGCGTGGTGCGCGCGCGCTGCCGAGGACGACGACCACGGCGCTCGCGGCGAGCAGCAGCCACGCGATCGACAAAGACAGAACCGCCCGCGTACGCAGGGTACGCGGGCGGTCGCCGGGAGGTGCACGCGGGGTGCGCGCACGGTCGGTGCGCGCCTGGCGCTCAGCCACCCTGCATCGGGGCGGGCTGGCCCCAGAGGTTCTGGTAGATCTTCGACAGCTTGTCGCGGGTGTCGTTCGTGAACCCGCTGTCCTTGTGCGGCCACTGGAAGCCGAAACCGACGGCCTGGTTGCACGAGTACGAGACGACGACGTCGACCGGCTCCTGGCGATTGGGCGCCATGAAGGACACCGCGAAGCCCGGGTTGAAGCACGGCGCGCGGTTCGAGTTGAAGCTGCCCGAGTCGCCGAAGATGTCGAGCATGTCGCCGATGAGCTTCTTGTCGGCGATCGGCTGCTCGGCGGTGATCATCCAGGTGTTGCGGAACAGCCGCGGCGGAGGCGCGGTCGGCCCCACGGCACCGCCCTGGCACATGGGCGCGAGGAACGGGAACATCTGAACGATCTGCGGATTCTGGCACGCCGCCTGGCCCATCTGGGCGATCTCCGGCGGGAGCGTGAGGCCCGGGATGGCGGGCAGGCCCGGGATGCCCCCGGGGGCCGGCGCGGGCTGAGCCGCGGGGGCCTGCTGCAGGCGGTAGACGGTGACCTGGGCGTTGTCCAGGTCCTTGAACGGCACGGCGCGGCTCGCGCAGGCGGAGGCGAGCGTGGCGACGGCGACAGCGCCGAGCAGGGCACCGAGGCTGCGGCGAGGCGAGGAGGTGGGCGCTTGGGGCAAGCTTACGTTCATGTCGGATGCGTAGCACGGCTCGTCGCGGGCGTGCATCATTCCGCACGCTTCCGGCGAAGCGCCCGAGAGCGCTCGCGGCGTGCCCTGCGGCCGGCCAAACCGGTGCCAAGGGGGCAGCGGGCAGCGGGCTGCAGCCTTCAGCGGTCGGGCGACGGGTCGAGCTGCGTGCTCGCTCCGCGCGTGCGGGCTCTGCGTTGCATCCGATGCGGATCGGGCGCAGGGCGGTGCCGGAACTGACTCGGCCGCCCGCGCCTGCCGCTCCGCGCCACGCGAGCCCGGGCTGGCGACGCCCCGCAGGGCGGAGCGAGTCGCCAGGATTCCCGCTGGAACCGCAGCGAGCGGAGCGAGAACAAGTGGAGCCGCCGGGAATCGAACCCGGGTCCGCGAGGCATCCAGCTCACCTTCATCCACGTGCGTGGTCGCCGTATCCCCGGCGACTGGGCTCGCAGATTCGGCTGCGACCTAGCCGGCCCTTTTCTCGAGCGCGCTATCGCTGGCGTTCCTCACGCGCTCCAGCCCTCGTGTTGACGCCCTTCGGGTACCAGGACGATCTGCCCGTCGGACGGCTCTAGTCTGCTTTCAGGCAGCCAGGGCGATTGCGTTGTCGTTCGCAGTTAATACGTCCCGCTTGTCGAGGCGGTGCAGGAGCCGCCACACGCAGATGAGCCTTCCGTCCCCGCGTCGAAGCCGATCGGCCCCCGTGGGGTGTCGAGAACAAGGTGGGGGCTGCCGGGCGTCGCGTCAAGCGATGGCTGAGCTATCAGAGCCACGACGGCTTCTTCTTCGCCGGCGGCGGGCGCCAGCCGGTGGCCGGCGCCTTCGGCTTCTGCGTGCTCGCCGGCGGCGGCGCGCTGCTCCCGGCAGGGGCGCTGCTCGCTGCGGGTGCGCTCGCTGTCGCGTCGGCGCTCGGGGTCGAGGCCGTGGGCGCTCCGGAGCCCGCCGCCGGGCCGAGCGCGGGCGGGGCCGAGGGGGGCGGGACGATCGCAGCCGCTGGAGCGGTGGCCGTCGCCGGTGCTCGTGCGACCTCGGCGCCGTCGTGGCTCGCGCTCGGCGCGGGGGCCGAGCGCCCCACGACGAGCAGCGTCAGCGCCACCCCCGCACCGAACGCGAGCACGGACGCGACGAGCGCGAGCACGCCCCAGCGCCGCCGTGACGGAGCCTCGGGCGCCGACGAAGCCGCGCCGCGCAGCGTGCCCGCGGATGCGGGGCGCTCCGGCGCGAGCAGATCGGGCGGCGGGGCGGCCGCGGCGGCGAGGAGCCCGCCCGCAGCCACGGGTGTCGGGTCGCTGGCCGCCGGCACCGGTGGGGGGGCGGCCGGCGCGAACGGCGGGCGTGCCGACGCCATCGCCGCGACCGCGATCGGCGCCGCCGGTACCGAGTCGCGAGCCCGCCCGGATGCGGGCCCCGGGGCGGATGCCCTCGGCGGGCGCGGGAGCGGCGGGCGCGCGCTCGGCGCGCGTTCCGACGCCGGCGGGGAGCCGCTCGCGCTTGCGACCGGAGGAAACTGCGCGATGTCGGTGCGCCCGCTCGGGTGACTCGAGGCCGCGGACATGCGGCGCGGGTACGCAGGCTGCGACGGCCGCGCGGAGCGAGGTGGGGTGGACGGACGCTTCGAGTCCGGCGCCGCGCCGCTCGACCGACCCGACGGGCGCTCCGGATCGGCGCCTGCCGCCAGCGTCCCCGAGGTGGAGGCCGAGCGCGAGCGCGGTGTGGGCGTGCCCGCCTGCGCCTGGACGCCGGCCGGCAGCGGTGTGGCGCGGGGCATCGCGACACCCTGGCGCGGCGTGTCGGGCCGCCCACCCGTCGCGAGGGCCGCGCGCACCTCGGGCGGCATGGCGAACACGCCGGTCTGCGTGAGCAGGTCCTCGAGGTCGTCGGTCTTCACGCGTACGTGCTGGAGAAAGGCGAGCGCCATCACCTTGGCGTTCGCGAAGCGCGCCTCGCGCTCGGTGTGCCAGGCTCGGTCGAACCAGGCGTCGAGCTCCCGCGGCAGCTCGGGGCGCAGCCTGCTCGGCGCGACGAAGCGACCCATCGCGATGTGCGCGCAGGTGGCGCCGACGTTCTCGCCGGTGAAGGGCAGGTGATCGGTGAGGGCCTCGTACACGGTGACCGCGAGCGCCCACATGTCGGTGTGCGCGTCGACGGCCTGCGAGTGCATGACCTGCTCTCGGCTCATGTAGTCGGGCGTGCCGACGAGCGTGCCCGGCATCGTGACGCCGCCCGAAGCGGGCAGGTGCAGCCCCTTCGCGATGCCGAAGTCGAGGATCTTGACGTGCAGATCGTCGTCGCTCGGCATGAGGAAGATGTTGTCGGGCTTGATGTCGCGGTGGACGATCCCGACCCGGTGGGCCTTGTCGAGCGCGCGCGCGACCTGCGCCAGGATCTGCGCGACCTGTCGGATGGCGAGGCGGCCCACCCGGTCGAGCCGCGCGCCGAGGGTCTCGCCCTCGAGCAGCTCCATGACGATGTAGGGCGTCCCGTCGTCCATGATGCCCGCGTCGAAGGTCTGCACCACGTGCGGGCTCTTGATCTGCGCCGCCGCCGTCGCCTCCGCCGTGAAGCGCGCGAGCACGTCGGCATCGTTCGTCGCGAGCTGCTCGGCGATGAACTTCACCGCGACCTTGGTGCGCAGCGTCAGGTGGTCGGCGAGCCACACGCTGCCCATCGCGCCGCGGCCCAGCTCGCGCACGAGCTGCACGTTCGTGGTGACCATCCGGCCCGCCTGCAGCGTGCTCATCGATCCTTGTTACGCGCTCCCGGGCCGGAGAATGCAGCCGACATCAGCTTAGCCGACGCGCGGCCTTCTGGGGAGGGCCGCAGCGCGGCACCCTGGTCCGGCCCGCCCGGCACCCTGCCAGCCGAGGACCGGGTGCGCCGGCCGCACCACACGCACCCCCCCGGGTTCCGGGGCGTCGGATTTCGGAGCGTCGTCAAGTGCGCCGCTCGGTGATACGTTCGAGCGACCTCATCGCCTTGCGTGCCGGCCGCGCCCTGCCGGCGGAGTCCCACCATGCGCCTCGGTTCTCTCCTCGCGTACGCTTCGCTACCGGTGCTCGCCGCGGGCATCTACGCCGCCGGCTGCAACGCCGGAGGCAAGAGCTCCAAGCTGAATCAGGTCGCCGCCGGCGCGGGCGGAGAGGGCAACGTCGGCACCGGCGGGGCGGGCAACCAGAATCCCGGGGGCGCGGGGGGGACGATCTTCACGACGTCGTCCAACACCGGGGGCTCGGGCGGCATGATCATCAACCCGTGTGGCACGGGTTGCGGGCCGGACGAGCTCTGCGACACCGATCACCTCGGCACGGACGACGACTGCAACGGCCTCGTCGACGACAACTGCCCGTGCCAGGCGGGCCTGACGCACTGGTGCTTCGAGGGCGACCCCTCCTTCCTCGGGCAGCAGGGCTGCTACCCGGGCACCCAGAGCTGCACCGAGTTCGGCACCTGGGGCGAGTGCATCGGCGGCGTGGGGGCCGACGTGTGCGCCGACCCGAACAACCAGCTCGGCTGCCACGCCATCACGACGCCGCCCTTCGTGACGGTCGATCTGAAGCCCGGTACCGGCAACTTCAGCGCGGGTGCGCTCACGGAGTCGTGGTCCGTCGCCTGCCCGCCGGGCGTGAGCCCGTGCCCCGCGGTTGGGGGCTCGAACCCGGCCGACGACTTCCAGCCGATCGTCAGCGGCGAGTACACGGTCACCTACACGAAGACGACCGCGAATGGGCCCGAACAGTGCAGCTACCCCCTGTTCGTCGGTGCACCCGGCCTGCGCGTCGAGCTCGACTGGGAGCACGACCTCGGCGGTTCCGGCGTGGATCTCGATCTGCACGTGCACCAGCCCGGCACGACGGCGGCCTGGACCGGCGACGGCGGCAACCCCTCCGTGTGCGCGTGGGACAACTGCAAGTATTACGACTTCCAGCCACCGTTCCCGATGGGCCCGGACTGGTTCAACGGCGTCGCGCCGCCCGATCCGGTCGACTGGTACCTCGACCCGGACATCAACAAGAACAGCTGCTACTTCGCGCCGCGCGGGGTCGGGGCGAGCTGGCAGGCGATGGGCCTCGGCTGCCACAACCCGCGCCTCGACCTCGACAACATCACCTGCGATCCGTCGGTCGTCGACCCGCAGAACTCGAGCTTCTGCGCGCCCGAGAACATCAACATCGACTACCCGCCCAACAACGAGTGGACGCGCGTCGGCGTGCACTACTACTCGAACCACTCGGTCAACTACAGCGTGCACCCGCGCATCCGCATCTTCTGCAACGGGCAGATGGCCGCGGACCTCGGGCCCGCAGGCTACGACGCACCGGTGACCTTCACCCCCGCGATGGGGACCTCGCCGAGCTCGAACACGTTCTGGCTGGTCGCGGACGTGCGCTTCAGCGAGGGAGGCCAGTGCGCGACCCAGAGCTGCGAGGTCGTGCCGATCTTCCAGGATCCGAACGCGCACACGCCACGCCTGCCCACGGTCCCGACCGTGCAGGGCTCGTGGTCGCCGCCGTATCCGCCCTGAGCGGCCCGCTCGGTCAGGAGAACACGTCGGGCTTCACGATCGCGTCGCCCGGCAGCTTGCGCAGGCACAGGGCCAGGGTCACGACCGGCACGACGAGCGAGACCCCCGCCAGGACGGCGGGCATCAGCATGATGAGCGGGTTCGACAGGAGCGCGCCGCCCAGGCTCCCACCGAGGGTCTTGAAGGTCGCGATGCCGCTCCACAGGCCGACCACGATGCCGGCGACCGCGTAGACGATGCCCGCGATCTGGTAGCGCGGCGTCATGCGCACGAGCTCGATGCCGCTCACCACGCCGACGAGCGACACGGCCAGGGACAGGCCCGCCGGCACTCCGCCGTCCGCCAGGTCGCGCGACGTGCTGCCGGACAGCATGCCCCCGAGCAGCGAGGTCGCGCCGCCCTCGAACAGGAACGCGCCGAGCCCCACGGCGACGCCGAGCGCACCCTGACCGAGCACCACGAACCCGATGGCGGTCAGGCCGTTGTCGCGAGCCGGCGGCAGGACCTCGCCGCCGGCGCGGCTCCCGACCTGGACCCGGAACTTCGCAATCACGCCCGGCCACACGGCGAGGGCCGCTGCGTAGAGCGAGGCGAGGAAGAACGAGGCCACGCCGGCCCCTCCGCGCCCGCCGATGGCCCCGATGATGAAGAACGCGAGCAAGCACAGCCCGGACGCGGCGAACCCGATGCCGACGTAGCGGCCGGTGGCGCTCTGGAACGCCGATACGCTGTCGCCGCGGAGCCCGCGCACGCCGGCCGCGATGTGGAAGGCGGAGCGCACGAGCAGGGCCACGGTCAGCAGGAGGAGCAGCGCGCCGATGGCGCCGGCGCGGTCGAGGATCCCGAGCACCACGGTGAGGAGCGCGATGCCCATCAAGAGGCCGATGGCGCCGAGCGACGTCATGAGCGCGCCGGCGCCCGCGAGCCCGAGGTCGCGCCCGACCACGTAGCCGCTCGACTCGAGGGCGCGCACGGTCGGGCGGCTGCAGAGCCCGAACACCACCGCCGGCCAGGCGAGGCTCACGAGCACGAGCCACACGACGGCGCCGGCCCCGAGGCTCACGCCCGCCACCATGACGAGCACGACGACGATCGCGGTCTGCACGGCCGCCGCGACGGCGTAGTTGCGCGCGGCGCGCGGCGCGTCCGGGCCGCCCTGCGCGAGCTTGGCGCCCGCCACCGCACCCACGATCGAGCGCACGATGCACGTGAGCAGGACGATGACGAAGGCCCCGGTGCCCTTGGCGCCGCGGCTTCCGATGAGCAGGCCGAGGAGCGCCAGGACCCACACGCAGTTGAGCAGCCACCCGGCGAGCTGCATCACGAGGCCGAGGCTCGGCAGGCCGAGGTCCTCCGGCAGTCGAGGGTTGTCGTGCACGGGCTCGGTGGGCGCCGGCCGGGCGCCGTAGGGCATGGGCGACTGCATCATGGGCGTGCTTTTCTCCGGGCCCGCTCGGGCTGCTCGCCCGGACGGTAGCCAGCCTCTTGTCCCCGCGACAAGGGCGGCGCAAGGGTGCTGCGTGCCGCGGTGCGCCACGGCGGTGTGAATGTCCGGGGCGGCCCGCGCGTCCATGGGTGCGCCGGATATCCACACAGGAGAGCGACCATGAAGCGGAGCTTCTGGTGCACCGTGGCCGTGCTCGGGCTCGCGAGCTCGGCCTGCGCCAAGGGTAGCGGGGTGGGCGAGGCGGAGCTCGCCAGCGGGCTCTACGAGCTCAGCACGGTGGGCTACGACGGGACGTGCCCGCTCGAGGACTCGGTCACCGAGGGTACGGAGTACGTGGGCAAGCTCGTCAGGGTCGAGGTCACGGCGAGCCCGGGCTCGGTCCGGCTCGCGCCGTGCGACCCGTTCTTCGACACCAGCTGCTTTCCGTCCTTCGCGCCGGACCTCAGCCTCATCCGCGAGGGCGAGTCCCTCTATGCGCGCGAGCCGCACTGGACGCCGCCCGGATGCAGCTGCTGGGAGCCCTTCGCGGGCGAGCGCGGCGTGGACGGCTTCATCGTCGAGGACAACGCGGCCGAGCTCAGCTGGACCTTCGCGCTGCCCGTCGCGCCGCCCGAGTGCTTCTGCGAGAGCTGGAGCGGGTGCTCGGCCACGCTCGAGCAGCGGCTCCTGCCGTACTGACGCGCCCGGCAGGGTCTTCGCCGTGGCAGTCGTGGCGCGGGGGGCGTAGGGTCGTCGCCCTCCGCCGACCGCGATGAGCCTCCTGGCGCAGAATCCCGCCCGCCGTGCCGTCGAGCGCTACTGGCTCGGGTACACCGCCGTCTGGGGTGGGGCTGCCGCGGCGGTCATGTTGAGCGGGGTGGCCGAGCGCTGGGGTGACGCGGAGCTCGTGCCGTTCGGGGTCGGCCTTGGGCTCGGCGCCGTCGTGCCGCCCGTCGTGCGCCCGCACCCGAGCGAGCGCGCGCGACGCTGGCGCGAGCGCACGGCCTTCAAGGCGGGGCTCAGCGTGATCGGTTTCGCGTTCCTCTGGAACTACTTCTGCACGCCCTACTTCTTCGACGTGCTCCACATGCACTACGGGTTCCGCACCGAGCTCAACCTGCGCCAGAACCCGGTCTTTCTCTACCCGCTCACGGTGGCCTACTTCGCGACCTACTTCGTGCTCGTCTCCGTCGCCGATCGCCTGGCGCAGCGTGCCCGGGCCCCCACGGTGCGTCGCGTCCTCGGGCTGTGCGCTCCGTTCGCCGTGGCGTTCCTCGAGACGGCGCTCAACGCGAACCCGTTCATGCGGCGGCTGTTCTGCTACGACGAGCCGGGTTTCATGCTGTGGTTCGGCACGCTGAGCTACGGGCTGTGCTTCGTGTGCGCGCGGCCGGTGTGGTGCGGCATCGACGCGCGGCCCCTCGGGCCGCCGGCGGGCGCGCAGGGCGAGGCCTCGAGCCCCGCGGGCTTCGCCGCGACGCCGCTCCGCGCCGTCGTCGGTGGCGTGCTCGCTGCAACGATGGTCGTCGTCATCGCCCTCGAGCTCTTGCGGCATCTGGTCGCGCCCGCCTTCACGGCGGTCCGGGCCGGCGCCCCCGGCCTCCGGGACTACGGCGCGAGCTGTCTCGGGCCGGCCCCCGCCGACTGACGTGGCCGCGGGGCGCCTCGGCGGCTACGCTCCAGCGGTCCGTGCGCGCGGTGGGCGTCCAGGCCCTCCGCCGTCACGTGCGCGCTCGGCGCCGCTCGAGCCGTCGAGCTCACCATGATCGAGTACCTCGTCCCGCTGCTCATCCTGCTCGCCTCCGTGCCGCTCATCGTTGCGCTCTCGCGCGCGAACGAGCTCTTCCTCGTGCGCTGGGACGGCGGCGAGCTGCGCCGCGTACGCGGCCGCATCCCGCCTCGGCTGCTGCAGGACCTCGGCGACGTGCTCAAGCGCGGCAACCGCGGTGTCGCCGCGGCGGGCGGCACGGCGCTGCGCGGTGTCGTCAGCGACGAGCGGCCGGCGCTCTGCGTGAGCGGCGAGCTGCCCAAGGAGGTGCACCAGCGGTTGCGCAACACGCTCGCGCTCTGGACGGTCGCCAAGATCCGCGCCGCGGCGCGCTGAGCGGCCGGTCGCCGTGCGCTCAGCGGCTCCGCTTCGTACGGGCCCCCGCCTTCGGGGCGCTCTTGCCCCGGGCGTTCGCCGCGGCCCTCTTGGCGGGCGCGCGTGCGGCGGTCTTCTTCGCAGGCGCGGCCGCCCGGCCGGTCTTCCTAGCGGGCGTGCGGCGCAGCGCGGCCTTGTCGCCACCGCCGCGCGCGCCCGCTCTGCTGCTCGGGGTCTTCGCGCCGGCCGCCTTGCGCGCGCCGGCGACCTTCGTGACCTTCCTCGTGCGGCGCGCCGGTGTGGAGGACCCGGGTGCGGCGCCGACGTCGGCACCCGTCGACTCGGGGGCGTGGCCCGAGGCGGGCGCTGCGAAGTAGGCCCGCATGGGATCGAAGTAGAACTCCTGCCAGCCGCGCGTGTAGCGCGCCGCACCGCCGGGCGGCAGCTCGGCGTGGTGCAGCGTGAGGCGGGTGTCCCCGCCCTCGCCGCCAGGGCGACCCTCGGACTGGAACGAGATCTCGAGGCGCGAGTCGGGGTCGGCGGAGGTGAAGTCCGTCGTGCGCCACGACTGCACGATGCGGCGCCCCGGCTCGAGCGCCAGGATCTCTCCCTCGATGTAGCCGTCCCAGGCCGTGTGCTTGCCACCGACCCACGCCTCGACGCTCGCCGCGCCCCCGGTGAAGGCGCTGTGCTCGCCGGGGTCGAGCCACGCGGCGTACAGGCGTTCGGGCTCGACCGGCAGCACGATGCTCAACTCGAGCTGCTCACGCTTCATTGCGACGCTCACCTCTCGATACGGCTCGCCGGGCCGGTGCCGGACCCGCCCGAGCTCTCGCCGGGCCGCGACGAGCGCCAGGAGCCTACCATGTCCGCCCGGCTCGGGGTCCTCGCGCGCGGCCCACGAACGACTCGACCCGCCCGGGACGCCGTGGCATGGCTAGAGCGCCATGCGGTACGCTCGCTCGGTCGCGTTCCTGCTCGTCGCAGGCGCCGGGCTCGGGGCACCCCTCGGGTGCGCCACCGCCCGTCGCGCCACGCTGCCGCAACTGCAGCAGCGGGCTGCGTACGACCTCGCCTGTCCGCCGCAGTGGCTCGAGCTCGTCCAGATCGACGCCCGGACCAAGGTCGTGGGCGGCTGCGGCCGTCGCCTGGTGTACCTCGAGGACTGTGTCTCGCTCGGCGACGCGGTCGAGTGTGCGTGGCGCGTGGACTCGCCGCCTGCCTCGCTCGGATGGGCCCCGCCCCCGGTCACGGCTGGCTACGCGCCGCCGCCGGCTCCGACCGCGTCCGGCGCGCCCGCGCGGTCCATCGCGACCCAGCTCTTCGGTCCGGGCGAGGTGCCGCCTCCGGTCGTCAGCGCCCCTCCCACCGCGCGGGCCACCGCGCCGGCGGACCCGCTCGCCTTGCCGTACGGGGCGGTGCCGACGGCCCGCAGCTACCCCACCGAGCTCTACGGGGAGCAGACGCAGCCGATGCTGCCGCCGTCGGGCCGGCCGAAGCCGCGCGACTTGTTCCCGCCTCCGCCGGCGCCCCGCTGACCAAGGCCGCCGCCGGCGCGGCGTCACGGGGCCGTGCGGGCGACGAGGACGAGCACGGTCGCCGCCGCGAGGCTCGCCGCGACGAGGGCCCAGCCGACGTGGCGCAGGTGGCGCGGATGCGGCCGCAGCAGCCACAGCGCCCACGAGGTCGCGACCACCGGCGCGGCGGCCCACAGCTCGGCACGCCCGAGGGCCACGCCGACGCCGATGCCGAGCGCGCATGCGGTGAGCGGGCCGACCGCGGCGAGCGCGGGGCGCGGTGCGGCGCCCGCGGGCCGCTTGTGGTGCGCCACCACCTCGCGCACGGCGAAGGTGGTCGCCGTGAAGGCCAGGCACCAGGCGACCCATCCGGCGACCGCGCCGAGGGGCGACAGGCCGCCGGCCAAGGCGACCGGGAGGCCGGCCGAGGACAGCGCCACCGCGGCCACCGTCTCGCCGAGTGCGCTCTTCTCCTTGCCGTGCAGGATGAAGAGCGCGACCAGGCCCGCGAGGAGCAGGGGCACCGGCGTCGCGAGCCGGGTCGCGGCGTCGCCCAGCCACAGCGCCGCGGCGCCCGCGACGAGCGCGACGCCGCCGAGCCAGGCGAGCCGCGCGCGGGCGCGGGGGCCGTGATCGCGGCGCACGCGCAGGCCCCGCCGCCCGACGAGCCCGAGCGCGGGCTCGTGGGCGGCGACGGCGGCGCAGGCCGCCACCGTGAGCCCGCGGGCGCTCGGGCTGGGTGCTCCGGCGGCGAGGGCCGCGACGAGCGGCACCGCGA
>JACRDA010000376.1 GCA_016212965.1 Myxococcales bacterium
GCGACGACCGCACGCCTGCTCGCCGCGCTCGACGCGCTCGCCGTCCTCGGCGCCGCGCCCGTGGAGCTGCTCGCCTACCTCGACACCGAGGGCACGGAGGATCCGTGGGTGCCGGCCGCGGTCGCGCTCGCGCTGGCGACGCTCGGAGCGAGCTCGGCCGGCGAGGCGCTCGTCGAGCTCGCGGCGCTCTTGCCGGCCTCGGACGAGCACGTGCGCACGGTCGGCTGGGCGCTCGCGTGGAGCCCGCTCGGCGACGGCGCGGGCCTCGCGGCGACGCTGCGTGCGGGTAAGCGCCCGACCCTCGTGGCGCTCGGGCTCGAGCTCGGCGGGCGGCTCGGCGCCGTGCCGGCGAGTGAGCTCGAGCCGTACCTCGGACGGGGCACGCCGCTCGAGGTGTGCGCCGCGGCGCGGGTCTTTGCGCGCGCGCCGTCCGCCGCGGTCGCGGGCGCGCTCGAGCGCAAGCTTGCCGGGCTCTGGGCCGCGCCCGAGCTCGACCCCGTCGAGCTCGCAGCCTCGCTCGAGCTCGCCCGCGCGCTCGTCGTGTCGGGCCACCGGGCGCCGCTCGGCGAGCTCCGCGCGCGCCCCGAGCTCGCGGCGCGCCTCGGCGCCGGCGCGGTCGAGCTCCTCGCGCTCGGGGGCAGCCTCGAGGACGCAGGCGTGCTCGAGCCTCTGCTCCTGCGCCTGCCGGCGAGCGAGGGCACGCTCGACGCCGTCGCGCGGCTCGGTCACCCCGGCTCGTGGGCCTACCTCGCGCACTACCTCGACGATCCGGAGCTCGCCGAGGCCGCCGACGGCGCGCTCCGCACGCTCTTCGGCCCGCTCGTGCCCGAGCGCCTCGCACCGGCCCGCGCCCCCTGGGTGCGCGCCATCGCCGAGGCGCGCCTCACGGCCGAGCGCCGCCTGCGCCGGGGCAAGCGCTGGAGCGCGTCGGACGTCGCGGCCGCGTGCCTGGAGGGGGCCGCGTCGGCCGCCGCGATCGCCGTCGCGGTCGACGAGATCCGCGCCGCGGGCGCCACGGCGCCCGACGAGATCGTCGAGATCGCGCGCGACGCGTGAGCGGGCGCGTGCGATCGGAGGGCGCTCGGGGTAGTCTCTGCTGCCTACAGCCGCGGGTCGACGGGCTCGCTCTCGAGGGCGAGCACCGCGAACGCGCACTCGTGGACGCGGTAGAGGGGCTCCCGGGCGACGAACCGCTCCAGCCCCTCGAGGCCGAGGGCCAGCTCGCGAAGGGCGAGCGAGCGCTTGGCCGACAGACCGCGCTCGCGGAGGCGTGTCAGGTGCTCGGGCAACGAGTACTCGGCGCCGTAGATGATGCGCAGGTACTCGGCGCCGCGGCACTTCACCGCCGGCTGGACGAGGCCGTGGCGACCGCGCGTGATCCAGTCGAGCGGCTTCACGACCATGCCCTCGCCACCGGCGTCGGTGAGCTGTTGCCACCAGTGGACTCCACGCTCGACCGCCTCGTCGTCGTGCAGGTCGATGGCGACGTGCAGCGTGGCCTGGAACAGCTCGGGATCGACGGCGGCGAGCTCGCCGAGGGTCGCCATGTGCCAGAGATGATCGCGATCGGTGTGGACCTTGCCCTCGGACGCGAGCAAGTGGAACGGCGCGATGCGGAGGTCGGCCACGCCGTCGACAGGCCAGCAGTAACGCCGGTACGACTCCACGTACCGCTCCGCACAGGCGTGCCGCGCCTCGAAGCGGCGGAGCAGCGCCAAGCTGCCGTCGTCGCGTGCGGCGCCGAGCCGCAGCGCTGCGACCGAAGCGGACAGTCCAGCGCGAGCGGCGGCGCCCGTCGGCGCGTATTGCTGCCGCAGGAGTGATTGCGCCTTGGCCGACCACGGCATGATCTCGGCGTCGAGGCACAGCCAGTCGGTTGCGAAGCGCTCCCATGCGCCCGTGCGATCGAGCGCCTTGCGAAGGCGTTCGAGCACCGCATGCTCGTCGTCGCGATTGGCGAAGAATCGACGGCCCGTGCGCGTGTAGACGACGCCGGCAGACTCGCTGGCCACGCCGAACCTCCGCGCGGCCGCGGCCGTGTCGCGCGCCACGATGATCACCGCGCGCGAGCCCATGTGCTTCTCCTCGCACACGGCGCGCGCCACTCCTTCGCGGCGGAAGTAGTCGAACACCTCGCCCGGGTGCTCGAGGTAGTCGCCGTCCTTGTGTGTCTCGGGAGGAGCCATCGTCGGCGGCAGGTAGACGAGCCACCGCGGATCGAGCGCGAACCGGCTCATCGCCTCCAGGGCTGCCGCCGCGTTCTCGGCGCGGATCGTCACGCGATGATGAAGTCGGGTCTCGACCACGCGCTTGCCCGTCACATCGCCGAGATCGAGCAGGTCGTGGGGGCGGTCGGCAGCGACCGGCGGCGGAGGGGCGAGGGGACGCGCCGGCTCGTAGTAGACCTTCCGCGCGTCGACCTGCACCAGCTCGCGCTCGGGATAACGCAGCGCGGTCAGCTTGCCCCCGAACACGCAGCCGGTGTCGATGCACAGCGTCCGGTTGATCCACTCGGGCTCCGGCGTCGGCACGTGGCCGTACACGACCATGGCCTTGCCGCGGTACTCGGCGGCCCAGTCGAGTCGCACCGGCAGGCCGTACTCGTCGGTCTCCCCGGTCGTCTCACCGTAGGTGGCGAAGTCGCGAACCGCAGACGAGGCGCGGCCCTGCAGCTCCTCCTTCAGGCCTGCATGGGCCACCACCAGCTTGCCGTCATCGAGGACATAGTGGCTGATCAGCCCGTCGATGAACGAGGCGACGCGCTCGCGGAGCTCCGCGGGCTCCCGTTCGAGCTGCGCCATCGTCTCGGCCAGCCCGTGGCTCAGCTGAACGTCGCGTCCCCGCAGCTTCTTCAGCAGCTTCTTCTCGTGATTCCCGGGCACGCAGAGCGCGGTGCCGGCCTCGACCATCGCCATGACGAGCCGGAGGACCGCCGGAGACGCCGGACCGCGGTCGACGAGATCACCGATGAAGATCGCAGTGCGTCCGCCCGGGTGACGCGCGCCGTCGCCCTCGCGCTCCCAGCCGAGGCGCTCGAGCAGCTCCACGAGCTCGTCGTGGCAGCCGTGCAGATCGCCTATCACGTCGAACGGTCCGTGGTGATCGCGCTTGTCGGTCCAGAGCGGCTGGCGCTCGATCGTCACCTCATCGACCTGCTCGGGGGACTCCAGCCGATGGATGATCCGGAAGCCCTCGCGCTGCAGCCCGCGCAGAGATCGGCGCAACGCCTGCGATTGCTGCCGTACGACGTGCGGACCGAAGGCACGATCAGGCCGCGCCTCGTTGCGCTCCTGGCATACCTTCGGCGGCAGATCGAAGACGATCGCGACCGGCAAGACGTGGTGCTCGCGCGCCAGTGCGACGAGCGACGCGCGATCCTCGGGGCGCACGCTGGTCGCATCGATGACGGTGAGGCGCCCGGCGGCCAGGCGTTGCCGCGCGATGTGACGCAACACGTCGAACGCCGCCGCCGTGGCGGACTGATCGTTCTCGTCGTCGGCGACGAGACCGCGGCAGTAATCGGAGGACAGGACCTCGGTGGTGCGGAAGTGCCGCCGGGCGAACGTCGACTTGCCGCAGCCCGAAGCGCCCATCAGCACGACCAGCGACAGCGCTGGGACTCGCAGGGCGCTCATCGCGTGAACACCGCCATCTGGGTCGGCGCGCCGACCTCCGGATCGATCGGCCCGACGGCGGCGAACCGGACGGCGTAGCCGCGCCGTTCGGCGACGCCGCGCGCCCACGCCTCGAGCTCGGCGCGCGTCCACTCGAAGCGATGGTCGCCGTGGCGCAGCTTGCCGGCCGGCAGGCCCGGGAAGCGGACGTTGTACTCGGCGTTCGGTGTCGTCATCACGACGCACGGCGGCCGGGCGTGCTCGAACACGACCCGCTCGAACGCCGGCAGGCGATCGAGCTCCAGGTGCTCGATCACCTCGACCGCGCACGCGGCGTCGAAGCCGGCGAGGCGTGCGTCGCGGTACGTGACCGAGCCCTGCCACAGCTCGAGCCGCTGGCGCTGCGCAGGAGGCAGCTTCTCGAGATCGAGGCGGTCGGCGGCGATATCCAGTGCGCGTGGGGACACGTCGAGGCCGACGATGCGCGCGAGCGATCGCTGGCGCAGCAACGCGCGCAGCAGGCGCCCTTCGCCGCAGCCGAGATCGACCACGCTCCGCGCGCCGGTCTCGGTGACCACCGCAAGCACCGCCGCGACGCGCTCCTCGTTGAGGCTCAAGCGCTCGTCGCCGGCATCCTCGGTCCGCGCCGCCTGCTCCTCTCGCGCCTCGAGGTCGGGCTCCTCGTCGGCAAGCAGCCGCTCCAGGGCCATGCGCGTCAGGCGTCGCTGGCCGCGCAACGAGCGGTGGAGGATCTGGTCGCGCTCCGGGTGCGCCGCCAGCCAGCCCTCTCCCTTCGCAAGCAGGTTCTGAATCTCGTCCTCGCCAACCCAGTAGTGCTTCTCGTTGTCGAGCACCGGAAGGAGCACGTAGAGATGCGTGAGGACGTCGGCGAGCCGCGCGCCGATGCGCAAGCGGACGGCGAAGTACGCGCTCTCGCCCCACTCGGGGAAGCGCTCGTCGAGCGCCAGCCGCCATGCCTCGACCTCGTACCCGAGCGGCTCGAACAGGCGCCGCAAGAAGAGCTCGCCACCACGGCAAGGAACCACCGGAAGCTCGATCTCGAGCGGGATCGGCGTGGCGGCCAACTCGGCCCGCTCCTTGCTGGTGCCCTTCATCGCCGAGCCGAACACCCTGCCGAGCGCGACGGACAGGAACGACGAGGCCACGTAGGGTCGGTCGTTGACGTAGCGACCGAGCAGTCCTTCGCCGTCGCCGCTCGGTCCACGCCACCCTCGCACCAGCGCGACCGGATCGATGTCGAGCAGCAGCGCCACCGTGCAGCGCTCCTCGGACGCCTCCGGGTAGAAGACGTGCGCCTTCCCGTGCGACAGCTCGAAGCTCTGGCAACGCGCCGGGTTCTTGGCCACCAGGTAGCCGAGATCGGTCGCCGGGCGGTGGGTCGTGGAGATGGTCAGCAGCATCGACTCGGCCAAGAGCGATACCACATCCCGCCGGGAGCACGGACGCGGTCGCGAACCGACGCGCGCGCGCGGACCGGCGGCACCTCGGCCAGCGGTCGGTCGGTCGGCAGGATGCGTCAGAGCTCGACCCGAAGCTGCGCGCCGCCAGCCCCGACGCGCAGCTCGACCCGCCGCTCCGCCGCGGCCTCGCCGGCCGCAACCGCTTCGTCGTGCAACATGCGGCTGCCGACGACGATGAGCGGCACGCCCGCTCCGAGCAGCGCGGCGCCCGCCACCGCGGCGCCGACTAGCAGGGCTTCTTCTCGCGCGCAGCGCGCCGGTGGGGGCACTTGCTCGCCGCAGGACGCGCTGCCGACCGTGAGGGTCCAGAAGGCAAAGGTGCCCACGAGGTCGAGGCCGCCGAGCGCGGTCAGCGTGACGCCGCCGGCGAGCACGCCCGCGCCGGGAGGTCGCTCGGGACAGCCGCTGTACTCTCCGGGCTCGTCCGGACACGCGTCCACGACGTCCACGATACCGTCCCGGTCGCGATCACGCCGGTCGACCGGCGTGCGCTGCCGCGCCGCGAGGAGGGTGGCGCGCGCGACGGTGACCCACGCGCCGTCGTCCCGCGCGACCAGGGCGACGTCGTCGTCGAAGCCGACGAGCCTGCCGCTGACCACGCCCTGGTCCGTGAGGATGTCGGCCTGCCGACCCACCAGCTCCTCGAGCTCGACGGGCTCGTGCGGTCCGGGGCGTAGGGCCGCAAGCGGTACCGGAGCCGGGAGCGACGGAGCCGCCGCCGCCGAGGGGGCGACGCGCGCTGCCCCGTCCGCTTCGGGCACCTGCGCCGCTGCGCTCCGGGCCGTCGCCGTCAGCAGGGCGCCGACGGTCACGAACACTCCCATCCGTGCGGGCTGCACCATTCCAGGCTACGCCCCGGTCGCGCGAGCTGTCGAGCCGCGGGACTACCAACCGACGACCGACAGCTAGCAGGCCACCGGCTTCACGTCGTACACGACGTCGCCGCCGCCGAGGCCCGAAATGGTCACGCGGTAGGTCATGCCGGCCTGCGGGGTCCAGCCGCTCGGCCGCCACGAAATGCAGTCCTGCCCGTAGCCCTGCGAGAGCGTCTGGACCGTGACGGCGAGCGGCGTGTTGTCGTCGACGCGGAGCATGCTCACCTGCGCGCTCGGAATGCCGGAGAGCGAGCCGTGGAAGGTCCAGGTCCACTGCGCCATCGTGAGCGGCGTGTAGCCCGGGTTCGGGTGCGCGACCCAGGGCGGATTGGGCCCGCCGCCCGACGAGCCGAAGACGGCGAGGCACTCGGCGTTGCCGTACTGGCCGCCGCCCTCCCAGTAGCCGATGCCGACGGGGCCGAGGGGCGGGTTCAGGATCCAGCGCCGGTGGCCCATCGTGGTCTCGTTGCCCCCGTCCTCCATGAACTGGTCGATGGCCTGGGCCGGGTGGCCGGAGCCCCATGCGATGTTGCTCTGGCCGGCCGTCGCGCCGCCCGTCGGCGTGTAGCACTTGGAGCTCGACGGCGGGAAGTGCGGGCTCTCGCCGGGCGGCCAGGCCCACCACGACTCGAGGTTCGCGCAGAGCTGCGCGTTGGCGTTGAGGCCCGGATCGTCGCTCGTCGGGCCGAGGCCGAGCAGCCACCGGAACATGTTGATGCGCACGAGCGTGTCGTCGAGCGCGGCCTGCACGAGCGAGCCCGCGTCGCAGTCGGCGCCGCTCGTGACGAGCGGGCTCGGGGACGTCACGACGTGGCCCGCGTTCCACTTGTCGCACACCTCCTGCTGGGTGTGCGTCGTCGGGTCGCCGACCGGGGCCGCCGTGCAGACGCCGCCCTGATCGAGGAAGCCCGGATCGCACACGCAGGAGAGCGTCGAGCTCTCGCAGTGCTCGTTCGCGCCGCACGGCGGGCAGCCCGGAGCTTGACCGCCCTGGCCGGTGCCGCCCGTGCCGGTGTTGCCAGTGCCGCCCGTGCCGGTGTTGCCGGTGTTGCCGCTCCCGCCGGTGGCGCTCCCCGCGCCCTCGCCGTCCGAGCCGAGCACGAGGTCCGAGGAGCCCGTGACGAGGTTGCAGCCCGCGAGCCCCGCCGCGAGGGCCGACGCCGAGGCTGCCACCGCGCAGGCGAGCCACCCACCCCGAAGACCCGTGCTCATGGCGGGCATTGTAGCGCGGTCGGACGGGGGAGCGGCGGTCGGTCTCACACGCCCGGCCGCCGCACGAGCGCTGGCTCGAACGGGATGCCCATGTGCTCGGCGATCGTCGCGGCGAGCGCGCGGGCGGTCGGCTCGTCGGTCTGGTGGATCCAGAGCTCCGCGAACCCGAGGTCGACGAGCACGTCGAACACGTCGGCGTACCCCGCGCTCGCCTGAACCTGGACGTGGGTCGCCCGCATGAGCGCCGCCGGGACGGAGAGACCCGCCTCGGCGCCGCGGAGCTCGCGGCAGATCCGGCCCGGTGCGTCGAACACGAGCTTCTGGCGCGCCTTGCGCCTTCCGGCGACGTACGCGCCCACGGTGATCGCCGCGAACAGGACGAACATGAGTCCGAGCACGAGCAGCGGCAGGAGGCCGCGCTCGGCCCCGAGGGCGAAGGCGAGGGCCACCTCGACGAAGACGCCCACGGCGCTGAGGATGGCCGGCCACACCCACGGCGACAGGCCGCGCACTAGGACGTGCCGGCGGCCGTCCGGGGCGATCGCCTCGACGCCGCCGCCGACGACCGAGCTCAGGCCGAGCCTCGGCTGCGACGGGTTGCCCGCCGGCCGGACGAAGCCCCCCTCGTGCGTGCGGGCAGCGATGGCGGCCACGATCGGGTCCATGGCTCCGAGCGTTGCCGAACACCCGGGCCGCCGCCAGATCCGAGCTCGTGGCTCCTGCTCGCTCGCGCCGCGCTCGCGCCAGCGCGCCAGCGGCGCTCGCGCACCCGCCGCGTCCGGAGCATGATGCGCGCGCGACGCCCCCGGCACGAGGGCCCCCGGCAGGGCGAGGCAGGACGAGGACCGATGTCGACCCAGACCTTCATGCTCTACGGCGCGAACGGCTACACCGGGCGCCTGACCGCGCGGCTCGCGAAGGCGCGCGGCCTGACGCCGATCCTCGCGGGGCGCTCGGCCGACGCCGTCGCGGCGCTCGGCCGCGAGCTCGACCTGCCGACGCGCGTGTTTGCGCTCGCCGACGCGCGGGCGACGCGCGCGGCACTCGAGGGCGTCGACGCCGTGCTCCACGCCGCCGGCCCGTTCTCGGCGACGAGCCGGCCGATGGTCGACGCGTGCCTCGCGGCGCGGGCCTCGTACCTCGACATCACCGGCGAGATCGCGGTCTTCGAGGCCGTGCTCGCCCGCGACGCCGAGGCCAAGGCTGCGGGCGTGTCGCTCGTGCCGGGGGTCGGCTTCGACGTCGTGCCGACCGACTGCGTCGCGGCGATGCTGAAGGACAGGCTCCCGGACGCGACCGAGCTCGAGCTCGCCTTCGCCGGCCTCGGGTCGATGAGCCGCGGCACGCTGAAGACGAGCCTCGAGGGGCTGCCGAGCGGCGGCCGCATCCGCAGGGACGGGGCGATCGTGCGCGTGCCCCACGCGTACCGCGTCAAGACGATCGCGTTCCCGCACGGCGAGCGGCTCGTCGTGTCGATCCCGTGGGGCGACATCGCGACCGCGTACCGCTCGACCGGCATCCCCAACATCGTGGTCTACATGGGCGCGTCGCCGCGGATGGTGCGACAGCTGAAGATGCTGCGCTTCGTCGCGCCGCTCCTCGGCGTACCGGCGCTGCGGCGCTTCGCCGAGCGGCGGGTCGAGCGGCGCGCGGCCGGTCCGTCCGACGAGCGCCGCGCCAAGGGCTACAGCGACGTCTGGGGCGAGGTGAGGAACGCGGCGGGCGAGCGGGCGTCGATGGCGCTGACGACGCCCGAGGGCTACACGCTCACCGCCGACTCGTCGCTGCGCGCCGTCCTCTGCGTGCTCGCGGGCGACGTCCCGCCGGGCGCGCTGACGCCGTCGCAGGCGTTCGGGTCGCGCTTCGTGCTCGGGTGCGACGGGGTGGTTCTCGCCGGCGGCTCGTGAGCCGGGCGCGGCCGGCCGCTTTACGCCCGGAGTCGAAGCGCGCAGCCTGCGCGCGCGACTCCGCCCCGGGTGGCGGCAGAGGAGGTGCGAGATGCGCGCGCTCACGAAGGACATCAAGTGGCTCGTCACGAGGCTCGGACCGGCGGCTACCAAGGCCCTCGAGCTGGCGGTCCGCCGCGCGATGAGCGCGACGCACGTCGAGGTCACGACCGAGCACCTCCTCCGCGCCCTGCTCGACCTGCCGGACTCCGACCTCTCGGTCTCGATGGAGGCCGCCCGCATCGGCCGCGTCGACGTGGCGGCCCGCCTCGACGCCGCGCTCGGGCGCCTGAAGGGCCGACACGACGGCAAGCCGAAGTTCTCGGAGGCCCTGTGCCTGCTGCTCGAGGACGCGAGCAAGCTCACGACCGAGCCCGTGCGCACCGGCCACCTCGTCGCAGCCTTGCTCGCCGACCCCACCCTGTCGCCCGCGGGCTGCGCCGGGCTCTTCGCCGCGCTGCCGCGCCAGCCGCTCTATCTGCTCACCTCGAAGCTCGAAGATCGCGGCGAGGTCGGTCGTGCGCCGGCCGCACCCGTGGCGCCGGCCGCACCCGCGGCGCCGGCCGCGTCACCGCCCGCGGAGCGCAGCGCCGAGCCGGCTCCGAAGGCCCGC
>JACRDA010000041.1 GCA_016212965.1 Myxococcales bacterium
CCGTGCGCGACGCACAGCAGCGGGTGGACCAGGCGATGCGCGATGCGAACAACGCCCAGCAGGGGCAGGGCGGCCAGCAACAGCAGGCGGGGTCCATGCGTGAGGCGGCGCAGGCGCTGCGGCAGGCGGCGAGCGCGCTGGCTCGTGACCGCGAACGCGTGGAAGGCGCGCAGTCGGGGAGCGGGGTGCCCGAGATGATCGCCGAACTGCAGAAGCTCGCGCAGCAGCAGGGCGAGGTGAACGCGCAGATGGCGAGCCTCTTGCCCTCCGCGGGCCAGGGTCGCCAGAGCGCCGATGCCGCCGCGCTCGACCGGGCGCGCGTGCTCGCGCGGCAGCAGCGCGCGGTGGCGCGCGCCCTCGATGACGTGCAGGACCTCGACGCGACCGGCCGCACGCGTGAGCTCGCGCGCGAGGCGCGCACGCTTGCCCAGGCGCTGGAGGCGGGGGTGGCCGACCCGTCCACGCTCGACCGGCAGCAGCGCCTGTTCCGCAAGATGCTCGACGCCGGCCGGCTGCTGCAGCAGGAAGAGCGCGACGAGCAGGGGCCGCGCGAGTCAAAGCCAGGCGATCAGGGCTCGCCGTTTGCGCCGCCCGACGCGAGCGTGCGTGGGCGCGACGCCCTCCGCTATCGCACGCCGACGTGGGACGAGTTGCGTGCGCTCGCGCCTGAGGAGCGCCGCGCCGTGTTGGAGTACTTCCGGCGCCTCAACTCCGCAGCGGCGCCGAACCAGACGGCAGACGATGGACGGTCGACGGTAGAACCGCCCAAGAAGCCCTAGCGTGAGACGCGCGTACGGCCGGTCGCTCGCGTTCGCTGCACTGGCGTGGCTGGCGCTTGGTGCGCCGTGCTCGGCGCTCGCGCAGGCACAGCCGGGCGAGGGAGCGCTGCGTCGTGCGCTGGACCTCGAGAACGCCGCGAAGTACCGCGACGCGGTGACCGCGTATCGCGAGGCCATCGCCCAAGGAGCGCTCACGCAGGGGGTGCTCGGCCTGGAGCGCTCCTTCGCATCGCTGGGGCAGGAGGACTCGCTGCTGCCGACGCTGGAGGCCCTGCTCCGCGCCGCGCCGCGCGACCCGACGCTGCGCGGCGCCCTGCTGCGCACGCAGCGGTCGCTGGGGCGCGACGCGGCGGCGCGACGCGCCTTCGAGGAGTGGCGCTCCATCGACCCGCGCGCTCCGGCGCCGTACCGCGAGTACGCGCGCCTCCTGCTCACTGACCGCCGCACGGCACCGGCCGACTCGGTGCTCCGGCAGGCCGTGGACGCGCTCGGCAGTGCGCGCGAGTTCGCCACCGAGTTCGCGGATCTCTACGCGACGATGGGGCGGTGGGATGCGGCGGCGACGGCGTGGCGCGACGCGCTGGCCGACGCCCCCTACCTCGACCAGTCGGCGGCGTACTCCCTGATGGCGGCGCCGTCGGCCGCCCGCGACGGCGTGCGCGGCGCACTCGCGCCGCAGCTGACGACACCGGCGGCCGTGGTCATTGCGCTGGCGCGAACGCGCGCCTGGCTCGAACTGCGGTGGGGGGCGCCGCGCGAGGGATGGCGCGCCTTGCGGACGCTGCCCGCGTCGGACAGCACGGCGCAGCTGTGGGTGGATTTTGCGGAGGAGGCGATGTACCTGGGCGGCGCGCTGGCGGCGCGGGACGCGCTCGAGGCGGCGTATCAAGTGCGGCGCGACCCGGTGCTGGCGCTGCGCGCGGCGACCGCGGCGCTCAGCGGCAGTGACGCCACGAGCGCGCTGCGGCTCTCCACGCTCGCGACCACGGCCACGCCCGCGCTCGACAGCGCGCGCGCGGCGGCCGAGGCGCTGCCCGTGCGCGTGCGCGCGCTGGCGGAGCTGGGGCAGCCCGCCGAAGCGGAGGCGCTGATCGGGCGCTACGGCGCGCGCGTGACCGACGCGCAACGACGGCTCTTCGCGCGGTCCCTTGCGTGGGGCTGGATCCGGGCCGGGGACATCGGGCGTGCGCGTCGGGCGGCGGCGCAGGGCGGCGGTGACGATGAGGACGTGGTCTCCGGCTGGCTGGCGCTCTTCGACGGGGACCTCGACGGCGCACGACGCGGCCTCCGCACGGCGGAGGACAAGACGCCGGACGTGGTGACCGCGCTGGCCTTCATCTCGCGCGCGAAGGAACCGCGGGCACCGGGGATCGGCGCGGCGTTCCTCGCGCTCGCGCGCGGCGACTCGACGCAGGCGTCGCGTGCGTTCGAGCAGGCGGCGGTGTCGGTGCCCGATGCCGCTGCGTTCCTCCTTGGCCTCGCGGCGCGCGTGGCCAGCGCGCAGGGCGACGAGCGCCGCGCGGTGACACTATGGACGCGGCTGGTGGAGCACTACCCGTCTTCCCCCGAAGCACCCGAGGCCGACCTCGAGTGGGCCCGCGCGGTGCAGCGCCGCGGCGACCGCGTCGGCGCGATGGCGCGGTACGAACACCTGATCCTCACGTGGCCCGACAGCGCGCTCGTGCCGCAGGCGCGGGAAGCGCTCGACCGAATGCGCCTGCTCCCCTAGGTGCGCACCCGGCCTAGCTGTTGTTGATCACGACGTTGTTCACAGGACCTGAGCGAGCCGTTGGGCTGGGGTCTGGCCGTGCAGGCCGTAGTGGCGGCGCTGCGTGGTGAAATAGTACAGGTACTTGGGCAGCATGCGCGAGCGGTGGGCGGACGTACG
>JACRDA010000390.1 GCA_016212965.1 Myxococcales bacterium
GACGCCGCCACGGCCGTCGCCATGCTGGTCGAAGCGCTTGGCGCCTGTGCACCGTAGCGCGCAGGCTCGGATTCTGTTCGCGAGCGCGCTCGCGACCGCCTGCGCGCGCGGCGCGGCGCTCGGCCCGGGCGTGTGTCCGGAGCCGCCCGCCGCGAGCGCCCCGCCCCCCGCGTCGCCCGCGGTCGAGGCCGCACGCGCCGCCGAGCGCGCGCTCGCGATCCGGCTCGTGGGCGTACCCGACCCCGAGCCCTTCGGGGTGGTGAAGGTCCGCGCGCGCGGCCCCGCCCCGGAGCTCGGGCGCTTCACCGTCGCCGAGGCGGCCGGGGCGCGCGACTTCGAGGCGCGCGACGCCGCGGGTGCCCTGCCCGTCTCGCCCACCCCCGACGGCACCGCGCTCGTGCTCGGGCGCGCTGCCGTCGGCGAGGTCGAGCTCGGCTACCGCGTGCCGGGGAGCTTCGACAACGAGCCGCTCGCCGTGCGCGTGGAGCCCGGCCGCCTGAAGCTCACCGGAGAGCGCGTGCTCTTCCTGCCCGAGGCCTTCGACGCGCGCGGCGTCGACGTCGAGCTCGCGCTCGGCACCGAGCCCGCGTCCCCACCCGCGCTCGTCGGCGCCTCGAGCTTCGGACTCGGTGCCGAGCGGCGCTTCCGCGCGCTCGGCTCGGAGCTGCGCCACGCCGCGTTCGTGCTCGGCGCGGGCGGCCAGGCCGAGCTCGTGGCGCCCGAGGGACGCGACGCCGCGGCCTGGATCGGCATGACGAGCTTCGATCCGCGCCCGGTCGTCGCCGACGTCGCCGCGTTTCGCTCCGCCGTGGGCGCGCTCTTCGGCGAGCCCGATCCCACGCCGACGACCTACCTCCTCGCCACCGAGCCGCTGCGCCGCGGCGAGGTGCAGGTGATCCCGCGCACCGCCGGGGCGCTCGTCGCGGTCGGGCTCGGGCAGCCGTGGACCGGGGAGCTTCGCATCGCGCTCGCCACCGTGGTCGTGCAGCACTGGGTCGGCGGCCGGCTGTGGCTGGGCTCGCCGAGCCACGACCCCGCGAGCGAGGCCGAGGTCGCATGGTTCACGGGGGGTGTCGCGCGCGCGCTCGCGCGGGACCTCTTGTTCTCGTTCGGCCTGCTCACGCCGGACGAGTACCTGCGCGAGCTCGGCCGGCTCCTCGACGTCGCGCACGCCTCACCGCTGCGTGCGCTCGGCGCCGCCGAGCTCGCCCGGGCGTTCGCGGCCGACCGTGCGGGGCCCGCGCTCCGGCTCGCCATCGCGCGCGGCGCCCTGTATGCGAGCGACGTCCACGCCCGGCTGCGCCGAGCCGACCCGAAGTCGCAGGGCCTGCCGGCCCTCGTGCACGAGCTGCTCGGGCGCGCGCGCGCCGCCGGCGGACCGCTGCCGGTCGAGAGCTGGCTCGAGCTCGTGCGCGCGCGCACCGGGTCGGACGAGGCGCCGGCCTTCGCGCGCTTCGTCGCCCAGCCCGGCCCTCCGGTGCTCGAGCCCGGCACCCTCGGCCCCTGCTTTCGCGCCACGGCGGGCCGCTACCCGCTCTTCGCCCTCGGCCTCGACGCCACGGCGAGTCGCGCCGCGCGCAAGGTGGTGGGTCTTGACCCGAGCGGCCCCGCGGCGCGGGCCGGTGTGCGCGAGGGCGAGCCGCTCGAGCTCCTCGGCTTCCAGCCGGGCCGCACCGACGTCGAGGTCGAGCTCTTGCTCGGGCGCGGCGCCGCGCCCGTGACGGTGCGCTTCGCGCCGCTCGGCGGTCACGTGCGCGGGCAAGTCTGGTCGCGGGTGCCCGGCGTCCCGGACGAGCGCTGCTCCGAGTAGCGGCCGGCCGGCCGCCGACGGCCGCGACGTCACGGCTCGATGTCGCTGCACAAGGGATCGCCCGGCGGGCAGCGCACGCGCCGCGTGCTCGCTGGATCGGGCCCGCAGCGCAGGTGCCAGCGTCGCTGCGCGCTCTGCTCGGTCACGGCGAAGGGCACGGGGAGCTCGGTGCTCGCGGCGCTCGGCTGGGGCGGCGGCTTGCGACCGGCGGGCGCCGGCTCGTCGAAGGAGCGCCCGGTGCGCGCCGCCATGGCGTCGACGCAGCCTCCCCCCGGCACGAGCCGCAACCGGTAGTCGACGCTGTCGAAGAACGCCGTCCCGTCCGCGAGGCGCACCTGGGACGGGTAGCCCGGCGGCAGCTCCACGAGCCAGCCGTCGTCACCCGGCGCGCACGGCGGCGGCGCCAGGCCGTCGAAGTCGCTGCGCCCGAGGTCGACGGGCACGCCGAGCGCGCCCGTCTGCGGATCGATGGGGTGCACGAACCAGCGCGGCGGCCGCTGCTCGCCGTTGGCGTCGTCGTCGGTGGAAAGCAAGAGCCCGATCTCGCTGCCGACCGCGCGGCGCACGAGCCGCACGACCGACGAGGCGTAGCGGCGTGCGGGCACGCGCGGCAGCCGTCCGAAGCGCCGCGCGACCCCGAGGTCGACGCGCCACACGTCGATCGACTCCTGCGTGTCCGCGAGGAAGTACCAGGTCTCGCCCACGCGCACGGCGGACTCGTCGAGGGGCTTCACGAACTCCGACGCCCCGGCCGGATCGCGGATGGTGAGCACGGGGCGCCCCTCGGCCACGGCGTACAGTCCGCAGTTGGCCGCGCGGCAGGCGCTGAGCAAGGCGGCGCGCCCGGAGGGATCGGGGTGCACGCCCCACTTCCAGTAGGCGCCGCGGCGCGCCACGCCGATGCCGTCCGAGGCGCTCAGCTCGTCGGCCCAGGGCGAGCGCGCCGTGGCGCTCTGGCGTACGCCGGCGTCCACCGCGAAGCGGTCCTCGAAGCGCACCTGCCACGAGCCGGCCCGCGTCCAGTCCGCGCTCTTCGGCCCCCACACGTAGATGTGCGACCCCACGCCCTCGTAGCTCGGGCTCGGACGATCGACGCCGACGTCGTCGGCGCCGAGCTTCGGCGGCTCCTGCCCCATGAAGCGCGACCAGCCGGTGCGCGAGCGCTCGGGGTCGGTCGGCGCGTCGTAGCCGCCGCTCGTCGCAGGACCCACGAGCTCGCAGCGCCACGACAGCGCCTCGAGCGAGGCGGGCTTGCCGTACTGGGTGTCGGGAGCGGTCACCTCCGCGAGGTCCCGCTCCTTGGCGGGCTTGCCCCAGCCGAGCCGCAGCCAGCCGCGCAGAGCGCAGCCGAGCGGCGAGCAGCCGCGCGTCGCGGCGTCACCGGGGCCCTCGGGCAGCGCCGGAAGCTCGAGCTCCTCCCAGGTCGCGCCGCCATCGGTCGACTCCTCGGCGGTGCCGTTGTCGTTCACGGCGAGCGCGAAACGGCCCGTCACGAGCAGCTCCCCCTCGCGGTCGCGCAGCGTTCCGAGCGTGACCTTGCCGTCCAGCGTCACCGACACGCCGAGCGCGGGCCCCCCCGCCTCGACCCAGCCGGCGAGCACGCCGGGCGCGCGCTCCTCGAAGCCCTCGAGCCACATGCCGCGCTGGGCGAGCAGGCTCGCGCGCTTCGGCTTGTCCGGGAAGGCGAGCGCCGCGCTCGTCTGCGCGTCGCCCGCGATGACGTTGACCAGGCCGGGCGCGCCGAGGCGGGGCGGCACGAGCACCACCACGCGCCCGTCGGCGAGCGCCACGACCCGCTCGACGCCGACGTCACCGCGCACGCTCACCTCGCGCACGCCGCCCTCCGGAGCGACGATGCAGTACGTGCGCACCGTGGCGCTCGCGTCCGCCCCGACGCACGGGCCACGCACGACGAGCCAGCCGTTGCCGCTCGGCGCCACGAAGCGCGGCTCGGCGAAGCGCAGGAGGGGTCGCACTCCGAGCGGCGGCGCGAAGGCGTAGATGCTCGTCGGACCGCTCGGCTCGGCGCACACGAAGCCGAAGCCCGGGCCGACGCGCACCGCGTGACACTCCGCCTCGGCCTCGGGCAGGACGCGCCGCGCCACGGCGAGCACCTCGACCGACGGCAGCGCCACGCGGTAGAGCGAGCCCTCGTGGAGCACGACGGCGCTCTCGTCGGTGTCCGGCCACCCATCGAGCAGCGCGCGGCGCAGCGGGTGCTCGCCGAGCGGGTGACGGGCGCGGCCCGAGGCACCGGAGTCGGCCTCGGCGGGCGGCGCTTCGCTCGGCGGCTCGTCGGCGACGAACTGCAACCCGCCCCCAGCGTCGAGGCGATACCTGCCGCCGGCGACGTACACGACCGGGTCGCCGCCGAGCACACCGGCACCGAAGGCCCGCTCGCCGAGACGCATCGGCCACCAGCTCGCGCCGGCGTCGAAGCTCGCCATGGGGCCCGCGTAGTCGGTGTCGACGACGCCGCGCCAGCCGTCGGCGAAGGCCATGACGCCGTAGCCCGACGCGAGCGGGAGCCCGCCGAGCGGCATGAGGTCCCCGCTCTTCGGCTCGATGGCGACGAGCGCCCCGCCGCTCGCCTGGCTCCGCAGGTAGAGCCGGTCGAAGCCCGGCACCACCTCGTCGGTTGCGGCGGCGAGCGCGGCCAGGGGCTCGAGCGGTGCCACCCAGGTCGGGGCGCGCCAGAGCCGCGTGCCGTTGCCGTCGGACAGGTAGAAGAGATAGCCGCCCCCGAGCCGCTCGGGGAGCTCGAGCGCGCTCACGCTGCCCGGCGGGAAGCGATCCCCGGCGCGCGCCACGACCCCGTTCGGCCGCACGCGCACGCGCATGCCCGCGAGCAGGTAGCGCCGTTCGTCGCGATCGACCTGCCACGCCTCCTGCGCCGAGAAGTCGAGATCGGGGACGAGCTCGCTCGGCGTGCGCATCGCGACGAGCGGAGCGGTGGGTGCTGCCGCGACCGGAGCGGCGGGCCGCGCCTCCTCGGTCGCAGCGCACGCGCCGAGCGCGAGGGGCAGGCCGAGGGCGAGCGCGCCCGCGAGGCCCGCCCGACGCATGCCTACGCAGACGACGTTCACGCGCTCGATCTAGCACGGCGCGCGCGGCGCGCGGCGCGCGACGTCGGCCGCCGGCACGCGCCCGCCGTCACTTCTTCTTGCTGCACCGCATGACGCACATGAGGTCGTCGCACGAGCACCCGCAGCCGCAGCCCTTCGTGACGGGTGGCGGCGGTGGCGGGGGAGGCTTGACCCCCGTGGTGGTGGGGGGCGGCACCTTGCCCGTCGTCGTCGGAGGCGGCGCCTTGGCGGTCGTGCTGCCGGACGCCGCGACGGTCGCGCTGCCGCTCCCTGCCGGGGCCTCGGCCGAGGTCGCCGTGCCCGACGTCGTCTCGGTGGCCGGCGGCGTGGTGGTGGTCGTCGGGGGCGGCGGCGTCGCGGCCACGGTGGCGGTTGGCGGCGGCGGCTCGCCACCGCCACGCACGAGCATGAACACGAGCGCGGCGCCCATCACGGCGACGACGGCACCGAGCACCACGATGAGGGTCGTGTTGCTCTTGGCCGGGGGCGCCACGGTGGCAGTGGTCGGCGGGGGCGCCGCCGGTGCGCCGAGCGGGAACACGGCTCCACCGCCCAGCCCGAGCGGCGAGTCGATGGGCATCATGGCGGCCGACGCGGGCGCGGCCTTGGCGCCCGACGAGGCGAGCGCCTTGAGGTCGATGAGGCCGGAGTCCTCGTTGCCGCTCTTGCTCGGCCCCGCGCTCGCGGCGGGCGTGGCCGCGCCGCCGCCCTTGGCGGTGAGCATCGACAGCGAGAAGATGGCGCTGTTCTCCTCGCCACCGCCACCCGCGGGCTTGGCCGCCGCCGGCGCCTGAAAGCCGAAGCCGCCCCCGTCGCGACCGGTGAACACGTCCGCCTTGGGCGAGGCCTTCGGCACGACGGGCTGGGCTGCGGTCTTCGCCGTGGCGAACGCGCCCAGGCCGACCGCCGTGGGAGCCGAGGGCGGCACCAGGTTCTGCCGGAAGAGCGGGCTGTCGGTCATCGCGACGGTCGCGCCGAGGTCCTCGCCGCCGCCCGCGGGCTCTGCGGCCGGCTGCGCGGCGTTGTGGAGCGCATCGACGACCTTGTCGACCTCGCGCAGCGGCTGCCAGTCCGCCATGCCCTCGGCCCCGACGAAGGTCTCGGCGTCGATGGCGCCCTCGTTGTACGCGGCGACGATCTGCTCGAGCGTCATCTGGCGCTGGTCGCCATCGCTGACGCTGACGGTGTAGGTCCCCGGTGCCCCGCCCTCGGGTGCCGCGGCGGCGGCGCCGGCCCCGGAGGTGGAGGTCTCACCCGAGCTCGAGACGACGATCACCGCACTGCACTTGCGGCACTTGACCTTGACCGTCTTGCCCTGAACCTTGTCGTCCGAAACCGTGTACTTGGCGCCGCAGGAGTCGCAGGTGATCTTCATCGCTACCGAGCTCGCTGTGTCGTCGCGACCTGATTGAGTGGGGTGGGCCCCGCGCCCGCGCGCGTCGGGTCGTGGAGCGTGACAGTAGATACGGGATGGGAAGCGGAGAGCGAACGGGACCTTGGCGTGGCGCGCCGGTCACCGGGGACCGGCCCGCCGCCGCGCGGCGCGAAGAGCACTCGAGGCCCGCGGAACGTCGAGACGAGAGTGTAGATCGAGTTGCACGCCTGCGCCTCATCCATGACGTAAGAAGCGCCGCGAAGGTCTGACGACATCCCCCACAGAATCGCGTCCCAGGTGCCCCGCCGTCAAGGGGGGCCTCCGCGAGAGCCCCGCGGGTCGCGGCGCCGGGCCCACTCGCAGAGCACCATGCCGGCCGCCACCGACACCGGAAAGGAGTGGTTGATCCCGTACATCGGAATCGCGACGACCCGCGCCGCGGCCCGTAGCAGCCCCGCCGGCACACCCTCGTCCTCGCTGCCGAAGAGGAGCACGACGTCGTCGGGGTAGTCGACCTGCCAGAGCGTGGTCGTCGCGTGGTCCCGCTCCACGGCGAAGACGGGGCGCCCCGCGACCGCGTCGAGGAACGCGGCCTCGTCGCGGCACTCCACGAGGTTCTCGTAGCGGTGCATCCCCATGCTGGCGCGCTCGTAGTGCGGCTCGGTGCCGATGAGGAAGATGTCGCGCACCAGGAACGAGTGCGCCACCCGGATGATCGCGCCCACGTTGAAGGGGTTCTTGGCGCGCACCACCGCGACGCCGAGACGCGCCCGCAGCGGTGCGAGCAGGGCGCGCGCTTGCTCGAGCTCGAGCTCGAACGGCGCTATCCGCAAAGGGCCCGCCTCGCGCCGCGCCGCCGACCGCTCCCTTCGTACGCCACCCGGGTCAATCCATCCGCCCGTGCTCGGAGAACAGGGGGTAGACCGGGCCCTCGGCGACCGTCACGATCTCCGTCGTGCCGCCCTCGTGGATGAGCGTGAGCGCGTGGCCCCGCGGCGACACGCCGCGGATCAGGCTCTTGACCTCTTCCGTGCGCAGCTCGGCGAGCACCTGATCGTTGACCGCCTGGATCTTGTCGCCGTTGCGCAGGCCGGCGCGCGCGGCGGGGCCGTACGCGAAGAAGCTCGTCACGTAGCAGGTGCGGTCCTGGAACTTGAAGTCGAAGCCGAGCCCGTAGAGGGCGCGCGCCGGCTCGACCGCGACGACCACGCGGGCACCGCGCCCGAGATCGACGGTCGCGCTTCCGCCCGCGACGGCGTCGCTCGGCTGCAGCACGAGGTCGCCCTCGCCGATGCGCGTGCTCGTGATGCCGTCGTAGTCGACGAGCTCGACCTTCGCCGCGTCGCCCGGACCGATGCGGAAGTTGCCGCGCGGCGCTTCTTCCCACGCCGGCTGCAGCGTGTCGTCGTCCGTCGTCGTGCGCAGCACCTCCTTGCCGTTCACGCTGAGGATCGCGACCGGGTCGGGCATGCCGTTGTCGTCGTCCCAGCCGAGGCCCCCGGTGGTGCGCGGCGGGATCACCGCCGTCTTGAAGCGCAACCAGTACACCTCCGCGGGCGGCCCGGGCTCCAGCTTGGCGCCGGACGGCGGGGGGACGAGGCGCGTCGTGCGCGCCGTCCCGGGCGCGATGCAGGCGCTCGCGGCGAGGCCGCAGAACAGTGCCACGCCCACGGTGAGCCGAGCGCGCGGGCCGCGACCCCGGCGCATTCCCATGCCACTGCTACGAGCACGCATCGGCTGGAAGCTACCAGATTTCGCCCGCCGCCCGACAGGTCCGTGGAGCGCGCGGCGCGGCCCGCCGTCGAGCGGCCCGCGCCGGCGGCGCGCCGTGCTAACAGCCACGACGTCATGACCACCTTCTCCACCTCCTCCGAGCTCGGCCGGCACGTCGGCCAAACGGTCACTCTCCGGGGCTGGCTCTACAACAGCCGCTCGAGCGGCAAGCTGCACTTCCTCGAGGTGCGCGACGGCCACGGCATCGCGCCCTGCGTGGTGTCGCTGCGCGACGTCGGCGAGGAAGCGTTCCGCGCCGCCGGCGGCCTCGCGCAGGAGACGAGCCTCGCCGTGACCGGCGCCGTCAGTGCCCACCCGAAGCGCCCGGGCGTCTTCGAGCTGCAGGTGAAGGAGCTCGCGGTCATCGGGGCCCCACGCGCGCCCTACCCCATCTCGCCCAAGGACCACGGCGTCGAGTTCCTCATGGACCACCGCCACCTGTGGCTGCGATCGCGGCGCCAGCACGCCATCACGCGCGTGCGCCACACGATCGTCAAGGCGATCCGGGACTTCTTCGACGGCCGCGACTTCACCTTGGTCGACGCGCCCATCTTCACGCCCAACGCCTGCGAGGGCACGAGCACACTCTTCGAGACCGACTACCACGGCCAGCCGGCGTACCTCACCCAGAGCGGGCAGCTCTACATGGAGGCGGCGGCCGCGGCCTTCGGCAAGGCGTACTGCTTCGGGCCGACCTTCCGCGCCGAGAAGAGCAAGACGCGCCGCCACCTCAGCGAGTTCTGGATGGTCGAGCCCGAGGTCGCCTTCACCGACCTCGAGGGCGTGATGGCGCTCGCCGAGGACTTCCTCTGCTTCATCGTGGAGCGGGTGCTCGAGACACGCCGCCCCGAGCTCGCCGTGCTCGAGCGCGACGTCGCCAAGCTCGAGGCCGTGAAGAAGCCCTTCACGCGCATGAGCTACACCGACGCCGTGGCAGAGGTCGCGCGGCTCCGCGCCGAGCGCACGGCGGCCGGCGGCGCCGCTCCGGCCGCACCGACCGCCCCCGCGACGGGCGAGGGCGCGCCCGAGGCGGCCGACGAGGCGCCGGCGGTCGAGCGCGAGCTCGTGTGGGGCGACGACTTCGGCGCCGAGGACGAGACCCTGCTCTCGCAGCGCTACGACACGCCCGTGATGGTGCACCGCTACCCGGCCGCGGTGAAGGCCTTCTACATGAAGAAGGACGCCACCGACCCCCGCCTCGCGCTCGGCGTCGACGTGCTCGCGCCCGAGGGCTACGGCGAGGTCATCGGCGGTGGCCAGCGCGAGGACGACCTCGACGTGCTCGAGGCCGCGATCGCCGCGCACGCGCTGCCGCCCGAGGCCTTTCGCTGGTACTGCGATCTGCGCCGCTACGGCAGCTTCCCGCACGGCGGCTTCGGCCTCGGCGTCGAGCGCACCGTCGCGTGGATCTGCAAGCTCCCGCACGTGCGCGAGACCATCCCCTTCGCGCGCATGCTGCACCGGCTCTCGCCCTGAGCGGTGTCCCGCGCCGCGTGCTAAGCTCCGTTCGTACGCGCGCACTCGCCCATCCGGGACCGCGCCAGCTCCGCCACCGCTCGCGCGGCTGCGGAGAAGGTGCTCGCCCTCCAAGCTCTCGGGCCGTCGCCACGTCCAAAGAGCAGAGGCGCAAGGGCCCGGCGTGGTCGGGCGCCGCTCGGAGGAACCGCACCATGGCTCGACTGGTCGCAATCATCGCCAACCGGCCCGACCTCTGCAGCCGCGTGGCCGCCCACGAGGCGCCGGTCTTCCGTGCTCGCAACCGCGGCGAGGAGCCGTGGGGGTGGGGCGTCGGCTTCTACCAGGCCGGCGAGATCCTGCTCAAGCGCCGCCCCATCGACGAGCGACCGGAGCTCGGTCTGGCCGAGGTCATCGGTGACCTCCGCACCGACGTGCTCATCGCCCACATCCGGCGCGCCACAGTCGGCGCGCTCGCCACGGCGAACACGCACCCCTTCCGCTACAACCAGTTCCTGTTCGCGCACACGGGCACCGTGGACGGCTTCGGCAAGCTCCGCGATCCGTTGTTCGAGTCGCTGCCGCAGTTCCTCCAGCGCAACGTGCGCGGCGAGACCGACAGCGAGCTCGTCTTCCACCTGTTCCTGTCGTTTCTGCACGACGCCGGCAAGCTCGACCACCCCACGCCGTCGCCCACGGACTGCGTGCCCGCGCTACGCTCGGCGATCGGGCTGCTCGACCGCATGAGCCGCGACGAGGGCCTGCGCACGAGCTCGCTCAACCTGGTGCTCGGGACGCCCGAGTTCCTGGTCGCCATGCACCGCGGCGCGCCCATGGCGTACCGCGTGTTCCGCGGGCGCGAGGACTTCGAGCCGATGTTCGAGGATCGCGGCCCGGGCAAGCTGCGCATGCCGGATCTCGAGCCCTGCCGGCTCGCGATCGTGGCCTCGGACTTCGACGGCGACGACGTCCCCGACGGCTGGACCGCCGCACCCGAGCGTGCGATCGTGACCCTCACGCGCACGGATGAGCCGGCTGTCCTTCTGCCCTGAGGCGCGCGCCGCGCGCGCGCCCCTGTCGACGCTGCGTCCCCTCCTCGGCGCGAGCGCGCTCGTGTGCACGCTCGGCGCCTGCGGCGCGGAGGCCCCGACCTTCCCGACCGCCGCGGCCCTGCCGAGCGGCCCGCGACAGCCGGACGCGGTGGCCATCGACCTCGCGAGCCGACCACCCCGAGCCCAGGCACGGGCGACGGACGCGGACGGCGTCGTGACGCTGCGCGCACCCCTCGACGAGCGCGAGGCCGGCGCGGTCGTGCGCGCGTTCTTCGCGGCGGTCGTGCGCGAGGACGGCGGCGGGCTCGCCACCCTCGCGCAGCCCGGCGCGGTCGTGTACCCGGTGCACGGCGCCGCGAGCGGGAAATCCGGCCGCGCCCTGCAGGTCTACTGGCAGCAGCGCTTCCGCAAGCTCGAGTACGACCGGCTCGCCGACACGACGGTGTACCGCGCCGCCGAGACCGAGACCTACCGCCACGGCGCCCTCGCCGCGCTCCCCGTGCCGCTCGCGCAGCTCTTCCCTGCCGGCGAGCCCTTCGAGGCAGAGGACCTCGTCCTGCGCGTCCCCATCGCGACCTCGGGCGTGAAGATCGAGCGCCTGATCGGCGACGAGCTGTACTTCTGGCTGCGCCGCAGCGGCGAGCACTACCTCGTGCACCACGTCGCCGAGGACTTCGACCTGTGACAGGAAACTCGGCTCCGGAGCACGGCTGCGCCGCTCACTCGACCTCGAAGAGCGCCTCGTCGGCCGGCAGGCTCGCGTCGCAGTAGAGCGGCCGGGGCGGTGGCAGCGAGTGGTAGAGCGCGCTCGCCCAGACGGAGATCGGGTGGTCGACGCCGGGCAGCCTGCGCGCGACCCGGTAGCTCGCGCTCACCCACACGTCGCCCTCGGCGAACGCCCGCACGTCGTGGACGTGGAGCTCCGCCGGCGGCACCTCGGCGTAGCGCAGCGCGGGCAGCGGTACGACCTCGGCCGGGCGGGCGCCCCGCTGCCGGTAGAGCGCGCGGCCGCCCGCGACCCACAGCGTGTCGGGGCTCTCGTGCGCGACCGCCATCATGCCGTCGTGGATGCCGAGATCGAGCTCGCCCCAGGTGACACCGTCCCAGCGCACGAGGAAGGCGTGCCGCCGCTCGCGCGCCACGAAGGGCTCGTGGGCGACGAGGTAGGCCTCGCGCGCGCTCACGACGGCGAGGTCGAGGTTCAGGATGCCATCGAGGCCCGCCGTGCCCGGCACGCGCTCGTAGCGCCAGGCGCGCGCACCCGCATCCGCGTGCGCCACGACCACCGTCGCGGGGTGGTTCGTCACCGCCTCGTCGTCGCAGCGGCCGGCGACGAGCAGATCCCCGTCCGGGCTCGCGGCCCAGGCGGTCGCGATGAACGACAGATCGTGGCCGCAGGCGTCGCTGGCCGCCAGCTCGGGCAGCGCCCGCGCGCCCGCCGGCAGCGCGACGGGCTCGGCCGTCGGTCGCCAGGCCCCGTCCTCGTACGCGTACCCCGCGGCGTGCCGCTCGAACAGGGAACCGCGCCCGTGCCGCGCGTAGCGGCTCGTCGTCGCGAGCAGCCAGGCGCTGCCCGCCTCGAGGGCGCCACCGAGGGCGAGGTCGGCGTTCACGTACCCGCCCGCGTCGCGCGCGAGCCCGGCGAGCAGCAGCGGATCGCGGTAGGCACCGTCGGGACGCAGCTCGACGAGCGCCTGTGCCGCCGCGAGTGGCTCGCCCGCGTACCAGGCGTGCAGATCGTAGCCCGTGTCCCCGTACACGACGACGCGCCGGTCCCCGAGCGCGAAGGGAGCGAGCTTCGGGCACGGGCCCTCGGCGTACACGTGGAGCTCGCTCGTCGGCGCCCGCGGCGGTTGGGCCGGCCTCGTGATGCAGCCGCTCGCGGCGAGCGCCACGACGCACACGGGCAGGGGCCGGCGCGCGCGAGTCACTGCGGGTCGCCGTGGATGAGACGGGCGCGCCGGAGCGACGCACGCAGCCAGGAGCTCGGCTCGGCGGGCCAGGTGCCGAAGGGCCCGGTGCCGCCCGGGGCCTCGCTCCCGAGCGCGTCGAGGTAGGCCTGCACGCCCGGATCCCGCAGCATCGCGCCGAGCTCGAGCGCCATGCCGCGCACGTCCTCCGGGCTGTCGGCGGCGCGCGCCAGCCGCTCGGCCGTCGGCCGGCAGGCGTCACCGAGCACGCTGAGTGCCCAGAACGCGCGCTCGACCGCCTGGTGATCGTGGGGCAGCTGCGCCCGGCGCGCACCCGCGGCGACGACCTCGCACGCCGCCGCGGGACGGAGGCGCCCGAGCGCCCGCACCGCGGCCTCGCGCGGCTCGAAGCGCTCGGCGAGCAGGCCGAGGGCGAAGCGCGCGTCGCCGCGGCGCGCGAGCTCGAGCACGACCTTCTCGGGCGAGCCGTCGTTGTGGTGGTAGTCGACGTCGAAGCGCCGGCCGTGCGCGCGGTCGATCAGGCCCTCGAGCATCGCCGCCCCGAGGTCGGCCGCCCCGGCGAGGTCGTGGCGCAGCGCATGCCAGACGCCGTCCCACGCGACCGCCTCGTCGCCGCCGGCCAGGGTGGCGCGGCGCGCGAGCTCGCGGCGCGCCGCCTCGTCGCCGAGCAGGATCTTCGCGACGAGATGCGCGCCGTGCTCGTGCCAGCGGTAGCGCGTGTCCGAGGTGCCGCCCGCGATGCCGGGCGTGCCATCCTCGGCGACGAGCCAGCGGCGCAGCAGGTCGCCCGCCTCCTCGAGCCGTGCGTCGTGGCGCCCCGCGCGCGCCGCGTCGCGCACGGCGGCCGCGATCCGCAGGATGCCGCCGTAGCGATGGCGAAAGGTGAGCGTCTCGAGCTCGGCCGGGTCGTCGCCGGGAAACACGAGGTCGATGAGCTCGCTGTAGCAGTTGACCCCGCGGCTCGTGCGCAGATCGGTGGCGAGCTCGGGGGCGAGCGCCTGCCGGAGCGCCGTGTCGCCGAGCCGGAGCCGCGCCGCGAGGAGCTTGCAGGTCTGGTGCTGCGAGCGGTCGTGCTCGAGCCCGCGCTCCCCGCCCCGCGCCTGCCAGAGCTCGTCGAGCACGGCGAGCGCCGCGGGCGACGGCGCGACGAGGCTCGGGAGCACGGCCGAGATGGCGTTCTCGGCGCGCACGTCGAAGGCGGCGATGGCGCCCGCCGCGGGCGCGCGGCTCTCGGCCGTCACGCGCTCGAGGACCTCGAGGGCGTAGCGCTGGGCCGCGCGCGGATCGAGCCGCTCGAGCGCGCGCACGCCGTCCTCCCACTGGCTCTGGGGGCGCGTCTCGATGCTCGCGAGCAGGACGGCGAGTGCCGGGGCGCTCGCCGTGTCACCGAGGTCCACGAGCGCGACGGCCGCCGCCATCTTCGGCTCGAGCTCGTCGAAGAGGCGGTAGTCGACGTCCGCCGAGGCGAAGGGGCGCTCGAGCTCGCGCCGCAGGGCCGGGATCGCCTCGGTGAAGTGGAACTGCCCGGCCGCCTGCATGTTGAGCGCGACCCAGCCGTGCCCCTGGCGATGCCCGAAGAAGCGCGTGCCGGGCGGCGCCGAGACCGCGTGCAGGATGGCGGCCTTGCCGCGCACGGCGCCGATGCACCGGAAGTCGTTGCCGCTCGCCGGCGCGGGCGGCGCGGGCACCGCCGCCACGGGCAGCAGCGTCGTGCGCGTCGGCGGGGGCTCCACCACCGACACGTCGATCACGGTGAGCGGCGTCGCGCGCAGCACGAGGGGCGCATGGCGCCGCGCGACCGGAACGGCGGACGGGCGCGCGCCCGCCTCGGACGCGGTGGCGCTCGGCTCGCCGGAGCGCGCCTCCTCGCAGGCCAGGTAGCGCTCCGGGAAGTAGGCGCGCGCCGCGCGCACACCGACGCCGGTCGCCGCCGCGCACGCCGCGGCGGCGAGGACGAGGGCGCGCCGCGCGCCGCGGCTCACTTCGTCGGGGCCTTGGGGGCCGGGGCCTTGTCGAGCAGGCCGAAGGCCCCGGCAAACTCGAGGCCGTTGCCGTAGCCGGTCACCCCGGCGACCTTGCCGCCGTTCACGCGCGTCACGTCGATGCCGTGCACCGTGCCCGTCTTGCCGGTCGCCTTCATGCCCATGGCGTCGCCCTTCCAGGTCGCCGTCCACGCGGTCTCGCACGCCACGTAGGCGCCCGCGGCGACGCAGCCCTTCACGTCGACCTTCTGGTCGACGAAGGCCTTCATCATGTCCTCGTGGGACTTGAGGACGGCCTTCTTGCCGCTCTGGTCGGCCGGGTCGTACTGCATCGACATGACGACGTCGTCGGTCAAGAGGTCCGCCGCGGCCTTGTCCTTCTTCATCATGCCCTCGTTCATGGCCTTGACGAGCTCGACGTTCTTCGCGTCGGCCTCGCCCGCGACGAGGATCTCGGCCTCGGCGGTCGGGGCGGCCATGGCCGCGCGGGCCGTCATGCCCTTCGGGCCCTTGCCGAGCTGCACGGCGACCGTGCCCTGGTCGTAGTACATGCTCTCGTGGGCGATCTTGCCGTCGGCGCCGAGCTTCATGACGCTCGCGCCGGCGTAGCCGATCTTCTTGCCCGTCGCCTTGTCGCCCATGAACTCGCCGGTGTTGGTACCGGTGACGACGTACTCCGACACGACGGTGTCGCCCGCGACGAGCACGCGCGTCATCTTCACCCGGAGATCCGGGAATGCGGTGAAGAGGGCCTCGAACTGCTTGCCGACGGCGGCCGCGGGCATCTCCTGCCAGCCGGCCGGTCCGGCCATGCCGACGGTGGCGCCCGGGCCATAGAACGACAGGAGCTTGGCGGCGTCCTTCGCGGCGAACGCGGCCTCCATCTCGCTCACGTGCTTCTTCGCGACCTCCACCGGGCTCGGGGGCGGCGTGGTGGGGGCGGCGGACGCCTGGGCGGTCGCCGTCACCGCGGCGGTCGCGGAGGCCGTGGCGGTCGGCGTCGTCGGGGTGGTGGTGCCCTTGCAGGCGACGAGGAGAAGGGCCGTGAGGAGCGAGGCGCGCATGTTCATGTTCCCGAGTTCCTTCCTGTTTCCGGCGCGCACACTGGACCGCCCGCCCGGAGCCTTCAAGTCATTTCGCGCCGCACGGTCGCGCGCATCCCCGAGCCCCGCCCCCCAACAAACCAAGGACCCACGCGAGCCCGGAGGCTCGCATGGGTCCCTCACGTCGCACGCTCCCTGGAGCGTGCGCTCCGGCGCTCCGCCTCAGCGCACCGCGTCCCAGGCCGGCACGAGGCGCGACTTCCAGCCGAGAGTCGCGAGCGCCACGGTCACGCGGTCGCGCTCGAGCACGAAAGGCACCACCTGGCGCGTGCCGGCCGCGTTCACGACGAGCGAGCCGTGCACCGTGCCCTCCCCGCTCGCCCGCACGATCTCGATGACGTGCTCGCCCGCATCGGGCAGGCGGATGGCGAGCCCCTCGTGCGCCGTGCTCGTGGCGTCGACCGCCACGAGGCGCTGGTTCGGGCTCGTGAGCCCGCCCAGCCACGACACGCGCTGGCCCTTCGGCCCGACGATGCCGATGTCGAGGTCGGCGCTCTGCCCCTGCCAGGTCGCCTCGACCGTGAGGTCGCCCACGAGCGCGCTCTGCGCCGCCGCGGCCGGCTGGGCACGGTCGAGCTCGGTCTGCGCCTTGCGGCGCGTGTCGCCGTCCGCCGCGGTCAGCATGTCGTCGACCATCTTGCTCTCGCTCGTCTGCCGACCGCAGCGCACCGCCTGGCCGAGCGCCTCGCCGTCGCGCTCGCGCAGCTGCGCCAGGGCCACGAGGTAGCGGCAGCTCTGCTCGGCGTTGCCGGCAAAGCGGCTGAGCTCCGCCAGGCGCCGGTAGGCGACCACGTCGCCCGGTCGCGCGTCCACGACGCCGCTCAGAATGCGAATCGCGCGGTCGCGCTCGCCCTTGCGGGCCGCCACGTCGGCACGCGCCACGAGCGCGTCCGGATCGAGGGCGTCGCGGCTCGACCAGCGCTCGGCCGCGCGGCCTGCGCCGTCGACGTCGCCGGCCATGGCGTAGAGGCTGAACAGGCTGCGCACCGCCTCGCGGCGATCGCCGTTCGCTTCCACCGCCCGCTCGCCCTCGGAGATGGCGTCGACCGAGGCCTTCACCGGGATGAGGCGGTTCGTGACGACGCTGCCGGTGCGATCCCACACCTTGCGCATCGGGACCATGTTCGGCGGGCGGCGCGCCCGGACCGGCTCGTCGGGCTCGGCCGCGAGCACCGGCTTCTTGGCGGGGGCCGACTTCGGCATCGACGTCGCCGGGGGTGCCGCCATCGGCGGAGCCATCGTCGCCGTGGCGGCGGGCGATGCGGCGCCGCCTGCGCCCGGCATGGCCACGTCGTCCGGCATGCCCATGGGCCCCTCGGCCTCGGACTTCTCGTCGGCCCCGCCGAAGCCGAGGTCCGCCGCGTTGCTCTTGCCGCGCGAGGCGGTGCGGCCGTCGCCGGGGTCCTGCTTCTCCTTGTCGCCGCCGCCCTGGACGCGCTCGGTCTTCTCCTCGCCCGTCCACGTCGGCGCCGTGCGCTCGTTGTCGAGCCCGAAGGCCTTGAACATGGCCGCGCTCTCGAGCACGAGCAGCGAGGTGTAGCGGCTGGCGACGTTGAACTGCTGCGACAGGGCGACGGCCGTCTCGCGCGCCTCGGCGCCCGTGTCGCGCTCGAGCTCGCCGATGCGCTCGGCGGCGTAGAGGCGCGGCAGGAAGGCGTTGCCCTTGGCCTTCGTGGCCTCGAGCTCGAGCGGGTAGCTCGCCTCGAAGGGCTGGCCCGCGACCCGCCCGGTGAGCTTCACGTGGCCCTTGACGTGCGGCGAGCTCATGCGCGCCACGATGAGGGCCTCGCCGCCCGCGGGGATGGTGTCGAGCCGGGTCGGCGCCATCGCCGTGAGGCCGCTCGGCAGCTCGACGCGCGCGTCGCGCAGGCCGATGCCGTAGCTCGCGCCGAGGATGGCGTAGACCGCCTCGGCCGTGCGCTGGCCCGGCACGTAGGGCAGGACGACACCGCCGCCGCCGCGCGCCAGCGCGGCGAGCGAGTCGCCGTCCGCGTCGGCGCCGATGGCGACGGCCGTGACGCTCGCGCGGTCCACCGGCAGCGCGCCCTGCACCGTCTCGGTGATGTAGGCCGGACGGATGGCACCCACGGTCGGCGTCCCGTCGCCGAGGTAGATGACCCGGAGCGCGCGCCCGTCGCGGCGCGACCACAGCCCCGCAGCCTGGCGCACCGCCAGACCGAGGTCCGAGGCGCCCTCGGGGCTCTCGGCGTCGAGGAAGGTCTGGACCTCGCGCGCCACCTGGTGCCCGGGGGCCTGCATGCCCGTCGAGAAGCTGCGGCAGCTCGTGTCGCACGCGAGCACGTTGAAGCGGTCGAGCCGGTCGAGCTCCTCCACCAGCCGCCCGGCGAGGGCCGTCGCGCGCTTGTAGCGCTCGCCCACCATCGAGCGGCTCGAGTCGACCACGATGACGAAGTCGCGGTGCTCGTCGTCGCCGGCCTCGGGGAGGCGCGGCCGCACCGTGATCGCCGCGTAGGGCGACGTCGCGTCGAGGCGGCGCGCCGCCTTCTCCGCTTCGCCGGGCTTCGCCGCGGGCGTGGCCTTCACAGGCTCGCCCGCCTTCGGGGGCTCCGTGGGCTCGGCGCCGGTCGGATCGAAGGTCCACGCCGTGACCTCGGCGTTGCGGTCCGGCAGGGCGTACTCGAGCACGAGGTCGCCGGCCGGCACGAACTGCCGCGCCTGCATGGCGAGGCGCGTCGTGCCCGCCTCGCGCTCGTCGCGCGTGAGGTCGTAGCCCTGCGCGGTCACGCCGATGCTGGCGTCGTAGCCGCGGACCTGCACGTCGATGCCGAAGTCGTCGACCTTGGTCGTGCCGCTCGGGTCGTGGGGCAGCGGGTACACGTAGCGCCGCGCGCCGCCCGAAGGCGCGAGCGCCTGGGTGTACGCGAGCACGACGCGTCGCGAGCCCTTCGCGGGGATGGGATACACGCGCAGCTCGAAGCGCCCACCGCGCTGCCACTCGAGCAGGGCCGGATCCTTCCACGGCCCCGGAACCCAGATGATCTCTTCCCGCGGCGGGGGCCGGCGGCTCGTGGCGTTCACGATCGCGCCCCGCCAGATCGCCGCAGCCTTGTCGCGATCCACGAAGGCGCCCTCCTCGAACTTCCCGTCCACCTCGAGCGCCAGTCGCTCGATCTGCGCGTCGGGTGGGATCGGGAAGCGGTAGATGCCCTCGAGCACGTCGCTCGCCGAGTTCGAGAAGGTCTCGTCGATCTCGGTGCGCGCGAAGCCGTCCACGATGCGCACCTTGACCTTGTGCGACGCGAGCCGGACCGCGCCGGTGCGCTCCTCGTCCGTGCCCGGCTTCTTGGCGACGAGCTCGCCGAGCCCACGCACCTCGCCGAGCTCCTCCTGGCTCGACTCGCTCCAGGACAGCGCCTCGCCGAGCGCCGGCGACGACGCGGCGTAGGGCGCCATGCCCGCGTAGAGCCGCCCCTCCTCGCCCGCGCGCACCGACACCGCGCGCTGTTCCGCGTCGACGAGGCGCACCGTGCCCCGGCTCACGTCGACCGACGCCCAGCGCTCCGTCGCGCGGAGCGCGAACTTCGTGCCGAGCACCTCCACCGAGCCGGTCGGCACGAGGAAGCGTGCGCCGGCGGTCTCGGTCTCGGCCACCTCCGCGACGATGGCGCCCGAGGCGAGCGACGCGTGGCGGGTCTGCCCCGCGACGAGCGCGAGCTCGGTCGCGCGGTCGAGCGCGAGCTTCGTGCCGTCGTCGAGCACCACGTGGGCGCGCGTCAGCCCGTCGGTGCGCAGGCGCGAGCCCTTGCCGATGACGTCGCCCTGGCCGACCGCGTGACAGGCGCTGCCGTCCGCCGCGCACACCTCGAGCCCGCCCGCGCCCGGCGCCGCGCGCGACACGAGCGCGACCTTGCCCGCCCAGCCCTCGTCGGAGGCCTGCGGCTGCTCGCCCGGCCCGCTCGCGGGTCGCGCCAGGAGGCCGACGAGCGCGGCCGCGAGGCCCGCCGAGACGACGCCCGTGATGATGGTGTTGCGCGGCCGCCGCAGCCAGCGCGCCACCGACACCACCTTGCCACCACCCGCGCCGGCCCGCGCCGGCTCGGCGGCGCTCGTGTGCCCCGGCTTGCCCGCCACCGCCAGCGTCCGCTCGGGCCGCGACGCGCCGACCGCGCTCGCGGCGTGCACCAGGCGGCCGTCGGTGTCGAACGCCCTCGGCGCCGCGAAGCGCGAGCTCGGCTGCGACGCGGGCACCTCCGTCACCGCGGCGACCGTCTTCGCCGCCACGGGCGCGGGCGCGCTCGCGACCACGGTCTCGCCGGGCCGCGCGCCGAGCGCGCCGTCGAGCCGCGCGTCGAGGTCCGCCGGCAGCACGAAGTCGCCGCCCGCGTCGCGCAACAGCGCGCGCGCCCGCTCGGCGTCGTGACGCGCGTCGCGGCAGCGGTCGCAGTCGGCGATGTGGTCGTAGAGCTCGCCTTCGGCCGCGCCCTCGAGGACATCCGCCATCGCCTCGTCGACGGCGGCACAGAGCTTGTTCACGTCAGCCATGGCTACTTCTCCTCCGACATTGCCAACCGCAGCTTGCCGAGCGCGCGCGACACGCGCTTGCGCGCCGCCGCCTCGTCGATTCCGCACGCCTCCGCGACCTCGCGGAAGCTCAGGCCCGAGCCGTAGCGGAGCACCAGGGCCTCGCGCTCGGTCGGCCGCACGCTCTCGAGCGCGTGCCGCGCCCGCTCCGCACGCTCGCGCAGCATGACGAGCTCCTCGCCCTCGCTGCCCGCCCGGCCGTCGTGCACGAGCCGGAGGCGCGCCGTGCGCCGCGCGCGCTGTTCGAGCTGCCGCGCGCACTTGCGCCGCGCGATGCCGCACAGCCAGGCGCGGAGCGAGCCCTCGGCGCGCCAGCTCGCGAAGGCGGCGTGCGCGTCGAGCAGCGTCTCCTGCACGACGTCCTCGGCCTCGCCCTGCGAGCCGAGCAGAGCCATGCACAGCTGGCCGAGCGCCCGCGCGTGCTCGCGCGCGCACAGGGCGAGCGCGCGCCGGTGGTCCCCGCTCCGGATCGCCGCGACGATCGCGTCGTCGCCGGCCGCCCCGCTCATGACGGTCATGGCGGCCGCCGCGCCGGTGGCGGCGCCACGCGCGTCCCGCCCCCCGTCGACCTCGAGTCCCGCGCTCTCCGCTGCACCCATGGGTTGCTCCACCTCGACCATTGCCATGCCCCTCGCGCTCTTCGCGCCCATCGGGTCCGGGGCGTCCGTACCTGAGTGGCTGCGACCGAAGATTTCGTGACCGACTTTCGCCCACCTTCGGGCCGGCGTCGCGCCCGAAGCGCGACCGCCCTGGCGGGCGGACGCGCCCCGCGTCCCCTCCGAACGCACATGCACCCGCAATCATTACCGTTACGCAGGTCGACGGCGCCGCCGCGCGCTCGTTGACGTGCCGGCGGCTTTCTCGACTAACGTGGCGGCGCAGCACGGGCCGTGGGGGCCCGGCGCGCCCCCCCCGTCCGAAGTGAGGATCCCATGCACGTAGGCATCGCCGGCTACCGCGGCGCCGGAAAGACCACGGTCTTCAACTGCCTGACCGGCTCGAGCGCCGCGACGGGCCTCGGCGGCGGCGGCCGCGACGTCAACCGCTCGGTCATCAAGGTCCCGGACGAGCGCATCGACAAGCTGAGCGACCTCTTCCGGCCGAAGAAGACGACCTACGCCGACATGGCCTTCGTCGACATGCCCGGGCCGACGGACGCCGGCGCCGAGCCCAAGGACCACATCGACGCCCACGCGGCGGCGGAGCTCCGCAAGCACGACGCGCTCGTGGCCGTCGTGCGCGGCTTCGGGACCGAGACCGCCTACCCGCCGCGCGGCGGCAAGGTCGACGCGGGGCGCGACCTCGCCGACTTCGACGAGGAGCTCGTGCTCTTCGACCTCATGGTGCTCGAGAAGCGCCTCGAGCGCCTGCGCAAGGAGAAGGGCGGCAAGGCCGAGCAGGAGCGGCTCGAAGCGCTCCACAAGCAGATCGAGGACGCCGCGCGCCCGGCGCGCGTGCTCGGGCTCGACGCCCAGACGCTGGAGGCGGTGAGCGGCTTCCAGCTGCTCTCCTTGAAGCCCGTGCTCGCGCTCGTGAACCTGCCGGACGACGCGACCCCCGCGGAGGCCGCGCAGATCGAGGCCGAGCTCGCGGCGCGCGTGAAGGACCGCGGCATCGAGGTCATGGGCCTGCGGGCGAAGCTCGAGCTCGAGATCGGCGAGCTGCCGCCCGAGGACGCGGCCGGCTTCCTCGCGGAGCTCGGCCTCACCGAGAGCGCGCGCAGCCGCTTCATCCGCCGCTGCTACGCGATGCTCGACCTCATCAGCTTCTTCACGGTCGGCGAGGACGAGGTGCGCGCCTGGACCATCCCGCGCGGCACCCCCGCCGTGCGCGCCGCCGGCAAGATCCACTCGGACCTCGAGCGCGGCTTCATCCGCGCCGAGACGATCGCCTACGCGGACTTCATCGCCGTGTGCGGCCACGACCGCGCGCTCTCCGCCGGCAGCAAGTGGATGGGCAAGGCGCGCGAGGCGGGCAAGCTGCGCCTCGAGGGCAAGGACTACGAGGTCCTCGACGGCGACATCATCAACGTGCGCTTCAACGTGTAGCCGCGCGTCGCCGCCAGGCCCGAACCACGGAGCTCGGCGCCCGCGCCGAGCTCCGTGGTTGTCTCTTTCGGGGCACTTGGATGCGAGCCACAGAGGAGTCACCGAGCCACGGAGCGTGCCACGGAGGCACCTGGGTCCGAGGTCTTGCTAGAGCCCGACGGGCGGCAGGCAGCACAGCGTGACGGGGTTGGCCCCGACGACCCCGCCCGTCGTGGACGGCGCGGGCTGGCAGGTCGGGGTCGTGAGCGAGGCCAGCACCGACACGATGCTCGAGTTACCGGCGAGCGGCGTGCAGTCGCCCGTGCCCGGGACGCTCGTCGCCGTGCCCTGGCAATTCTGGGCGCCCGAGTAGACGGTCGCGCTGGCCGCGCAGTCGCCGCTCACGCTGCAGGCGCAGGCGCAGCCCCGCGTGTCCGTGGCGCTCGTGAAGATGACCTGGCGGTCGAAGGCGCCGGGCGGGCAGGCCACGTTCCCCACCTGCGCGAAGCACGTGGGACCGTCCGGTCCGCCCGTCGGCGTGCAGGCCCCGAGGTCGCAGCCGGTGCCGAGGGGTACCCCCGCGCACACGGCCACCTGGTTGTGCGCCACGACGGGCGGGGTGTTCTGCACGACCGCGGGGTTCGGCGCGCACTCGCCGGTGCGCTGCGGCGGATCCACGCTCCCGGCCGCGACGGTCATGCCGTTGCCCATGGACATGCACGCTCCCGGCGTCAGCATCGCGTCCGTCTTGCCGCCGCCGCAGTCCGCCTGGTCGAAGAGCGCCACGGTGACGTTTCCCCCGCAATCGAGGATGGACTGCGCCGTGCAGGTGCAGCCGCACCCGAGCGGGGCGCCCGTCACGGACGTGCCACCGACGGCCTCGGGCTGCGGGTTCCAGGGCGCCGGACAGGTCGGCGGACCGACGACCGCGCTCGCGAGGATCGGGCCCGCCCACCCGGGCGGCACTTGCACGCACGCGTAGCCGGACGTGGAGCTCGTGCAGTCCGGGTCCGCGCAGTCGGCGAGGAGGTCGCTGTCGTCGTCGCTGCCGTTCGTGCAGTCCTCGCCGCTGCCGCTCCCGCCCTGCCCGCCGCCGCCCTGGCCCTGCCCGCCCGTCGAGGTGGTGGTCGAGGTCGTGGTGGTCGAGGTCGTGACGCCCCCACTCCCGCCCGAGCCGCTGCTCGTGAAGGCGTCCCCGCACGCCGCGAGCGCGGCGCCTCCGAGCCCACCCGACAGCACCAGAGCCCAAGCGACCGACTGCGACCGAGCGAGCAGGGACATGCGCGCACCTCGCCGAAGGATATGCATCCCAAGATACGCGACGGAGCGCCCTCTGCCCAGCGAGAGGGGGCGCCCGCTGGCTCGAGCGCGTGTTCCGCGAGTCGTCGCGAGGAGTCAGTCGGGCCAAGCTCGGCGCGGGTGGAGCTCAGACGCGACTTTCGCCTTTCGGGCGAAAGTCTCGCGGCTACAGGGAACAGGCTTCAGACTTCAGGCACGAGAACCGAGGGAGCGAATCGAGTCCCTCGAGCGCACGCACGAGCTCATCGCATCGTGCCTCGAGCTCATCACGATCGGACGCCGCAAGGAATCTCGAGGCGCGCGCTACGAGCTTCAGGCCACGGTCCGCGCACCCACGCGCGGACGTGCGTGCACTCGTAGGCGCGTACGTGCGTGCACTCCGCGTGGGATCCACGCCGCGGCCTCTGTGCCGGAAGCCTGAAGCCCGAAGCCTGGAGCCACCGGCACACCGGAGGCGAGTGTCCTGCTAGAGCTCGAGTTGCATGCCGTCGTCGGCGAAGGTCGCCGCCACCTGCGACGGGACGGCGGCGAGGAGCTCGGCGGCGCGGTCGCGCACCGGGTCGGACAGGTGCGTGAACAGCACCCTCCGGGCCCCGAGCGTCGGCAGCTCGCGCTCCCAGTCCTGCCAGGTGCAGTGCCGCCCGCAGGGCGGCGCGAGGCAAGTGCACTCGGCCACGAGCAGATCCGCGCCCCGGGCCGCCGCGCGCAGACCGTCGCACATGGCCGTGTCGCCCGAGAACGCGATGCGCCGCCCCTGCCGCGTCGTCACCCGCAGGCACAGCGCCACGTCCGGGGCGTCCATGTGCACCGCCGCGAAGGCCTCGACCTCGAGCCCCAGCCAGCGCGTGCGCTCGCCGGGCGCGATCTCGCGCACGCGCGTCTCGTAGGGTCGCGGCTCGTCCGCGAGCCCGCCGTAGGCCGTTCGCATGAACAGGTCCACGCGCGCGGCGGAGCCCGGCGGTCCGAGCAGCTCGAGCGGGGTGGTGCGCACACCGTGGTACATCCCGTCGATGAGCAGGAACGGCAGCCCACCCACGTGGTCGCCGTGCAGGTGGGTGACGAGCAGGCCACCGAGCTCGAGCGGGCTCCGCCCGGCGCGCCGCAGGCCCGCGAGCGCCGTGGCACCGAAGTCGACCATGACCGGCGCCGCGCCGGCGTCGTCGAGCAGGTAGCAGGAGTGGCCGCGCCCGAGCGAGTTGAAGGCGTCGCCGGAGCCGATCACCGTGAGCCGCACGGCCAGAACATACACGCTTTGCCCAACCCGCGAGCGCCTGATAGGTAGCGGCGATGGTCCCGCACCCGAGCGTGGTCGTGCTCGAGCACACGAGCGCGTGTCTGCGCGGCAACGCCATGGGCGACCCGCACGTCCGGCGGCTCCCGGTGTACCTGCCCCCGGGCTACGCCGAGGGCCGCCACGAGCGTCTGCCGGTCGTGTACCTGCTCGCGGGCTGGTCGGGGCGCGGCGCGCACTACCTCGGCGACCAGGGCGTGTTCGCGCCGTCGCTGGCCGACGACCTCGACCGGCGCATCCTGTCGGGCGCGCTGCCGCCGGTCCTCGTCGCCTTCCCCGACTGCTCGAGCCGCCTCGGGGCAAGCCAGTACGTGAACTCGGCCGCGAACGGCCCCTACATGGACTACCTGTGCGACGAGCTCGTGCCCTTCGTCGACCAGGCGTTCCGCACCGACCCGCGCCGCGAGCGCCGCGCCCTCGTCGGCCACTCGTCGGGCGGCTTCGGCGCGCTCGTGACCGGCATGCTGCGCCCCGACCGTTTCGGGGCCGTGGGGAGCTCGGCCGGCGACAGCTGGTACGAGTTCCTGTACGTGCACACCCTGCCCCCGACGCTCGGCGCGCTCCGGAAGGCGGGTGGCGTCGAGCCCTTCGTGGAATCGTGGCTCGCCTGCCCGAATCCGCGCGGGCTGCTCGGCCCGGACGCCGAGGCCGCGATGCTGAGCCTCTCGATGTGCCCGTGCTACGCGCCGAACCTCGCCGTCCCCGTCCTGCGGGGCGATCTCTACTTCGACGTCGAGACCGGCGCGCTCGTACCGGAGGTGTGGCAGAAGTTCCTGGCGTGGGACCCGGTGCGGATGGTGGACCGCCACCTCGACGCCCTGCGCAGCCTGCGCGCCATCGACCTCGAGGCGGGCAGCGACGACGAGTACGGTCTGCACCTCGGCCACCGGCAACTGGCGCGCGCGCTCGACCGGCACGGCATCGCGCACCGGATCGCCGAGTACCCCGGCAAGCACGGCGGCCACCACTACCGCATGCCGGATCGCATCGCGCGCCTGCTCGCCGCGCTCGGGGCGTGAGAGGTCGTCAGGCCGAACGAGACAACCACGGAGACGCGGAGGCACGGAGAGCTGCACGGAGCCGGCGAAGTTCAGGGCCCCTCCGTGCCACGCTCCGTGACTCCGTGCCTCCGTGGCTCCGCTCGCTCGCTTCCGCGCGGATCGAGTTACCGCCGTGGTAAACTGGGCGGCTCGGCGCCCGTGCCGAGCTCCGTGGTTCCGCTCGCTCGCTGCGCCGAGGGCGCCTTCACAACCCGAGTCGCTCGCGCTCCTCGTAGAGGCGCATGAGGTCGTCGAAGAAGGTCGTGCCCTTGTCGATGGTCAGAATCTGACCGCTGACGCCGTCCATCATGCCGCTCGCCAGGGCGAGGGCCGCCTCGCCCACGTCCTCGGGCGTGAGGAAGTGCTCCGGGGTCGTGAAGCGCTTGGCGAACTCGTAGAACTCCTTGCCGAAGGTCGACTCGAAGGACGCCGTGCGCACGCTGCGCGAGCGCAGCACGTTGATGCGCATGTCCTCGTCGTAGAGCCGGTAGTTCATGTACTTGACCAGCGTCTCCATCACGGCCTTGCTCGCGGCCACGAAGTCGTAGCCGACCGCGAAGGAGTCGATGCCGGTCGAGGACATGCCGATCACGTAGCGCGGGAAGCGCCCGAACACTTCCTTGATGCGCCGCGGGTACTCGACGATCGGCCACGCGCTCGACTCGATGCTCTTCAGAAGGCCGCGCTTGTCGTAGTCGTCGAAGGAGTTCGTGACGAGCGCGTTCGAGACGTTGACGATCAACGTCTGGATGTGGCCATGGCGCTTCTTCATGTCGGCGAGCAGCGCCGCCGTGTCCTCCTCGCGGGCGGCGTCGGCCTGCACGAACACGGGCGGCGGCGCCTTCAACGCCGCGAACTGCGCGCGCACCTCGTCCTCGTCGGCCGAGCCGAAGCGGTAGGTGAGCGTGCACTCGGCGCCGTGGCGGGCGAACGCGAGCGCGCTCGCCAGCCCGATGCCCGAGGTGCCACCCGTGACGAGGACGGCCTGCCCGCGATAGTCCGCAATCACGGCGCCTTCGCCTGAGCCTGCGATTCCTGGACCGTGCGGAACAGGAGGTCCACGAGGCCGTCGAGGTTCGTCAGCTTGGCGAGCTCCGAGCGCGGGATCTTGATCTTGAGCTCGCGCATCGAGCTCGACACCACCTCGACGATGTCGAGGCTGTTGGCCCCGAGGTCCTTCATCGAGCGCGAGGCGTCGATGTTGGCCGGGTCGAGCCCGTCCACGGCCTCTGCGAGGTGCTTCACGACCACCGTCATCACTTGTTCACGCGTCATGTCCCTACTCCTTGTCGTCTCCGCAATCGCCTAGGGCGCTCAGATCCGCAGATCGCCGCGCTCCTGGTAAATCCGCATCAGGTTGTCGAAGAAGGTCGTCCCGCGGTCGACCATGATGACCTGGCCGCTCATGGCGTCGAGCAGGCCGGAGCACAGGGCGAGGATGGTGCCGGCGACTTCCTCGCAGGAGATGAACTGGCGCTCCATGTTGAAGCGGTCGGCGAAGGCCTCGAAGTCGCGCCCGAAGGTGGCGCGCAGGCTCTCGGTGCGCACCAGGCGCGAGCGCACCACGTTGATGCGCACGTCCTCCTCGAAGAGCCGGTAGTTCATGTAGCGGCACATCGTCTCCATGACGCTCTTGCTGGCCGCCACGAAGTCGTAGTTCTTGTAGAAGAAGTCCGGGCCGCCGCTCGACAGGCCGATGATGTAGCGCGGCCATTTGCCGAAGATGCGCTGCATGTGCTTCGCGTACGCGAACATCGGCCAGGTGCTGTAGTCGATGCTGCGGTGCAGCGAGCGGCGGTCGTAGTCGTCGAGCCCCTTGACCACGAGCGCGACGGACACGTTCGAGATGAACGCCTCGATGCGGTCGTGGCGCGTCTTCAGGTCCTCGAGCAGGGCGATGGTGTCCTCGTCGCGGCCGACGTCGGCCGAGACGATGCGCGGGCGCGCGAGGCCCTCCTTCTCGAAGGCGGCGTGGATCGCGTCCTCGTCGGCGGTGCCCCACTTGTGGGTGAGCGTCACCTCGGCGCCCTGGCGCGCGAAGTCGAGACCGGTGGCGAGCCCGATCCCCATGGTGCCGCCGGTGATGACGACGGCCTTTCCGCGTAGGTCATTCAGCATGCACGTCCTCGATGCGCGCGAGCACCTCCGGCGAGGCGAAGCTCACCCGGTGCATCAGTGATTCGATCGTGTGGGTGTGCTCGAAGGCCTGCCGGCGCGGCAGGCTCAGGGTGCGTTTCAGCATCTCGAGCGACACCCGGGGCTTGTCGGCGACGCGCGCCGCGAGGTCGAGCGCGGCGGGCAGCACCTCGGCGCGCGGCAGGATGGCGTTGAAGCCCGACTTGCCGTCGAAGAAACTGCCGCGCTTGAGCTCGCCGGTGAACAGGAGCTCGTGCGCCAAGGCGGGCGACAGGACGTGCGTCAAGAGGCGCGTCATCCCCATGCCCGGCGTGAACCCCATGTTCATGAAGGTCGCCCCATAGCGGCTTTCGCGCGCGATGACCACCATGTCCGCACACAAACCGAGCGCGAGCCCGCCCCCGATGGCGTGCCCCTCCATGGCGGCGACCACCGGGACGGGGCAGTCGAACACCACCTTGGGCAGGAGGATGTCGCTCGGCGCGACGCGCCCGCCCACCAGATCGCGCAGCATCCCGACGTGCGCGCCCGTCGAGAACATGTCCGGCAGGCCCTGGAGCACCAGCACCCGCAGCGGCGCCCACGCCTCCGCGGCCCGGAACGCCGCCACGAACTCGTGCACGAAGCGCTCGGTCATGGCGTTCTTGCCGGCGGCGTCCTGCATGCGGACGACGCCCACGCCCTCGTGCGGGCCGGGCTCGAAGACGCAGAGTGGGGTGCTCATGGCTCTTGCTCCCAGGGCGGCGTGCCGTCCGCGAGGAAGGTGCGGATGCCGCGGCGCACGCCCTCGTCCTTCAAGAGCTCGGCCGTGACCTCGGCGCCGCACGCGAGCGCCGCTTCCGGCGCGAGCGTCGCGGCCTCGTAGAGCCAAGCGCGCAGGCCGCGCACCCGCGGCGTGCCGACCCGGCCGAGCTCGCGCCCGAGCCGCGCCGCGCGGCGCGGCAGGTCCGAGGCCGGGACGATCTCGTCGACGAGGCCGTGGGCGCGGGCGAAGTCGGCGTCGCGCGCCGCGCCGAGCAGCGTGAGCAGCCGCGCCTGCTGCAGGGTCATGCGCTCGAGCAGCACCGGCAGCACGATCCCGGGCAACAGGCCGAACAGTGCCTCGGGCAGGGCGAAGCTCGAGCTCGGCGTGCAGAGAACGACGTCGCAGGCGGCCGCGAGACCGACGCCGCCCCCCTGCACCACGCCGTCGACGAGGGCGAGGGTCGGCCGCCCTGCGCGGCGCAGCCGGCCGAGACACGCCCCGAACTGGCGCAGCGACGCCAGCGCCGGCCCGGTGGCCCCGTCGGCGGCGTAGCCCCCGAGGTCCATGCCGCGACAGAAGGTGCCGGCCTTGCCGAGGAGCAGCCACACGCGCGCGCCGGCGTCGCCCTCGGCGCGCACGAGCGCCCGCTCGAGCGCCTCGAGCGAGGCGGCCGACAGCGTCTCGGGAAGCTCGATGTGGTGGGCGTCCATGGCGGTGCTGGCGTAGTGCGGCCCCCGGTCCCTCGCGGTGGCCTCGGTCGGCGGGCGTGGCCGTCGCGCTGGCGCCGGCCCGCTGCTCGGTCTAGCTCCAGGCGTACTGCCGGTAGTGCTCCTGGCAGCCGCGGAACACGAGCTTGCGCTTGCCGCGGTAGTGCTCGTCGTACCAGCCGCCGAGCCCGTCCGTCGACGGCTCGTAGTCGCCGCTGTCGATGTAGGCCACGCGCTCGCGCTCGCAGTCCTCGTACTCGCGCACGCTGATCTGCTTGCGCTCGGCGAGCAGCGCCCCGAGGCCGGCCGCCTTCGCCACCTCCTTGGCTGCCGGGCCGAGGAGGCCGCTCCAGAACTCGGCGCAGGAGCCGGAGCCGTAGGAGAACATGCCGATGCGATCGCCCGCGCGCAGCTCCTCGCAGTGGTCGACGAGCGACAGGAGCGCGACGAAGGTGCTCGCTGCGTAGGTCCCGCCCATGCGCCGGGCGTAGCGCAGCGACGGCCTGGTCTTCTCCTCCCAGATGGCGTCCGACTGCTTCTTCGTGAACGAGCCGAACTGCTTCAGGGCCGCGCGGCTCGCCCGCAGCGTCATGCCGCCGAAGGGGATGTGGTAGATGTTCTTCTTGAAGTAGTCGTAGGTGATGGGCTCGCCCACGCGCGCGAGGTAGTCGGCGACGGCGTTCTCGAGCGCGTCGAGGTACGAGAGCAGGCTGGTCTCGCTGTTGCCCGTCTCGACGCGCGAGGTCGGGCGCGTGAGGTCGCTCACCTCGTTCGTGTAGATGCCGCTCTTGCCGAGCTCGATCTCGAGCAGGTTGGGCTCGCGCGACACGAGCAAGGCCACCGAGCCGGCGCCCATCACGAACTCCCAGGGCTTGCCGAAGTGGGTGCGGCTCTGGTCGCTGGTCACGACCAGCGCCTTGCTGTTCGGCCCGGCCGAGGGCGAGGCGAGGTAGGCGGCCGCGAGCTGCAGGCCGCAGGTGCCGCCGTAGCAGGCGTGCTTCGCCTCGATGTTGCGACAGCGCGGCGACAGCCCGAGGTAGCGGTGCACCCAGGTCGAGAGCGGCTTCTCCTGGTCGACGCCGCTCTCGCTCGCCACGATGAGCAGATCGACGTTCTTGCGATCGTCCTCGCTCAGCATGGGGTTGGCGCCGTTCACCGCCATGGTGACCGGGTCCTCCCAGGGCGGGTTGACGGCGCGCTCGTCGATCATCATGACGTCCCGGATGTCGGCCGGGTCGTGCGCGCGCGCGGCGCACAGCTTGTTCATGTCGAGCGCGAGGCTCGTCGGGTAGACCCGCGCCTTCTCGATACCAACTCGGGTTTTCATCGCCGCACCGTCAGGACCGCATCGCCGTGGGCCGCCGCGTCACGGAGCCCAATCGAGCCCGCCGGTGATCTGGATGGACTCGCCGCTGATGTACGACGCGCCCTCCGAGGCCAGGAACAGGACCACCGTCGCGACCTCGCGCGCGTTGCCGACGCGTCCGGCCGGGCAGTACTTGAGCCAGAACTCCTTGTTCGTGGCGCTCATGTCGCTGCGGGTCATGTCGGTGTCGAAGAAGCCCGGCACGACCACGTTGCTCGTGATCCCCTTGCGGCCATACTCCTTCGCCAGCGTGGCGGAGAGCCCGAGCAGGCCCGCCTTCGAGGCGGCGTAGTTCGCCTGCCCGCTCACGCCCGCGCGCCCCAGGCTCGAGACGAAGATGATGCGCCCGAAGCGGTTCGCCACCATGGTCGGCAGGAACTGCCGCGCGCAGAAGAAGCTGCCCGTCAGGTTCGTGTCGATGACGAAGCGCCAGTCGTCGTCGGACATGTGGGCCGCGAGGCCGTTCAGGTTGACGCCGGCGTTCGGCACCACCACCTCGACGCTGCCGAAGTCGTCGAGCACCGTGTCGCCCACGCGCTCGACGGCGGCGGAGTCGCGCACGTCGAGCTCGTAGAACTTGAACCGTCCCTTGGGCGCGATGTCGCGCGCCTTGACGGCGACACTCTCGGCGGCCGCGCGGTTCGCGTTGTAGGTGAACGCGACGTCGTGGCCCTGCTTGGCGGCCTCGAGGACGATGGCCTCGCCGATGCCGCGCGAGCCGCCGCTGACGAAGAAGATCACGACTTCCTCCCGAGGCGGCGCAGCTCCGCGCCGAGCGCGCCGAGGTTCGCTTCCTCCGCCGACGGCGTGCGCATGATGCTCACGGCGTTGATGCCGCCGAAGCCGAACGAGTTCTTCATGCAGTAGCGCACGGCGTGCTCCACGCTCTTGCCATTGCACACGTCGAGGTCGATCTCGGGGTCGATGTTCTCGATGTTGATCGACGGGTGGAGCATGCCGCCGTTCATCTGCAGGATCGCGGCGATGCTCTCGACCGCCGGAGCCGCCCAGCAGGTGTGGCCGAGCATGGACTTCGTGGCGTTGACCTTGAGCTTGTAGGCGTGCTTGCCGAACACGCGCTTGATGGAGCGCGTCTCGGTCAGGTCGCCGAGCGGCGTCGAGGTGGCGTGGGCGTTGATGTAGTCGATCTGCTCGGGCGCGAGCTCGCACTCCTTCAACAACCGCGCCATGAGGCGGCTCTGGCCCTCCTCGCTCGGGCTCGGCAGGTGGTTCGCATCGGAGTTCGTCTCGACCGCGAGGATCTCGGCGTAGATCTTGGCGCCGCGCTTCTTCGCCTGCTCCAGGTCCTCGAGCACCATGACGCCCCCGCCGTGCGCCGGCACGAAGCCCTCGCGCTTCGTGTCGAAGGGCCGGCTCGCCTTCTGGGGCGTGTCGTTGAAGCTCTGGAAGGTGATGGCGCCCATGAGCGCCATGGCGTGCAGCTCCACCGGCGAGAAGTCGAGCACCGCCCCGACCACCATCGCGTAGTCGTTGCCGTGGTAGCGCAGCTCGTCGATCGCGAGACGCAGCGCCGTGTTGGCCGACGCGCAGGCCGAGCCCACCGTATAGATGGGGCCGCGCACGTTGAGCACCTCGGACACCGAGCCGGCGTGGTCGGTGTCGAGACCGGTCAGCGCCAGGAGGGAGTCCATGTAGTCGGGCTCCTCGGCGTACTGCAGCCGATTCTGGTACTGGTAGTTGAAGTTGATGTTGTGGCCGGCGACGATCGACGCGACGCGCGTCGTGTCGATGCCCTCGACCTGGAACAGGCCGGCGTCGAGCCAGCCGTCGACGGCGAGCAGCATCGACAGCTTGGTCGACCACGGCGCCTTCGACACCAGCTTGCGCAGGCGCTTCCACACGTCCGCGGGGATCTTGCCCTCGAAGGACGCGACCTTCTTCGCGACGTCGTACTCCGACAGATCGGCGCCGACCTTGGAGTAGCAGCGCGAGACGTCGATCGTCTTCCAGTTCGACAGCGCCGAGCGGCCGGCGAGCAGCCCGTCGAGGAAGCCCGGCAGCGTGTCGCCGAGCGGCGTGTTGATGCTCATCCCCGTGACTGCAATGCGCTTACCCTTCGACAAGGTAGACCTCCATGACCGCAAAGACGGTGATCACGTCACCCTTCAGCAACTGTCCCGAACAGATCGCCCCGTAGTCGTCGCCCTCGACGAGCTTGACGAGGATGGTGAGCTCGTCAGCGGGCAACACCTCGGCGAGGAAGGTCGCCGTGTGGATCTTGAGCGCCCGCACGTTCACGGGCTTCGCGTCCGCGCCGACCTCGGCCTGGCCGCTCTTCAGGAACGCCGGCAGGCAGCAGCCGAGCTGGCCCATCGTCTCGACCTGCAGCACGCCCGGGTAGATGGGCTGGCCCGGGAAGTGACCTACGAACAAGGGGTCGTCGGGGTCGATGCGGCGCATGCCCCGGAGCGCCCCTTGTGCGAGGTCGACGGCCGTGATGCGGTCGACGAACAGGAAGGGGTCGCGGTGCGGCAGCAGGCGCTCGACGACGTCGCGCCCGTAGTCGACCACGCGCGTCGCCGGCCCGGGCGTCCAGATGGGACGCTTCTTGCCGGCGCGCGTGAGCGCCGTCAGCGTGTCAGGCTCCATGCGCGAGCTCCAGCGCCAGCTCGGCGAGCGGGCGCGGAGCCTCGTCGCCGTGGTCGGTCTTGAAGCGGCGGTTCTTGCGCCAGGACCGCGACAAGAGGTTGTAGAGCACGGCGCGGGGCCCGACCTCGATGAAGGCCGCGTCCGGTACGAGCTCGCCCACGTAGTCGATCGAGTCGCGCCAGTACACGGGGCTGTACACGTGGCGCGTGAGGTGCTCGATGATGCGCTCGGGGCGCGCATCGTCCTCGAAGCGGCCGAGCACGTTCGGCAGGTAGGGCAGCTCCGGGCGGCGCCAGGGCGCGCGCTCGAGCGCGGGGCGGAAGAGGTCGGCCGTGGGCCGGAACGTGGGCGAGTGCATCGGGATGCGCTGCTCGATGAGCACGCACGAGCAGCCGTGCTCCTCCTCGAGCGCCGCGACGGCCACTTCGACCGCCGCGCGCGAGCCGGCGATGACGTTCTGGGTCGGCGAGTTCAGGTTCGCGACGAACAGGGGCCCGTGCGCGCGCGCCGCGGCGAGCACCGGCTCGAGCTCGTCGAGCGGCAGCGGGAACACCGACACCATCACGCCCTCGGGTCCGGCGTCGTAGGCGGCGCCGCGGGCGTCGATGAGCTCGACGGCGTCGTCGAAGTCGATGGCCCCGATGTGGACGAGGTGGTTGTACTCGCCGAGGCTGAGCCCGAGGGAGTAGTCGGCGCGCACGCCGGCGCGCTCGAGCGCGCACTTGTAGATGTGGTTCGCGATGAAGACCGCGAGCTGCACGTCCCGGTTCGTGAGGAAGGCACCCGCGTTCGAGGGGTGGTAGTGGGCGCGCAGATCGCGGCCCAGCACCTCGGAGGCCACCCCGACCGCCGTCCGCGCCTCCTCCGGCGCACGCTCGAACAGGCGCTCGAACATGCCGGGATAACGCGAGCTCTGCCCTGGGAACAGGAACACCGGCGTCGTCATCGGTCCTCTCCTTCGAGCACCACGGCTGCCCGGCGGCCGAGGGTCTCGGCGGGGCTCTGCGGGGCGGGCTCGAGCTTCATGGCGGGGGAGACTTCAGGCGCACCCCCATAGAGGAGCCAGCGCCCCGGATCAAGTCGGTGTGTCAGAATTTCGACAGGGGGCAGCGTTCCGACACCCTCCGATCCGCCGCGGCCCCCCGGTCGCTCGGTCGGCGGCCAGGCGCGGAGCGGCGCTGCATTCGGCCGGCACTTGGGGGCTGCGCGGGGTGCCCGCGCGCCGAGCCCGTGAGCCCCGACGGAAGACGGATGCAATTCGTCGGCCGCCTACCTGTCGTCCGAGGGCGCATCTAGTGCGCGAGATGCCTACCCTGGCTCGCGGGTCGATCGGGCGTGCGACTTCGCACACTTGAAGCCGCCGGGCGCGCGGGGCGCGGAGCACGGTCCAGCTCGTCCGGCGCGCTCGCGCCAGCGGGGGCGCCCGCGTGCGAAGCGCCCGTGGCACCCGCTGAGTAAGGGAGTCGCCACGGGCGGGGGCGCTACGACCGGGGGCTCCAACTGCTCGAGGGCGCAGTCGCGATGCTCTCGAAGGGGATCGGAGAGCCGTCCACGCTGGGTCGTCCAAGTCCACGTAGACGTCGAAGTCCACGTCCACGACGACGTCAACGTCTACGTCTACGGTTCCGTCCGTGGGCGACGGCACCGGTGGGATTGCCGCGGCGCTAGGGCCAGCACTCCGGCCCGTGGTTCTTGCCGTGGCAGTTGCCCTGGCAGCCCCACCGTGGCCCGCAGACCCCACCCGGCGGGATCGTGATCACGCTGCCACCGCCCTGCCCCGGGATGCCGTTGATGGTGCCGTTCACCGTCTCGGTGCCGTTCATGTGGGTCGAGGTGTTGGCGCCCGGATGGCATGCGGAGCACCCGACCTCGCCGGCGTGCTTGCTGTGCTCGCCGCTGTTCGGATTCGCCGAGTGGCAGTTGCCGCACACGTTCGCCGTGGGCCAGTTGCCGCCGGCCCAGTACGGGGTGACGACGGGCAGCCCGCCCCGACCGTTGCCGTGGCACGCCCGCACGCAGGTGCCGCGCGCCGTCGCGGGTGCGCCCTGGGTGGCGTTCACGTTCCAGGTGGTACCGGTGCCGCCGAGCGTGAAGGTGAGGTCGCCGTGGTGGCCCGGCGTCGACAGGTTGGCGCTCGGAACGTACTCGACCGCGTGGCCGGTGTTGCCCGCGCCGGGCACCACGTGACAGGTGACGCACGCGAACGCCACGTGGCTCGCGCTCGACGTCAGGTGCGCGACGTGGCGGCCGACGGCGAGGGTGTTGGTCAAGGTCTCGTCGGCGACGCCGAGCGGCGGGTTGCTCTGCGAGGGCCCGGTGCCGTGGCAGAAGGTGCAGTCCTTCCAGTCCTTGCCGTTGTGGCAACCCGCGCTCGTGTCGTTGCACGACACGCCCACCGTGCCGCCGTCGAGGTTGGCGCCGTGGCAGTCGCTGCACAAGGTGCCGTGCTCGTCGCGCTGGTGGTTCGGGATGAAGTAGCCGCTGCCGTGGTGATTCGCCTGGCCCTTCGGCGCCGTCCACTGCGCCAGGTCGTGGTAGTCGTTCCACTGCTTGACGCCGTCGACGTGCAGGGCGGCGTTCGCCCAGGTGGCCGTCTGGTTGCCGGGGTCGAAGGTGGCGATGACGTTCGTGTGGCAGATCGTGCAGTCCGTGTGCGCGACGTGGTCCCCGCCGGGCGGGTTCGTGTGGCAGGTGTCGCCGCACGCGTCGTAGGTGCCGTTCACGGTCGTCCAGTCGGGCGTGCGGCTCACCGCGCCGCCGGCCTTCGGCGGGCGCAGCGTCGCGCCGTGGCAGTAGGCGTCGGTGCAGCTCGTCTGCACGAGGTCGTACACGGGGCTCGCGCCGTCCGCGTTCGCGGGAGCGCCCCAGCTGAAGTCCGTCACCCCGTTCGAGTGGCCCGTCGAGGCCGGCACGGTGTGGCAATCGACGCACTGGCCGTCGCGGTGCCAGCCCGAGCCCGCCGCGAGGTGCGCCTCGTGCGCGCCCACGGCCGCCTCGCTCGTGAGGATCTCGCCTTGCGTCCCGTAGGGCGGGTTGACGTTGCCCTGGACCGAATCGCCGTGACAGCTCGTGCAGGTGAGGTTCGACACCTCGACCGTGCCGTTCACGTGGAGCGCGCCGTTCGCCCAGGTGGCCGTCTTGCCGACGGGGTCGTAGCCCGAGATCACCTGGTCGTGGCAGCTCTGACAGGCCGTGCTGCTCGAGTGGGCGCCGCCGGGCGGGTTCGTGTGACAGGTGGTGCCGCACGCGTCGTAGGTGCCGTCGACGAGCGTCCAGTCCGGCGTACGGTTCACGACACCGCCCGGGTTCGGCCCGAGCAGCGTCGCGCCGTGACAGTAGACGGCGCTGCAGGTGGTCGAGCCGAAGGCGTAGTCGGGGACCGCGCCGTCCGCATTGGCGGGCGCCGACCAGGCGAGCTCGGTCACACCGTTCGAGTGCAAGGTCGAGACCGGCACCGTGTGGCAGTCTGTGCACGCGACGTCGCGGTGCCAGCCGGTGCCCGCCGCGAGGTGGGCCGCGTGCGCGCCGACCGCCGGGTCGGTGGTCAGCGATTCGCCGTTGGTGCCGTACGGCGGGTTGACGTTCCCCTGGACCGCGTCGCCGTGGCAGCTCGTGCAGGTGAGGTTGGCGACCTCGACCAGGCCGTCGATGTGGAGTGAGGCGTCGGCCCACACGGTCGCCGCCGGGTTCGCGACGTCGTAGCTCGCGACGACCTGATCGTGGCACGTCTCGCACGCGGTGCTCGGCGCGTGGCCGCCGCCGGGCGGGTTCGTGTGGCAGGTGGTGCCGCACGCGTCGTAGGTGCCGTTCACCACCGTCCAGTTCGGCGTGCGGCTCACGGTGCCGCCGACCTTGGCGCCGAGCAGCGTCGTGCCGTGGCAGTAGGCGTTCGTGCAGCTCGTCGAGCCGCCGTCGTACGCCGGCGTCGCGCCGTCCGAGGTCGCGAGCGCCGACCAGGCGAAGTCGGTCGTGCCGTCGAAGTGGAGCACGCTGGCCGGCAGCGCGTGGCAGTCGGTGCACCCGACGACCCTGTGCCAGCCCGGCGCCGTGGCCAGATGCGCGACGTGAGCGCCGACGGCCGCCTGGTTGGTGGCGGTCTCGCCCGCCGTGCCGAGCGGCGGGTTGATCTGCGCGAGGTTCGCGTCGCCGTGGCAGGTGGTGCAGGTGAGCGGCCCCGACTCGACCGTGCCGTTCACGTGCAGCGTGCGATCGGCCCACGTGGAGGCAGCCGGGTTGGCGGCATCGAAGGCGCTGAGCACCGCGCCGTGGCACTTCTCGCAGGCGTCCTGCTGCGGGTGGCCGCCGCCGGGTGGCAGCGTGTGGCACGCGCTGCCGCAGGCGTCCTGGGAACCGTCGACGGTCGTCCAGTGGGGCACGCGGTTCGACGGCGGATCGATGCCGTTGTCACCCTTCAGCGTGCCGCCGTGACAGTAGACGCCGCTGCAGGTGAGATTCGGCTGGTCGAAGGTGCCCGTCTGGGCGATCGGGCCCCACACGAGGTTCTGCGCGCCGTTGAGGTGCGTCGGCACGGCCGGGTCCCAGCCCGGGACGACCGGGACGATGTGGCACTCGGTGCACGCGACGTCGTGGTGCCAGCTGGACGCCCCGAGATGCGCCTGGTGCGCGCCGACGCCCGGGAAGGTCGTCGCCACGTTCTGCCCGAGGTCGACGGGCGGTGCCGGATTCTGGGGGCCGCCGTGGCACAGGCTGCATGCGGCCGGCCACACGGAGCCACCCCCGCCTGCGCCGCCGCTGCCGCCGGTGGCGCCGCCGCCGCCCGCGTTGCCGGCGCCGCCGCCACCGGTGAGCGCACCGCCGGCGCCTCCGGCGTTGCCGGTGCCTCCACCCCCGAGATTGCCGGTGCCACCGGCCCCGAAGTTGCCGCTGCCGCCGCTCCCACCGGTGCCGACGTTGCCGGTGCCGCCCGCGCCGGCGTGGCCGCCGACGCCGGTGCCGCCCGTCCCTGGCGGTGCGTCCGTGGAGTCTGCGCTGTTGCACCCTGCCGCGCCGCCGAGAACCGCGAGCGCCGCGCCTGCGACGATCGCGATCCACCGCGCGCGCGGGCGCGACGTGACCGCCAGCCGAACCGGGCTCTCCTGCATCATGACGTCTGCCTCCGAACGCGACACCGACCAGGGCACCGAGAGATCGGCAGGAACGCTACACGCCGGCCCAACCGCGCCCGTGACGCCGGTCAACTCCGCGCACGGCGCCGCGACAAAGCGTGTTCTGGCAGTCGTCACCCCGCCGCGACGCGTACGACGCTCGGGCAGCCCCGAAGGGCGTGCTCGACGGACGACGACGAGCCTGGCTCAGGCGCCGGTCGCGATGCTCTCGAGCTTGTCGCGACTCGTGACCTCGATGCTCCGGCGCGTGACGCGCAGAGCACCCTGGTCGGAGAGCGCGGCGAGGCAGCGCGACAGCGTCTCGGGCTGCATGCCGAGCAGGCCGGCCACCACGCGCCGCGGCAACGTGAGGACGGAGTTGTCGGCCGAGCTCTCGCAGAGCCAGGCCGCCACGCGCTCGAGGGCGCTGCCGTCCGCGTTGGTGCGGCGCGGCGTGTCGGCGCTCTGCGCGAGCAGCATGCCCTCGAGCAGGACGCGAGCGCCGCCGTCGGTACTGCCGAGCCACTGGAGCACGTCGGTGCGCGGCGCGCCGCACAGCGTCACGTCGGTGAGGGCGCGCGCGGAGTCGAGGTAGGTGGGCCGCACGAGCCCCTCGAGGCCGAGGAAGGAGCCGCGCCGGCGGACGGCCCAGGGCGTGCCCTCGCCGCGGCGGTCGTCCGCCGCCCGCGAGAGCATCACCGCGCCGTACTTGATGAACCACACGGTCTCGACCGGCTCACCGACCACGTAGAGGAGCGTCCCTGCGGGGCGGCGTCGGTCGACGAGCGGGCAGCGCGAGCCCTTCGCGCACCCCGAGACGGAACCGACGGGACACTCGCCGCAGCTGAGAAACTCCGTGAAGGACACCCTTTGTGCCATTGGCCACTCTCCGCTTCGACCTACAGCCCCACCACCATTCCACAGCTATCTGCAAAAGTCGCGCCCCGTCATGATCCCAATTGACCTTCGGGCGGCACGGGGGTTGCTCGCAGCCCATCCGCGCGGCCGAATTTCCGAGCGCGCGAGCGCGCGGATGGGCGGCGCGGGGGCGGTCCAACGTCCTCGGTCAGGGCGATCTGGGCGCAGGACATGCGTTCAGACGACGGAATTGCGGTGCGCCGACCCGGCTCACCGCCGGCACGGCCGGGGCGGCACGAGCCCCGGCATCGCGGAGGGATCATGCACGTCGTCCTCGTTGGTGCGGAGCTGGAAGAGAACCTCGCGTTGCGTTACCTGGCAGCCGCGCTGAAGGGCGCGGGGCACACCTTCGAGCTCGTGGCGTTCGACCGCCCGGCGCAGCAGGCGGGGGTCGTCGCCGCGGTGCTGCGCGCCCGGCCCGAGCTCGTGGGCATGTCGGCCACGTTCCAGTTCCGTGCGCGGGAGTTCGGCGAGCTGGCGACCGCGCTGCGCGCGGGGGGCTACCGCGGGCACGTCACCGCGGGTGGCCACTTCCCGACCTTCGCCTACCGCGAGCTGCTCGAGGCGTTCCAGGCCCTCGATAGCGTGGTGCGCCACGAGGGCGAAGAGACCCTGCCCGAGCTCTGTGCCGCCGTGGCGGCCGGGGCGACCCCGGCGACCCTCGGGGCCGTGCGCGGCCTCGCCTACCGCGACGCCGACGGCGCCGTCCAGGCGACGCCGAGCCGGGGCCTCGTCGCCGACCTCGACGCCCTGCCCTTCCCCGAGCGGGTCGGCGAGCCGCAACTGCACCTCGGCGTGCCGGCCGCCTTCCTCGTGGGCTCGCGGGGCTGCTTCGGGCACTGCACCTTCTGCTGCATCCACGCCTACCTGAAGAGCGCCGGCGGCCCGAAGTACCGCATGCGCAGCGCCGACAACGTGGCCGAAGAGATGGCCGAGCTGCGTCGCAAGCGCGGCGTGCGCATGTTCGTCTTCCACGACGACGACTTCTTCGTCCGCGACCGCGCGACGGACCTCGCGCGGGTCACGGCGCTCCGGGACGCGCTGCGGCGCCGCGGGGTCGACGACATCTCGCTCGTCGTCAAGGCGCGCCCCGACGACGTGAACGAGGACGTCTTCGAGGTGCTGCGCGACATCGGCCTGTTGCGTGTGTACCTCGGCATCGAGGCGGGCTCCACGCAGGGGCTGCGGACGCTCGGGCGCGGGGTCGACCTCGCGGAGAACCGGCGCGCGCTCGGCTTTCTGCAGGAGCGCGACGTCTACACCTGCTTCAACATGCTCGTCTTCGACCCCGAGTCGACGCTCGAGAGCCTGCGCGAGAGCTTCCGCTTTCTGCGCGACTACGCGACGGTGCCGATGAACTTCTGCCGCACCGAGATCTACGTGGGCACGCCGCTCATGACGAAGCTCGCCCGCGAGGACCGGCTCATCGGCGACGTGTTCGGCTGGGACTACCACATCCGCGAGCCGCGCGCCGAGCGCGCCTTCCGCGTCTTCGCGAGCGCGTTCCTCGACCGCAACTTCCGCTGCGACGGGCTCATGAACTCGACCCTCGGGCTCGGCTACCACGTGCACCTCCTGCGGCAGTACTACCCGGAGGCGCTCACGCCGGCCCTGCGCCAGATGTGCGACGACGTCACGCGCACCGTGAACCTCGACTGCGCCGAGCGCATGGAGAAGATCTTCGACTTCGCGAGCTCGCCGCTCGCGGCCGAGCCCGCGGCACACGAGGACTTCACCGGGCGCACGACGCGCGAGGTCGTGGCCGCGAACGCCCATCTCGAGGAGCTCGTGGCCTGGGCCACCGACGAGATCGCGCGCGCGGCACTCGGCCCGCGGCGACGGCGCGCGACCGCGCAGCCCGAGCAGAGCGCGCGGTGGCGGGGCCTAGCGGCCGCGGGTGCCGCGACCCTGGCCCTCGCGCCGCTCGGCTGCGACCACAAGTACCCGCCGCCCGATCCGCCGCCACCGCCGCACGTCGACGTGAAGCCAGCCGACGCCGGGGGCCTCGACTACTCGATGCCCCCCGACCCGCTGCCCCCGCCCGTGATCGACGCGGGCACGACCGCCCTGCCGCCGCCCGATCCGCCACCGCCGCCGTACACCGGGTCGCACGCCTACCCGCCGCCCGACCCGCCGCCACCGCCGTGGACCGGCACCAAGGGCTACCCGCCGCCGCCCGACCCCTTGCCCCCGCCCTCGCTCCAGAAGCCGTACCCGCCTCCGCCGGATCCGCTGCCGCGCCCGACGGTCAAGCCGTTCTACCCGCCACCCGATCCGCCGCCGCCGCCCCACATCAAGTGAGGGAGCGTCGACCCCACCCGCTCGCTCAGCCGGCGAGCGGGCCGGCGAGCGGCGCTGCATGGGCCACGCACAGGCGGAGGTCACGCGGCCGAGGGTCGCGGACGGCGATCGCCACGAGGTGCTCCGGGGTCGGCTCGTGCAGCCGGAAGCGCCAGGCGCCCGCGTCGCTGCCGACGTCCGGCCGCAGGTCGATGCGGATCGACGGCGCGGCGTCGAGCTCGAACGCGAAGCCGTCGAGCGGGATGGCGAGGCCCATGCCCCGCGCCTTGATGTAGGACTCCTTCAGCGTCCAGAGCTCGAAGAAGCGGCGCCCGCGCGCGTCCGGCGGGCGAGCCGCGAGGGCCTCGACCTCGGCCGGAGCGAAGAAGTGATCGGCCACGTGGAGCGGTGGCGTGCGCCGCACCACGTTCTCGACGTCCACCCCCACGGCCCGCCCGTCGTGCGCGGCGGCGAGCAGACACACGACGAGGCCGCGGGCGTGCGCGAGGTTGAAGGTCACGGGTGCGCGCCCGGGCCAGACGAGCTCGGGCCGCCCCCACGGGTTCGGCGCGAAGCGGAGCGCCTTCGGGGCGACGCCGAGGTAGCGGCCGAGCAAGGTGCGCACGAGCGCGCGCGTCACGAGCTGCTCGTGGCGGCCGGTCGGCAGGACGAAGGCGTCGCGCCGCTGCCGCTCGTCGTCGCCGAGCAGCGCCTCGCAGGCCGCGAGGTGCGCCGGAGCCGCGACGGCCCCGGGGTCGGTGCACCAGAGGTGGAGCTCGTCCGCGCCGAGCGCGAACGGCGGCACGCGCAAGGGCGCGGCGCGCGGGATTCCGCCGGGCGTGCTCGGGACCACGGCCGGAGCCTACCAGAGGCACCCCCGACGGGCGGGGCTCAGCGCGCGAAGAGCTCGGCGAGCACGGCGCCCGTCGCGGTGCGGGCGCGGGCGACCAGCTCCGGCGGCCCCTCGCACACGACGCGCCCACCCGCCTCACCGCCCTCCGGACCGAGCTCCACCACGTGGTCCGCGGCCGCGATGACCGCCGGGTGGTGCTCGATGACCACCAGGCTGTCGCCGCGCTCGGCGAGCGCGCCGAGCACGCGGATGAGCCTCGCCACGTCGCTGTGGTGGAGCCCCGTCGTGGGCTCGTCGAGCACGTAGAGCGTGGGCTTGTGGGCCGCCCCGGCGGTGAGCTCGGCAGCGAGCTTGAGGCGCTGGGCCTCGCCGCCCGAGAGCGTCGGCGAGCCCTGGCCGAGCGCGACGTAGCCGAGGCCGAGATCGCACAGGGTCTCGAGCGGCCGGGCGATCCGGCGGTGCGCGTGGAAGCGGGCGAGCGCCTCCTCCGCGGTGAGGGCGAGCGCCGCGCCGATGCTGCAGCCGAGGTAGCTCACCTCGAGGGTCTGCGGCTCGAAGCGCAGCCCGCCGCAGGCCTCGCACACCGTCTTCACGTCGGGCAGAAAGGCCATTTCGTGCGCGATGAGGCCGTTGCCGTCGCAGCCCTCGCAGCGCCCGCCGGCCGTCGAGTTGAACGAGAAGCGCGTGGCCTTGTAGCCGCGCGCGCGCGCCTCGGGGCTCGCCGCGAAGAGCTTCCTCATCTCGTCCCAGATGCCGAGGAAGGTGGCCGGCACCGAGCGGGGCGTCCGCCCGATCGGCGACTGGTCGACGGCGAGCACGCGCGCCACGCCCGGGGGCAGCTCGAGCTCCGGCAGCCCACCGGCGGCCGCGCGCTCCGCGCGCGCGGGGCGCACGGCCGACTTGCCCGCGCGCTCGAGCGCGCGGCGCGCGTTCGGGTAGAGCACCTGGCGCACGAGCGTGCTCTTGCCCGAGCCGCTCACGCCAGCGACCACGCACAGCCTTCCGACGGGCAGGCGGAGCTCGTCGATGGCCACGTTGTGGGCGCGCACGCGGCGCAGCGTCATCCAGGCGTCCGGCGGCCTCAGGCGCCGGCGGGCCGCCACCATGTCGCGCTCGGCCGCGAGCGCGCGTCCGGTCGGCGAGGCGGGATCGGCGAGCACGCGCGCGGGCGGTCCCGACGCCATGATGCGCCCGCCGCCGCGGCCGCCCGCCGGCCCGAGGTCGATGAGCTCGTCGGCGGCGCGGATCGTGTCGGCGACGTGCTCCACGACGAGCGCCGTGCTGCCCATCGCGACGAGGGCGCGCAGGTTGTCGAGCAGGCGCCGCGTGTCGCGCGGGTGCAGGCCCACCGTCGGCTCGTCGAGCACGTAGAGGGCGCCCGTGAGCCCGCTGCCGAGCTGCGCCGCGAGGCGCAGCCGCTGCATCTCGCCGCCGCTCAGCGTCTCGGCACGCCGGTCGAGCCCGAGGTAGCCGAGCCCCACCTGGCGCACGAACGCGAGCCGGCGCCGCAGCTCGGCGAGCGGCGCCTCGGCGATGCGCGCCTCGTCGCCGGTGAAACGCAGGGCATCGGCGGCGCGCACCATCGCGTCGACGCCGAGGGCGAGGTGCTCGTGGTAGCGCGCGCCGCACAGCCGCACGGCGCGCGGCACGGGTGCGAGGCGCGAACCGCCGCAGCGCGTGCACGCGGGCGGCACCTCGTCCTCGTCGCGCTCGAGGTCGAGCGTGGCGGGGCCGCCCTCGACCCCGCTGCCCTCGCAGGTGTCGCAGCGGCCCTGCTTCGTGTTGAAGGAGAACCAGCGCGGATCGAGCTCCGGGATGGCGCGCCCGCAGCCGTCGCACACGCGGCTCGTGGAGTAGAGCTCGACCGCGCCGCGCGCCGTGGCCTCGGTCGGGTCGACGCCCGCGGGCACGAGCGCGACCTGCCCCTTCGCGAGCGCGAGCGCGCGCTCGAGGGCCGCACGCTCGAGACGCCGGAGCTCGCCCTCGAAGATGACGAGGTCGATCGAGTGCTCGAGGCGCTTCGCGAGGCGCGGGGGCGTGTCGGTCGACACGCGCTTGCCGTCCACGATGGCCTCGCGAATGCCGGTCCGCGCGGCGGCGTCGAACACCTCGAGATAGCTGCCCTTCCTGGCGCGCACGACGGGTGCGAGCACCACGCCCCGGCCGCGCGCGGCGAGGCGCGCGTGGAGCTCGTCGCGCGTCGTGGCCCGCACCGGCCGGTCGCAGTCGGGACAGTGCGCGACGCCGAGCTTGGCGTAGAGCAGGCGCAGGTAATGGGCGATCTCGGTCACGGTCGCGACGGTCGAGCTCGCGCCGGGCCGGGCGGTGCGCTGCTCGAGCGCGATGGACGGGGGCACGCCCGACACGCGGTCGACGTCGGGGCGCGGCATCGCGGGCAGGAACTGGCGCGCGTACGGGCTCAGCGTCTCGAGGAAGCGGCGCTGCCCCTCCGCGAAGACGACGTCGAAGGCGAGCGTGCTCTTGCCCGAGCCGCTCGGCCCGGTCACGACGACGAGCTTGCCGTGCGGGATGGCGACCGACACGTTCGCGAGGTTGTGCTCGCGCGCGCCGACCACCTCGATCGCCGCCGGCGCGGGCGCGACCGGCGCGGCCGGCGCGACGGGCCCGCGACGCGCGCGCGGCCCACCCGAACGTGGCCGGGTGCGCTCGAGC